>JAAFHV010000148.1 GCA_013297655.1 Myxococcales bacterium | reverse complement strand
GGGCCTCAACACGCACGGTCAGGTCGGAAACAACGGCACGCTCGATCGTCAGGTACCCACCGATTGTGTCGGCCTCGCCTCCGGCGCCACCTCGCTGACGATCGGCGACGAGCACGTTTGCGCACTGCTCGATACCGGCGCGATCAAATGCTGGGGCCAAGGCAATCACGGGCAAATAGGCAACAACGGTACCCTCGACCGCCAAGTGCCCACCGATTTGCTCGGCTTCCCGTGAACGAAGCCATGCGCGTCGGCTCTCCGCCGACGAGCACTCGAGGGCGGCGCGTAGGCACGCGCCGCTCTCGTCGTGGGCTGCCTCGGGATCAGGGGCGCGGATCGAGCGCGCGGAAGAGCTCGGCGCTCGGCGGCACTCTCGCGAACGTCCACGCTTCGCGGCGAGACGGACGGCTCACGCAGCGATCGCCCTCCGTCGGATCTCCGAACGTCATTCCCGCGCTCGTGAGCTCGGCGAAGTCTGCGAGGTCGCAATCGCGGAACGGGAAGAGCGGCGCACCGCAGTTGCTCCCCGCGAGATCGACGGGCACATTCGGTTGGAGCGCGCAGTCGTCGATCCCGAGTGACGCAAACAGGGCGGGGTTGTTCACGTAGGCAGTGAGCTTGCTGGTACGGTCGGTCCACGTAATGTCGTAGGCGTCGGGGAACGCGGGCGAGCGCTGGTCGACCCGGTAGGCGCGGACGATGTCCCAGCGAAGGAGCGGGATCGTCATCGCTTCATCGGCGTAGGCGATCACGGCGTGCCACGCCTTCTCTTTGCCCATGACCCAAATGAGATCGACCCACGCCCCGCGCTGAAAGTTTTTGGTGCGCCAAAACCCGACGAGCGAACGCCGAAAGGCGCGGATGTCGGTCGCGCGGCCCGGACCGTGCCCCGAAGCGAAGCTCTCCGTCGCGACCTCGGTGAGGAGCGCGCTAGGCGTCTCCTCGGGGGATGGAGTGGCTCCTTCGGTGCTGCATGCGACACAAACGGGGAGGAGAAACAAAGAGAGGAAAAATGCGCGCATCGTGGCTCCGTTTGCGCCCGTCGCGAGCCCGGAGATTCGGGTCTGCTGGACGCAAGAGGAGCGTAGGAAGTGGCCCGCGCCGGCACCTTGATCCAGATCAAGAAGCGCCGAGGCCTCGCGCCTCCGTAGCGAACGAGGCCTCGCGCCTCCGCAGCGAACGAGGCCTCGCGCCTCCGTAGCGAACGAGGCCTCGCGCCTCCGTAGCGAACGAGGCCTCGCGCCTCCGTAGCGAACGAGGCCTCGCGCCTCCGTAGCGAACGAGGCCTCGCGCCTCCGGAGCGAACGAGACGCTTCGTGACGACCACGAGCATTCGAGCGTGCGCCCGAGAGCGCCGCGGTCAGGTGCCACCGCGCGCAGGGGCGGGGCGCGCCTTCTGGGTACGGCGGCCTCGAAGCCGACTCAGCGCCTCGGGCGTGATACCGAGGTAAGAGGCAATCTCGTACCCGGGGACCCGGTCGACCAGGTTCGTGTGCTCGCGGAGGAAGGTCTCGTAGCGAACGGCGGCGGAGTCCGTAAGGAGCGCGGCCTCGCGCCTCGCTTTTTTGACGTAGAGCCGCTCCACGAAGAGGCGCCCGAACCGCTGCCAATAGGCGCTGCGCTCGTAGAACGCGGTCGCTACTTCGTAGTCGAGGACGTAGAGGCGGGTTGGCTCGAGGCACTGGATGGCGAGGCGGCTCGGCTCCGCCGTGAGGAGCGACTCCAGCGCGGCGACAAAGTCGGGCGCGGAGACGAACCCTTTGACGAGCTCCTTGCCGTCGGCTCGTACGTAGACCAGCCGCAGGAGGCCCGAGCGCACGAGCGCGACGCTCCGCGCCCTCTTACCCGGCCGCTGAAAGTACTCGAGCCGATCGAGCTCGCGCGCCCGAAACGAGTCTGCGAACGCGGCAAACTCGTCGCTCGGTGGTGGGCCGTTCACGGCGCATAGGAACGCGTGGAGCGCGGCGCGATCCGCGGCACGCGCACCCGCTGGGTCCGCCGGGGCAGGAGCCACTCGGAGCAGTTTGGCCATCGCCTCGGAACATAGCGCAGCGCGGGTACGGCTTGCTCGGCGTAGCGAGCATCCCCCGATCGTTTGGAGGTGAGCAGCAACAAGAACCAACCGTACCAACCGTACGAGCGAAGCTCGTATGGAGGGCACGATGAATGCCGGTGCCAGACCGCCCTCGGCTCGCTCCTGACAGGACCTGTCAGGGGACGGCGGTAGAGCTTGGCCATGACCGAGCCCGCTCGAACGCCATCCAAAATCCTGTTCCACTACCACCCCTGGTCGCGCGCCGCCGGCGTCCGCTGGCTGCTCGAAGAGCTCGAGGTGCCCTACGACGTGCACTTCGTGGACCCGAACGCGCCTGGCGGGGCACCGGAAGAGTACCGCGCCATTCACCCGCACAAGAAGGTCCCCGCGATCGAGATCGATGGCCAAATCCTCACCGAGCGCGCGGCCATCACGATCTACTTGGCAGACCGGTTCTCCGCCGGCAGGCTCGCGCCATCGCTCGACGATCCGCGACGCGCTTCGTACCTGAAGATGCTCGTCTACAACGACGCCGTGGTCGACCCGAGCGTCGCGTTGCACTTTCGTAAGATCGATCACAAGCCGTCGGAATATTCGTTTGGTGCATACGAAGACACCATTCGCAACTTGGTAAGCCATTTTGCGGCGCATCCCTTCGCTGCCGGCTCGCAGTTCACCGCCGCCGACACCCAGCTCGCGAGCGCTCTCTCGTTCACGATTCATCAGCTCAAGGCGGTTCCCGCAGACCCGAACCTCATGGCGTACCTCGCGCGCGTCGCCGACCGCCCCGCCTACGGTCGAGCGCAGAAGCTCGACGCGGAGCTCATGGAGACGGTAAAGGCACAGCACACGAGCTGAGGGCATCGCCGGGAAACGGCGAGAGCACCTCGGGTGCCGAGCGAGGACGAGAGACGCATGGACAAGACAGAACGACTCTTTGCTCTTCTCGACTCGCTCCGGCGCCGGCGGAGCCCTACCACGGCCGAGGCACTCGCCGAGGAGCACCAAGTCTCGGTCAGGACCATCTACCGCGACGTTCAAAAGCTGGTCAGCCTCGGGGCACCCATCGAGGGCGAAGCGGGCCTCGGCTACGTTCTTCGCGCGGGCTTCTTCATGCCGCCGCTCATGTTCTCTCCCGTCGAGCTCGAGGCGCTCGTCCTCGGGGCGCGCTGGGTGCAAACGCTCCCCGACGGTGAGCTCGGCGCGGCGGCACGAAACGCCCTCGCCAAAATCGCGACGGCTTCGACGGACGACCTCCGCGCGCGCATCGACGATCCGGGGCTTTGGCCCATCAACCTGGCCAAACGCGGGAGTGGGCCACGCACGCCGATTCTCGAAAGAGCACGCCAAGCCATGCGAAACGAGCGCGCGGTGGAGCTCGCGTACGAGGACGCCGATGGCCAAGCGACCGCGCGAACGGTTTGGCCGATTCAGCTCGCGTATTACGAGCAGAAGGAGATCGTGGTCGCGTGGTGCTGCCTACGCGAGGATTACCGCTCCTTCCGTACCGACCGCATCACGACGTTCGAGCTTACGGCCCATAGCTATGGTCGCCGACGCGCCGAGCTCACGGCAGAGTTCACCGCGAGGTGGTGCCGAACCGAAGGCTGAATGGGGCGCAGTCTGCGTGAATTCGTCGATGGCGCCGCCACCTCGGCCAACGCCACGCCGACGCGCCACTTTTGTGTCGTCAGCCGAACCCGAGGTCGTCGAGCATGACACGCGATGCACGACCGGTCGGTTTCCCCCCCGAGCGAACGCACCGCCACGGTGCGCCGAGGCCGTCGAGAGGTCCAATGTCTCTGCGATCACCAACCGATCGGCGACAATGTTACTTTCATCCACCTCCCGGCCCGACCTCGCCGCGCCCGCCGCGCTCTACAATCACCGACGCCTCATGCGCATCACCACCTTCAATATTCACGAATTCCAAGACGCGAGCGGCCGGGGTCGCGTCGACGACGCGATCGCGCTCCTGAAGGAGGTCGACAGCGACGTGCTGATCTTGAACGAGGTCGGCCCCGACTCGCCGCGCTCCCCGCTCCGGTACGTGGGCGACGCGCTCGGGATGGTCGTGACGTTCGGCAAAGCCGGCTCGGGTGGCAACGCCGTGCTCACGCGCCAACCGCCACGGGAGCTGCAGTATTTCAAGCTCGACGAAGCGGTCGAGTTCCGCTCCGCGATCGTCGTCCGTGTCGCACTCGAGGGCGCCGGTGCGAGCTTGGATCTCGACGTCGTGGGCGTTCATTTCGACCATTGCAACGAGAACGAGCGCCTCGTCCAGCTTGCCACTCTCGGGCGCTACCTCGCCGCTCGCCCCGTGCATCTCGTCGGCGGCGACTTCAACGCGATGCGCTTCTCGGACTTCGACGACGCGGGGCGCGCCGCGATGCACGTCGCGCGCGAGCGTCACGGCTTCGAGAAGGGCCGCGACGACTTCATCCGGAACCTCGACGAGAGTGGCTATGTCGACGCCGTTCGTCTCGCGATCGCCGGCTCGCTCGAGGCATACCCCGCCTCTCTCGCTGTCCCCATTCCGGCGGAGCACGCGATCACGAGCCGCGTCGAAACGCGCATCGATTACCTGGTTCTCTCGCGAGCCCTCGCCCCCCGCGTCCACGCGCGTTCCGCCCGCACGGTGGTGTCCGACGTGTCGGACCATAACCTGGTGTCGGTGGACCTGGTGCTCGCTTAGCGGCGAGGTCGACCTTCGTTGTGGATGGTGAACGCGAGGTCCGACGGGGAGCCGACCGCCCTTGAAATCTCGAACGAAGCTCTCGCGCCTACCGGCGACGGCGAGCGGCGATCGCGCCGACGATGGCGGCGAGCACGGCGAGGCTCGCGGGGGACGAGCCGACGAGGGTCGTCATGTCGCAGCCCCCTTGGCTCGGGCAGCTCGTGTCGTCCCAGCGTTCGTCGAGTGAGGTCAAGTAGGCGCGGCACGCATCGGGGCTAGGCGAGAGGAGCGCCTTGACGGCGAGCTCTTTGGAGAGCGGTAGGGAGCGCGCTCCCATCGAGCTGCACCGGATGCCACCATTTTCGACGGTGAGCTCGGAGGCAGGCACGAGACGCGTATACATCTCGTCGGCGCGATTTCTCATCGGCAGGCCCACCCAAGCGACCCGCTCGATTTCGTTTCCCGAGGTAGGGGAGGGGGATGGTTTTGCCTCGGACGAATCGCCGGGCTCCAGGATTCGGAGGCCTACCTCGATGCTGGGCACGCCGCGATGGACCTCCGTGACGACGAGCCCGGCGCGCGTGGAGCGATAGCTCACGAGGGAGAAGTCTGCGTTCGCGGCGATCGAGGCGTCGCAAACACAGCTGCTCGGAGTGTCGCTGCAGTACGAAGGCTGCACGAGCGCGATCTCCTCGCGGGTGAACCCGGCCGCCTCGAGCCACGCTCCAATCCGCAGATCTTCGGCGATTTCGCTGACGGGCGCGAAGTTCATGCGGTCACGCACTTCGAGCGCGAGCGACTCTTCGCCGGACATGTCGAGCAAGTGCGCCACGGCGCAGCGAGTGCCCGCTTCGTCGATGAAGGTTGGCCGACGCTCACCCGGAAATTGCGTGTTGAGGGGGAAAATGCCCCGCGCCGCATACACCTCGAGCTCGTCGAGCAGGAGCGCCCGCGCCGCCTTTTGCGCCGGATCGAGCCCCGCCGGTCGGCGCTGCCGGAGAAACCAGAGCACCGAACGAAAGTGGGACTTTACGGCATTCACTTCCGTGAGAGAGGCAAGCGAGTCGAAGTGATGCATTCGAGGAGAGTAGCGCCGATTCTCCGACTTGCATCTCCGATTAGCCTCACGTCGACCTCGGCCCGCTGCTGACGAGGGTGCACGCGAGGAACCAAGGCGAAGATAGCGAATTTGCCAGCTCGAGCCGGACTTGCGGCTACCCGATGGGATGAGTGGAGCGGCGGTGAGGGCCAAAGCTGACGAACCCGACTCGAGCGCGATCGGGAAGCGACGGTTTGGGGAGAGACATCTTCGTGCTCACGACGTCGCGTCTTGGGCGTAGCGACCACGCGCGAGGACCGCTTGGATTGCGGTTGCGCGCGCTTCGCGGCGGGTCTATGCCACCGCATGGCGCGTTTTTCCCTCGTCGCACGATCTTTCGCGCTCGCCGCGCCGCTCGCGTTCTTTCTCGCCGGCGCGTGTGGCACTGTGGCAGCGCCGGGGCCAGAAGAGGACGGCGACGCCTCGGTCGTGGGGGACGCCACCCCTCCCGATGCCGCACGATCGAACGACGCGCAGATCGACTCCTCGCCTCGTCTCGACGCGAGCGACGCTTCGACGGACGCAACCGACGCCGCCGATGCTGACGCTGACGCGCAAGTGTGCCCCGTGTGTCGTTATCCCGGCGCTCCCACCTCTGCCGGCACGCTCGCCTCGGCGGGCCTCGTCGAGACGAGCGGGCTCGCCGCGAGTCGCGTTCACCCGAACGTGCTCTATGCCCACAATGACTCCGGGGATAGTGCACGCATCTTCGTAGTGGGTACGAACGGCGCGGCGCAGGGAGTCGTCTCCGTGACCGGGGCCCCTGCCGTCGACTGGGAAGACATCGCCGTCGGCAAGTGCCCGAGCGGGAGCTGCGTGTTCGTCGGCGACATTGGCGACAACGACAAGGTGCGCGACGACATCGCGCTCGTTCGCTTCGCGGAGCCTGCGCTCGGCGCGACCACCGCCGCAGCGGACGTATTCCCACTCCGCTACCCCGACGGGCGCCACAACGCGGAGACGCTCGTCGTGGACGACGCCGGCGCGGTTTACATCATCACGAAGGAGACCGCGGGACCGGTATCGGTCGTCGCATTCGGTGTGCCCGGAGCGCCAGGCACCGCGCTCACCGGTCGCATCGTGGCGACGTTCGTTCCGCCCACCTTCGGCATCCCTGCCGTCACCGGCGGCGACTTCTTCGGCGGTCCGTGCCCGCGCATGCTCGTGCGAACCTACGCGGCGATTTTGCTCTTCGAGGGCGTCCTCGGTGACGGACCGGCCGAGCTCGCGAAGCGTCCCTTTCGCACCCTCCAAGCGCCGCCGGAGCAGCAAGGCGAGGCCGTCGCGTTCTCTGCCGACGGCAAGTCGATTTTCAGCGCGAGCGAAGGAACACGGGTCGCGCTGAGCACGTGGCGCTGCGGCCCCTGAGCAGGAGCCGCGGGCGCGCAGTGCGCTCGACGACACTGGCGTGTACGATCACCTCACGGCCGCGCTCGACGAGCGCTAACCACATGCGATCCATTTCGGTCCCCGCCGCCTCCGCGTTCGTTGCGTTCGTCGCGTTTCTCGCGTGCGGTGAGCCCCCAGCGCGCTCCATCGCGCGCCCGCTCGCCGCCACCCTCCCGTGCGGCGCGCCCCTCGTGTCCGCCCGTGGTGGTATCTCGTCGGCCCTGGTGGTGACGAACGGCACGCCTGCGCCGGTGGTGCTCACCTGGATTAGACGAAGCAGGAAAGCGCGCGCCGATGTCCGGATCGATCGTACCGAACGCCACCTTCGCGCAGCAGACGTTCGCGGGCCACACGTTCCTGCTCACGACGTCCGCCGGAGCGTGCCTCGCTGCGGTGGTCGGCGGCTCGTCGCCGAGCGCGCTCGTGTTGCGATGATTCGTCCGCCGCCGATCGCGCTTCCACGCGGGCGCCGCCAGACCGCGGCGCCACTGGTTCATTTACACCGATCGCGAGCCGACTCACGAAGCCAAACGTCTCCGAGTCTGTCGCCAAAATGCCGTTGTTGGGGCCGGCCCCAGGCTTCTCGCCGTCAGCCGCGCGCCGCGCGTATTAGCCACTGCGAAACGAGCGACTTCGGCGCCAGGCTGCGCTGCAGTGTTGTCACAGGTGGTCGGTCGATATGCTTGTTCGCTACGAACGCAGGTAGCGCGCGCAGAGCGTGCACGTGGCGACGCTGCCGACTGCCGAACCCGAGTGTCGCGCACCGGGCGCCGCGCGCGATATAGAGGCTCGATCGCGTCACCGAGCACGGCCGGCAGGAGCTCTGCGCGCCTCCCTGCCGAACGCGACACGAGCGCTGGCACGCTCCCCGCATGGGGAGGCCAGGTCGACGGACGGCCGCTCAGAAAAGGGAATGCCTTGAACTCGATACGATCGTTGCTCGGTTCGCTCCTCGTGTCCGCGGTTTGTGCGTGCGCGAGCGACCCCAACAAGAACGCGCAGGACGCGTATCACGCGGAGCTGACGGAGAACCGCAAGCAGGAGCAAGCAGCAGCGGACGAGCACAGCGAGGCGAAGCTGAAGGCTGCCGACGTACGCCAAGCGAATGCGACGCCTCCGGAGGGCGCAACGGACGCCACCAAGTGGCGGGTCGAGGCGGACGCGAAGGTCGTCCACGAGCGCGCGGTGGTCAAGGCCAAGGCGACGGAGCGGCTGGAAAAGGCAAACGCGCGTCTGAACGAGCTCAAGAACATCGTGAGCCGCGCAGGCCCGAAGGCGACCACCATGTCCCGCGAGTCCATCGCCACGGTCGACACCCAGAAGGCCGCCACGAAGAGGGATATCGACAACCTCGATCAAGTGCGCCCGGACGACTGGAAACGGGCGGAGGGAAACCTCGACACCCAGCTCGACACGCTGGAGAGCTACGTTCAGCAGGCCGTGAAAGAGGTCGACAAGTTCAAGTGAGCTCGGCGCGGCGGAAACGGCCAATGCCGCGCGCGATGCCAACCGGCGGGTTGCGCAGAACGCGCGCCGCGCATGCCGCACTTCGTCGGCGAAACGCGCGGGCCGACGTCGCTCGGGGCCGTTCGTGCGCTGCGGTCACGTGGGCCTTCGATGACGCGGACGTAACGATCCGGCCGCTGCTGCGCGTCGCGGGGGCAGCGGTCGGCGAACGGACGGGCGGCGCGCCCGAGGTCGTAAGGGGGAAAGGGTTGACCGCGCGCTACGGCGGCAGGCACACTGTGGAGAAGTGCCGTCGAAATCTGTTCGCATAGCCGCCTTTTGGGGGGCGATTGGCGTCACGTTCTTTGGCTGTGCCTCTAAGTTCGTGGTCGACGAGGCCGCAGACAGCGGCCAACCCGTGGTGCCTCCGCCCGATGCGGCCACCCCCGACGGTGGTCCCGCTCCGTTACTCGATGCCGGCGCCGACGCCGCCCCCCTCGGCCGCGTCGCGGAGGGGCTCGTCGCGTTCTTGGCGTTCCGAGAGGACGGCGGGACCGTGGTTCACGACACGGCGCCAGAGGGAAATCGGCTCGAGCTCGTGGTCGCGCGTGCGCCGGCCCCCGACGGTGACGGAGGCAGCCTCCCGGTGGCGACCAGCGGGCCGACCGTCTCGTGGACGGCGCCGGGCATGTCGGTCGTCGGACGAGTGCTCGTCGCGTCCACGGCCAACGCCGCCACGATCGAGTCGCGTTGCAATGCGAGCAACGAGATTACGGTGGAGGCGTGGATAAAGCCCGCCAGTGTCGATCAGGGCGGCCCCGCACGAATCGTGACCATGTCCGGCTCCGGCGCGGTCCCGAACCGTGATTTTACTCTCGGTCAGAGCGGCGATCATTACGTGTTCCGCCTCCGCAACAAGGATATCGACGCCGGCCTCGTCGAGGTCCCCAGCGACGGCGGCGTCGCGCTCGCGCTCACCCACGTCGTGGTGACGGCGCGCGCGAATGGCCAGCTTACGTTCTGGATAAACGGCGCGCCCACCACCCACACGCTCCCGGCCGGCGCCTTCGGTTTCCAGCCCTTCCGCTTGGCGCTCGCGAACGAGATCGACGGCTTCACCGCAGAACGCCTCTGGCGCGGCGACTACCGGCTCGTCGCGGTCTACTGTCGCGCGCTCTCCGAGGCAGAGGTCCGCCGAAACCGCGACCTCGGCCCCAACCCTTGATCGGCCTCGGATCCCGCACGGAGCAGCCGCTAATCGATTAAGCGCCGGCCGCGATCGGAATGGCATAGAGCACCTCCGAATCGTCCGACCCGTGGTGGTATCCGGGGCCGTACATCTCCACGTCTGGGCGATACGTGTGGCGCAGGCCCGATCGCGCGAGCCAGCTCGAGTAGATGTAGTTTACCGTCTTGTCGAGCTCCTCGAGGTGGCCGCGGTGCCGGAACGTGGCATAACGCGCTTCCGGCAGCTCGAGGCGCACCATGTCGCTCGGCACCGCGGCGTCGGGCGAAACCTCGATCGCGACGAGGTACTCGAGCTCGTCGGTGTGCGCCCCCACCTGCTGGATGAGACCGTACCCCGTGGGGCGAGGCTCGCGCGCGACCTCGGGCAGCCGCGGCATGAACGCGCCCCACAACGCCGGTAGCTTCGCGCCGAAGTTGTTCTTCTCGGAGTCGCTGCCGAAGAACCGGGTGGAGAGGCCCACCATGACGCGTGCAGGTTGCACGCTCACCTCGGGCTCGAGCGAAACGCCGCCGTGCAGATGGCGAAGGTAGTCCTCGTCGAAGCGCACCTTGCGCAAGAAGGGAATGCTCTGATGCGATTTGCGATAGCGCGCAGGCGTCACACCGAACGCCTTCTTGAAGGCCCGCGTGAACGCCTCCTGCGAATCGAAGCCGGCGCCGAGGGCGATCTCGAGCACGCGCTCCTCGGTGTGGGCGAGCGCGTCGAGCGCCTGCGCGAGGCGGCGCGAGCGAACGTATGTCTTCAGCGTCTCGCAGATTGCCTGTCTGAGCGCGAAGGCCTGCGGCGAGCTGGCCGGGGTCGACGGCCCCGAGGGGCTCGCGAAAGTGTGCCCGAAAGGGGCAGGCGACGCCGGCCCTCCCGTCGCCAGGGCGGGCAAGGTGGGCGACGCCTGCAAGTGCGGCGACGCCACGGGGGACGGGCCGTTTCAATGCGGAGGCGACGGCTCCGGCTGCGAAGCGACGCTCGTCTGCGGGGGCTCGGTTGGCAAGAACGGTGGCCAATGCGCCGGGCCCAACTGCTGCGACGGAGTCGACGACTGCGTCGCGAAGGTCGGAAAACAAAGCGGGTGCCCAGCAGGTCTCGTGTGCCGAGCGGCGTTCATTTCGAGCACGCGCCGTGGATACTGCGCGAAGTAGCGCGGAATCGCTTCGAGAGCGTGCTTGCCGGCGAAACACGCACTCTTACGCTGTTCGATGCGGGAGCGCGGCGCGCGCGAGTCGCCACTTCGCGCCCGCGCACATCGCCTTAGTGCTCAGTTGGTGAGGTCGGGTCGCACACGGCGAAGGGCCGGCAAATCCGTCTGCGCCGCGGCGACCATCGCGTCGATGAGCGCGACGGGCTCGCGCATTCCTCCGGCGCCCATCGCCCGCACCGTGGGGACGCGTGTCGCCGTCCAAAGCACCAACGCGACCGCCGCCCGCGGCATGTGGCTCAGCAGCGCTACCTCGGATGGAACGAGCGGGTGGCCGAGCGCCCCCACGAGCGCGAACCCCTCGGCCATCGCCTCGGCGAGGAGGTCGGCCTTTTGCCACGAGATCCCTGCTTTGCTCGCGTGCGCCTCGCCCACGGCGAGCATGAACGGAACAATCGCCGCGGCGTGCGCGCGAAGCCAGCTCACCATGTCCTCGGTGACGACGGTGGGAATGCCGGCGTTCGAAAACACGCGCGCCAGCGCGCCGTCCGTCACGGTGGTGAGCAGCCCGCGTCTTTGAATGTCTGCGTGGAGCAGCCCGTGCTCGTCCACTCGCGCGAGAATGGACGGAAAACCGAACGTGAACCGCTCGCTCCCGACCGCGTCACGGAGCCGGCCGAGCGGCTCGAACGTGTTGAACATGAACATGATTCGACGCGCCGAGCTCTTCGCGAGCGTTGGCAACACGGCGTCCACCTGCGACGCGAGCACGCTCACGAGCACGAGGTCGAACGCCTCGTCGGTAGGCAGCGCGGCCGCCACACGCGCCCGTGCCGTGGAGCCTCCAAGGGTCGCGACGCCACCGGCCCGCTCGAGCTGCTCGAGGCGAGCTCCTCGCGCGACGACCGTGACCTCGTGACTCGCCTTGACCAGTTGCACCACGAACGTGCTGCCGATACCGCCCGCGCCGAGGATTGCTATTTTCATGTGCGGCCGTTGTCTCCGATCGCGACGTGGCCGTTCGTCCGAAGCCCGTCATTCTGCCGGTATCGGGAGCTCGAACACGCCGCCTTCGACCCCGCGCCCGAAGGCCGACTCGTTCGGTGCGCCGCGGCTGGCGCGCTGGAACGGCCGGACCGAACCATCACGGGTCGGCCGCAAAGAGCCCTCTCAGGTAGCGCTCCCGGTCGCCCAAGAAGGCGCGCGTAAGCGAGACGTTCTCCACGTGCTCGTAGTCCACCTCGGTAATCCCGTCGTCGTCGAGGGCGTAGATCGTCGCGCCCGGATAGGCGAGGACGATCGGCGCGTGCGTCGCGATGATGAACTGCGACCCGTCGCGCAGAAGGTCTCGCATGCGGAGGAGGAGCGACAGTTGGCGCGACGCCGAGAGCGCGGCCTCCGGCTCGTCGAGTATGTAGAGTCCTTTTGGCCAAAATCGGTTCTTGATGAGCGCGAGGAACGACTCGCCGTGAGACTGCTCGTGGAGGCGCCGGCCACCGTAACCGCTGACGCCGAGCTCCTCGACTTGGGTCGCGACGTTGAAGAAGCTCTCCGCCCGCAAGAAGAATCCCGTCTTCGGCTTCGCGACGCGCGCGAGGCGAAGGCACCGATGAAGGGGAGACTCGCTCCGCCGCGTAGCGAAGTTGAAGTTCATCGAGCCGCCCTCGGCGTTGAACCCCGCTGCGACCGCGATGGCCTCCAGGAGGGTAGACTTGCCGGCGCCGTTCTCACCGACGAAGTAAGTGACTGCAGCGAGCTCGAGCCCGTCGAGGGCGCGCACCGCGGGGAGATGAAAGGGGTACTCGTCCGGATTCTCGATGCGCTCCGCGATAACGAGCACATTCTTGATGAAGGGCGCGGCGGTTCGCTTCTTCGCGTCCCTCTCCGTCATTGCGCGCACCGTGCGCGGGCGTTCCCTACGTGGCTCGCGACCCTTACGTATCGTGGTGGCGCCCCGACCGCGCGCGACCCCGAACGAACCGCCGGCAAAAGAACGCCGCTGTGCCTCACGAGCATATCCTCATGAGGTATCGAGCGGCGTCACCCCTGTCAACACGCGCATTTTCACGAGCGCGCTCGAGTAAAAAAGCGGCACCCCTGAGGGGTGCCGCTCGGCTGGCGTCGAACCTGCTCGCGTCGTCGAAAAGGCGACGACCTCGGGCGACGTTCGCTGCCCTGAACAATGCTCTCTCGATGGCGATCGTGTCCTATTCGTCGAGTTGCTTCGTTGCTGGGCCCGCGCCTATCGTGATCTTTCTTGGTTGCGCTTTCGGGTGCTTGGGAATTTTGATCGTAAGCACTCCGTCGGCGAGGTGGGCACCGAGCTTCTCCTCGTCCACCGCGTCGGGGAGGGTGAACGTGCGGGTGAACGAGCCATAGGCGCGGCCGAGGACGAGCCGTTCGTTTTCCCTACTCTCGAAGCGGCGTGTGCCCTTGATGACCAGCGTGCGATCCACGAGCGTGATCTCCAGATCGTCTTGCTTGATGCCGGGCACGTCGCAGACGAAGGTGATCTCCGTCTCGTTGGAACGTACGTCGATGTTTGGCGCAAAGGTTCGCGTGTTCGTGGCCGTTCCGAACGCGGATCCCATGACATCGTCGAGCATGCGATCGAGCGTGGTGACGGCATTCCAGTGTGCGAGCATAGGATTGCCTCGTGTTGGTTGATGGTTTCGTGGGGTGTATCTTGATTGCCGATTGGCAAGATGAAGAGCGAGCTCGTGGTCACGCAGCGAGCGGCGAGTGCGGCGGTTCGGGCGGAGGGCGCTTGGGACCGCGCACCTTCTTCTTTCCACAAGGGCGCCCTCGGCTCGGCAGACGCTGAAGGCGCGGGAGCACCAAGTGGGGGCGCTCGAGGAGCTCGCGAATGGCGATTACGTCGTTTCCAGTGCGGTGGCTCGCGCCGAGCTCACGAAGCACGGCGGCAGGTTCGTCGGAGAGATCTTGGTCGAGCCAAGCGAGATCTTCGAGGTCGATCATGGCTTCCTCTCGGAGGTCGCGCCGACGGCGCGGGCAAGGGTCGGGGGTTGGCTCGGGACGACCGAATCGTGTCGCCCGCGCCTGCGGGACGGCTCCGAACGGGTGGGGCAATCGCCGGACCACGGAGCCTGGCGCGCGCGGGACGCGCCACACGCAGCGAAGAAAAAGACCATGGCGAGCACGGGACTTTTCGCTTCACCGGGGCCGACGAGGGGCGTGTCGGCCACCTGCCCAGAGACCTAAATTCCGGTCTCCGAGGTGTCAACGGACCGCCGAAGATTTTTTCGCGGCGGCAGGGGGCGTAGGCGCGGCGACTTCAATGGTCTTGGCGCCCACCGCTGGCTACCGACCGTCGCGCTTGGCGGCGGAACGCCCCTGGAGTCACCTGCGCGACGCGCCGGAACGCGCGCGCGAACGAAACCGTAGAGTCGTAGCCTACGCGGCTCGCGACCTCCGCCAGCGTCACACCCTCGCCGAGCAGCGCGCGCGCCGCGCCGATGCGACGCTCGGTGAGGTACTCGAGAGGAGGCACACCCGCGGTCGCGCGGAACTTGGAAGCGAACGAGGCGCGTGACATGCCCGCTCGCGACGCGAGCTCCTCTACCGTCCACGCGTGCGCCATGTCGTCGTGCATGGCGTCGAGCGCACGTCGGAGCCGAGTGTCGGCGATCGCGGCCAAGACCCCGTGCTTCGGCAGCTCGTTCTGCCGCACGTAGTAGCGCACCGCGGAAATGAAGAGCGCCTCCGCGAGACGGCGAACGATGGGGAGCGAGCCCAAATCTCCGCGCATCTCGTCTCGGAGCAGCTCCGTCAGCGCGTGGATCGAGTCCCCTCGATCGCCCTCGCGTCGAACATGGATGAACGGTGGCAGCGCCCCCACGAGCCCGCTCGTGTCGTCCTCTGCGAGCTCCATCGCCACGCTGACGAGGGTGATCCCCGCGCCATCACCGCCATACCGAATGAGGAGCTCCTCCCGCCGCGGCTCGAGGTCTGCACAATCCACGCAACGTGAGGTCGCCCGGTCGGACACGCTGTACGGCGCGCCGTCGAGGACGAGAAAGAGATCCCCCGTATGGAGCTCGAGGGGGGAGGGGAGCGCGGCGGTCCGAAGCCAACATGTGCCCCGCGCGACGAGCACGAGCTTCACCTGCCCACGATGGGTAACCCTGTGTCCCCACGGCGCCGTCACCTCGAAGCGGGTGTAGAGTGCGTTCTCGATTCGCAACGAGCCAATGAGCCGGCTGAGGGAGTCCATAACGAACCATCGTAGACGATCGGTTCGTATTTGTGGACGCGAAGGCATGGAAGCTCCAGGAGCCGAGACGTAAGGTTCATCTCACGACGCCGCGACGAAACGCTCCGCGCGCCCCGAGGCGCGTCGTTTCGCGAGCGCGGGTTCCCTAGCGCCGATCAGCGTCGCCATCGCCCGTCGAACGGCACGAACACCAAAATAGGAAACGAAATGATCCGTTTTTACTTTCACGCGTCCCCCAACTCAATGAAGGTCGCGCTCCTCCTCGGCGAGCTCGGCTTGCCGTTCGAGACCCACCTGGTCGACATCTTCGAGGGCGACCAGCACGCGCCCGAGTTTCGGAAATTGAACCCGAACGGCAAGGTGCCCGTCGTGGTCGACGACGGCGTCACCGTGTTCGATTCTCACGCGATCCTCCTCCACCTCGCCGAGAAGCACGGCAAATACCTCCCTACGAACACCCGAGACCGCGCCGCGACTCTCTCGTGGCTTCAGCTCGTCGCGACGGGGCTATCGCCCTTCTCCGGGCAAGCGGTGCACTTTCTCCACTATGCGCCCGAGTCCCTCCCCTATGCGAAGAACCGCTACGTGAAGGAGGTCGAGCGCCACTACGAAGTCATCGAGGCTCGCCTCGAAGAATCGCCGCACCTCGCTGGCGCCGACTACACCATCGCCGACATGGCCCTTTGGGGCTGGGCGCGTGGGGCGGCCTACGTCTTCGGCGCGAGCGGGCTCTCCGCTTATCCTCACGTGGAGCGCTTGGTGAATGCGATCTCGGAGCGCCCCGCCGCCCGGGCGGCCACCCAGCTCGCCGAGAGCGCGAAGCTCAAGACCGAAGTCGACGAGCACACGCGCCGCGCGCTCTTTCCGCAGAACCTCTGACGCGCGCCCGGGCTCCGACCGGCGCGGGACCTTACCGCCCGGTCCGAGCGAGGCCCGATCCACCTCCGGGCCAAGACCGCGTCGCCTATCGAAGCGTCGCTCGTCACGAAATCGAGCCGCGCGTCCGCGCGACCACCGCCTCGTCGTCGGTCCCTTCCTCGTCTCGAGCCTCTCCGCGATCGGTCTCCTCGGCGCCTGCCACCCGCACGAGCGCGCCCGGAGCGACGCGATAGCTCCCTCGCGAGCCGCGCATCTGCGTCTCGAGCGCACGCAAGATTCGGAACGCCTCGATCTGTCGCTCGGCGCGCTGCGCGCCCCTTTGCTCGCGAACGAAATGACGAGGAGGAGCCCGATTCCGAACGTGGCGAAGACGAACAGGAGGCCACCGAGCAGCATGGATTGGGCACGACCTGCGCCTCGAGTACCACCTCCGATTGGCCATCGGGAAGGCCGATCGTGCGGAGATTCCAGTGAACGGCGTATCCGCTCTTCCGTCCGATCCAACAAAGTATCCTTCTGTCGGCTCGGTCACCGAGGCCACCTCGCGTGGCAACATTCGGCGCACGACGTCCGTCGTCTCGTCGACCGAAGCGGCGAATACTCGGCTCGCGACGTTGGGCGCCTGCCCCGCGTCGCCCGTCGCGTTGGTTCGGGAGGTAGCAGGCGGCGCACTGGTCGCATCGGACCGCGCTTCTGCCCCGCGGGGCCTCGAAAAAAAGTCGGCGCCGCGCGAGGTGCGCGAGGCGCGCTGGACCATCACGCGTCACGGTCTGCGGCTCGGCGGACGGCAAGGCGCCGATCTGGACGGAGACGGAAGAGAATCGGCGGCACACGGTTCAGGAGGGGGGAGACCGTTCCCGTGCGCCGCCGAAGTGAGCTATTGCGAGGACTGGGCCACGCCACGCTGCAAGCGTATCAAGCGGTTGTCGGAGTTGGCACTGCCGCCCGAAGTTGCGGCGCTGAGCGACGGCGTGAACTTAGCTCTCCTCCGTTTTCCAGAATCGCTCGCGTGGAACGTGCCTGTCGAGAGTTGCCGCTCGGGAGCTGCATCGTGAGCCCTCCGCGGCGCCGTCGGGTTCGCCTGCTCCGCGGAACCCGGCACGACCGCCGCGCGCGCTCTCCGTGTCGTCGCGGTCTCGTGACGACAAAAAGGAAAACCGGCGCCACGCAGTGAACCGCGTGGCACCGGTCGGTGCCCATCGCTCGTCACGACCTGCGCATCGACGGGGAGGGGGGAACGCGCAGGTCGTGACAGCGACGGAGAAAGAATCGGCGGAGCACAGTTCGGATGGGGGGGATGACCGTTCCGCGCGCCGCCGATGACCTCTATTGCCAGGATCGGGCCAACCCGAAGCGGAGTGGGAACGAGGCTTTAGCTTGGCCGCGACCCGAGCGAGCTTGCATGAACGAACGACCCGCTTGCGTGAATGAACGAGGAAACTCGAGTTGCGTGGCGCGCCATGCCGTCGGTCGACTTCGCCCGGGTCCACGAGGGTGGTCTTGCCCTCGGGGCACGCGCATCGCATCGCTGCGAGCGGTTCCGTGTTGCGCGCGCACGACGACGCGAGCACGACCTCGTTGAAAGAACCAACGCCCTGGCGTTAGTCGAAGCGCGCGACGGGCAAGCTCACCCTCGCAGCCTCGAGCAAGTACGACCCACGGAGCTTCGTCCGCGTCGTGGAGCGGTGACCCGATCCTGGCGCCCGTCGACCACCGCACCGAGTCCTTCGCGAAGGTAGGTGAGGCGACCTCGACGCGTACCGACCTACGTCTTCTTGCTTTGGGAGGGCGACGCGTTTCGCGCTCTTGACGACCCTCGCGACGACAAAAAAAAAGAGCCGGCACCGCGGATGAGGGGAGGGGTCCGCGGCACCGGCTCGGCCATCGCACGTCACGAGCTGCGCATCGAAGGGGAGGGGAGGGGAGACGCAGCTCGTGACGGCGACGGAAAAAGAATCGGCGGAACACGGTTCGGATGGGGGGGGTTACCGTTCCATGCGCCGCCGAACACCTCTATTGCTAGGAACGGGCCAACCATTACTTGAATGAGAACGAGGGTTTACCTTGGTCGAAGCGCACGCGATCGTGCACGGACGAACGCCGCCGTTGCGCGGATGAACGGTGAAACGTGACTTGCGCGCGCGCCGCTGCCACGAGCGCCACCTCGAATCGTCCCATGGTCGACAGGCTCGCGCCTCCAGAGCGACGCGAGGTCGCCGTTCCAGCACCGCGGGTCGGCGGCGGCGGTCGAGCTTCGTTCGTGCCGCGCCGTTGGGTCAGGGCGGGGGGCAGTCGTCCGCCGCGTTGGTGAGCACCTTCACGGAGTAGGGCGAAAGGTCGAGGGTGCCGGTGGCGCCGAGGCTCACGTCGCCGCCGTCGATCGCGTCGCGGTAGGTGCCGGGCGGGATTTTGGCGACCGCGAGATCGAGCGGGCCGAGCGGCTTTCGCGACGCCATCACGATCGCACGGGAGCCATCTTCGAGCACACGCGAGAACACGAGGCGCTCCGCGTCGGCGTAGTGTGCGACGTACTTTCCGCGACGGAGCGGCTTCGAGCACGCCCGCGCCGCGCCGAGCTTTCCCACCCACGAGCGAAGCGTGACCTGCTCGGGGGTGAGCTTGTCGTCGGCGGGGAGCACCCTTCGGCAATCGGGATCGCTCTTGCCCGCGAGCGCGACCTCGTCGCCGTAATAAACGACCGGGATCCCCGGCAGCGTGAACACGAGCCCGAGGCCGAGGTGCTGCTTCTCCATGACCGGCTTCGTGAGCACGTCTTTCGCGGGGTCCCAGGTGTCGCCCCCCGCGGTGCCCGCCGAAACGGACGCAAATCGAGATACGTCGTGATTGCCAATCATGACTCCCATGACGGCCCCCGACCCACCCCACGCCTTCTCGCTCTCCTGCATCGATACGTCGACCGCGGAGAGCCCCGTGCGCTCCTCCGCGATGCTCTCGCGAAGGGTCCACATGAGGGGAAAGTGGAACGTCCCGTCGAGGCCGAACGGCCCGAGATCGCGCCGCAAGAGGTTGTAAGCGCCGGGGCCGGTAAAGTTCTCCCCCAGGACCAGGACCGGGTTTCCAGCGTGCGCGAACCGGGTCCGCGCCGCGTAGGCGATGCGACGTGTCGCCCCGCGTGGGGTCATCGGCACCGCGTCGATGCGGAATCCGTCGGCGTCGAACCGGTCGAGCCACCACACCGTGTCGTCGGTCGCGGTGCGGGAGAGCTCGGGGTTCGACCAGTCGAGGTCGGGCAGGTAGGGCGCGAACCAGCACGAGTCGATGTGGGTCGCCCAGTCGCAGTCGCGCACGCCGCAGACACACGACGACGTGCCGTTCGTGAAGGGCGTCTTTTTGGCGTAGGGGTGGTCCTCGTGCACGTGATTCGGCACCACGTCGAACAAGATACGAACGCCCTTCTCGTGCGCGACGCGAATGAGCTCCTCGAGCGCGGCCTCCCCGCCGATCCTCGCGTCGACCGCGCGCGGATCCGTAGGCCAATAGCCGTGGTAGCTCGAGTAGGAGCGGCCGTCGTTCCCCGCGTATTTCCCCTCCGGGTTCTTGTATACGGGCGATATCCAAAGCGTGTTCGCGCCGAGCGACGCGAAATAGCCACTTTGCAGGGCGCGGATCACGCCGCCGAGGGTGCCGCCGGCGCGGTCGGAGGGGGTCGCCGGGGGCGCGAGGGGGCCATTGTCGCCGCGGAACCGGTCGAGCACGACCTGGTACAGAATCGTGTCGTGCACGTCGTAAGGGCGCGCCTCGGACCACACGGTCGCGTTCGCCGTCTCCGCGACGGTGCCGTCTGCGGCGCGGGCAGAGAGGGTAAAGAGCTTCTTTCCGCGTGGCATGGCGCTGATCGGGAATCGGATCTGGCCTGTCGCGGGGTCGGCTTCGGCGGCGAGGCGGGTGCCGTCTTTGGCGATCGCGGTGACGGTCGTGGGGTCGAGGCGAGTGCCACCCTTCGCGGCGAGGAACGTCGCGCGGATCTCGCCGCTGCCGGCGCCGTCGAGCTTCACGGAATCGACGCGCAGCCCCGGTACGCGACAATTGGGCACGAACGCGAGGGTGACCTCTTTGTCGCCCTCGAACGCGGTCGTCGGCACGTTGCGGTCGGTGAGGGGGACGCCGTCCTCGTAGATGAGATAACGCTGCTCACCGGGAGGGAGCTCGAGCGACAGCGCGACGAACCCGTCTTGGGCCGGCTCCGGCGTCATTCCTGGTCGCGCGAACCCGTTGAAGTCGCCCACGATCTCGACGCGTGCTCCGCGCTGGGCGGGCTTGTGCCAAATCGTGATCGCGCACGAGCGCTCCTCGGGGAGGCCCTCTTCGCCCGTCGCGCAGCCCACGCTGCTACCGCTCATCCCGGCGAGGAACACGGGAGCAAGAGCCGCGAGCACCAGCGGCCCCAGCTTGCGACGAACGAACGAACCTCGTGCGCGACGCGCCACGAGGGGGGTACGCGCGGAGGGCGCCGCCGGATCGGTCGCCCTCGGAGAGCCCGTCGCCTTCGGCTCCTTCGCGTTCACGGCGCTCACGACGCTCACGGCAAGAGCGTCGCGTCCATCGCGCCGTGGACCTTCACGCCGCCGGTGTCGCCGTAGAAGCGCGCCTTGAGCTTCTTGTCGCCCGCCTCGACGACCTCGATTTTGCCATTCGCGAGGGCACCCTCGGCGCGGTCGGCGCCGAGCGCGATCGAGACCTCCACCTTCACCGTCGCGGAGAGATCGAACGTGCCGGCGGTGCGAGCGGGGAGGGTGACCACGAAGCGGTTGCCGCTGTCGTTGAAGAACGCGGTGTACACGTTTCCGGTCACCTTCGACGCGTCGAGATCGACGTCCTTCGCGACCTCTTTGTATCCAAAGAACTTGCCGCCGTTCGCATAGGCCACGAACGCGCCCTCGAACGCGGGAAACTCGGTCGCCCCGGGGGGAGGCACCGCGGCGTCCTTCGCGGGCGTAGACGTGTCCGGCGTGCTGCCGTCGGCAGCGGTCTGCGCGTCGGTCGGCGACACTTGGCCGTCGGTGGTGGTGCCCGCGTCGCTGGCTGGTGTGCTGTCCGAGGAGCACGCGCCGACGACGGCGCCGACGGACACGATCGCGAACAGGCAAGAAGCAAAGGTGACAGTGGGTTTCAAGAGATTCTCCTCGTCAGTCGAACAACGTTTCGAACAGTCAATCGGCGCGCGTTCTCGCGCGCAAGGCACACGCGGTGCTCAGTCGAGGATCTCGACGCCCTCGGCGACGAGCTCCAGCTTGGCGAGCGGACGACCGAGCTGCTTCTCGGCCTCCGCTTTGCAGCCCGCGCCTTTCTCGTGCCCTTCTGCGCCCTCGCCGCACGAGGCCCCTGCCGGCGCGGCGGCGAGCGTACCGAGGACACGCGCCTTCTTTCCGGACGCGTCGCGCGGCACGAAGAACGAGTGCCCGGCCATCTTCACGTGCGCCTCTCCCCCCAGCGACGCGTCGCGGATCTCCATCCAGCAGCCCTTGTGCTGGCACACGGCGGTGATCGTGCCTTCGGTGACGAGCTTTTTGTCGAGGTAACCGGCGGGCGCCTTCGCGACCTCGGAGAGCACGGCCTTTTGCCCCGCGCCGTCCGCGATCGCGGCGCCGAGCGCGAGCTTCGTGGCCGCGGCTTTGGGCGCGGGCTTCTCCGGCGTCGCGGTCGTCTCTGTTTTCGGCTCCGAACGCACCGGCTCCGGCGCGCTCTCCGAGCGACACGCGACGAGCACGAACGAGGCACAACCGACCAAGATCACGCGGAAGATGGACGACGAAGACATCTCGTGGAGCGTACCACAACGCGCCCTTTCCGCCGCTTCGACGGGCTGCGTCACGCATGAATGAGTTACTTTCGCGATGGCCCTCTTCGGGCGACGTGCTACCTCCATCGAGGCCTCGGCAGTGGCTTGTGGGAGCGCGCAAATGCGAACGTCGTCCGTAATGAGATCCTTGCTGCTGGCCGCGGTCGCGTGCGGAGCGTCGCTCGTCGCGGCGGAGGCGAGCGCGGCGGCCCCCGCCCACGCGAGCCATCTGCTCCTCCCGAGCAGCAACGGGCGCGGCGCCCTCGTCTACGACGCGTCGAAGCTGCGCATCTCGTCGTTCCTCGAGCACCCCTATCGCTACCCATCCGAGGGCCGCGAGACGCGCAACTTCGCCTTCGACGCCTACCCCGGCGTGCGTTCCGGCAACGATCGCGCGTGGCTCACCACCGTCGCGGCGAGCAAGATCGAGTACGTGCCCGGGACCGGCATCGTGCACGTCGTCCGCGCCTTCGCGGGCCTCGAGATCGACGAGTACGTGTACGAGCCCATGGGCCTCACCGAGAACGCGATGGTCACCCTCGTGAAGGTGAAGCGTGTCTCCGGCGCGGGCGCGGTTCATGTCTACGACCTCGTGAACTTCCACCTCGGCGCGGGGCAGGTGCCTTCTGCCGCCGGGGAGGGCGCGCAGTGGAACGCGGCGCGTGATTGTTTCTACGAGTACGGCGCCAGCGGCAGCGCCTTCGCCCACGGCTCCATCGGCGCTTCTTCGCGCCACGGGATGACACCGGAGAACCCGTTCCTCGCCCTCAATGCAGGGGCCGACCTCGCCAACAACGACACCACCGCGAGCACGAGCGACATCGTGCCCGGTATCCAAAAAAGCCTCGGCGACCTCGCCGTCGGCGACACCGCGTGGGCCGGGTTCTACAGCGTGCTCTCCCCCAACAACGACGCGCAGTCGGCCGCCGATCGCACCCGCACCTGGCTCGCGGGACGCGCCCCCGCCGACCTCCTCGCCGCGGAGATCGCCGATTGGAACGCTTGGCGCACGCCACCGCCGGTCGGCCTCTCCGACGCGGAAAAAGCGGTCGAACAAGGCTCGCAGGTGGTCCTTCGAATGGGCCAAGTGCGGGAGGCGGGCAAACCCGCCGGCCAGATCTTGGCCAGTCTCGTGCCCGGCAAGTGGAACATCGCGTGGGTGCGCGACATGGCGTACGCCGTGGCCGCCCTCGTCCGCAGCGGGCACCTGGAAGAGGCCAAAGCGGCCCTCGTCTTCCAGCTCGGCGCCGAGGCCTCTCGTTACGAGACGTACGTCAAGAAGAAGTACAAAATATCGGTCGTTCGTTACTACGGAGAAGGGCGCGAAGAGTCCGACATCGACGCCAACGGCCCGAACATCGAGTTCGACGGCTTCGGGCTCTTTTTGTGGACGCTCGACGAATATCTCCGCGCCTCGAACGATCGCGCCTGGGCGACCACCGTGTGGCCCACCGTGCGCGACGAAATCGCGGACGTCATCGTCAACCTCCAAGAGTCCACCGGGCTCATGTCTCCCGACTCTTCGATTTGGGAGGTCCACTGGAATGGCAATCAGCGAAGGTTCGCCTACACCACGATCACGGCGGCGCACGGGCTCTGCTCGGCGGCGCGGGTAGCCGACAGGCTCGGCGATCCAGAAGCCGCCGCGAAGTTTCGCGCGGCGGGGCAAAAGGCCCGCGACGCCATCTTGCGAGAGCTTCGCGCTCCGAGCGGCGCGCTCGGCCAAAGCGTGGAGGCCCTCGCCGCCAAAACGAAATACCACGACGCCGCCACCGTCGAAGCGGTGAACTTCGGCCTCGTCCACCCGCACAAGGCCACCGCCGACGCGACGCTGAAGGCGCTCCGCAGCACGCTCGTGCCCCCGTCGGGGCGTGGCCTCATGCGCAGCGACGTAGGTGGCTATTACGACTCCCAAGAGTGGGTCTTCGTCGACCTGAGGACGGCGCTCGCGCTCGACTATCTCCGTGATCGCCCCGGCAGCCGCGCATTCCTCGATTTCAACGTCGCGCAGGCGAACGCGAACTACACGCTGTTCGCGGAGCTCCACGACGCGACCACGGCCGACTACGCGGGTGAGGTGCCCATGGTCGGCTTCGGCGCGGGGGCCTACGAGCTCGCGCTCTCTTCCCTCGGCAAGGCG
>JAAFHV010000147.1:10183-24115 GCA_013297655.1 Myxococcales bacterium | reverse complement strand
GGTTGCGCGGGTAGGATTTGAAAATACAGGTTCGGGGGCCGCACGTCGGAACGCGCTGCTTTCTGGTGGTGACGACCTCGAGAATCGGGCGCCCCGGGCCGACTTTGAGGCCGGCTTGGACCAGGATTTGGACCGGCCCGAGTACGGTTCCCACACGGGTGAGGCGGTCGCCTACGGCTTCCTCGAGCGCTCGATTCTATCAGGCGAATGGCCGCCCGTGGGTGAAGCGTGAAGCCCGCGCTTCGGTGCCGCAAGTGCGGCGGCGGTCTCGGGATCTGGCCGTGGGGGCATTGGTGCGCGTTCGTGGAGGGCACCCGAGGGGAGCGGCAGCGGATCATTGCCGTGGGCTCGATCGAGGCAATGACGGCGGCGGTCCGCCTGCTCACCCTCGCCCTTGTCGTGGCGCTCCTCGCCGCCTGCTCGAGCCCCGAGCCCGTCCCCATGCCCGTCGTGGCGCGCTACGTCGTCCGCCTCGAGGCGCGCTTCACCGAGGCCGAGCGCGCCGAGCTCCGCGCCGGCATGGCCGCGTGGGAGCACTCCGGAGCGGTCGTGCTCACCGAGGGCCCGTCGTGGTCGGCCCTTCCCGCCCCGCCGGCGGAGGGGTGCACGGACGAGATCTTCGTGGCGTGGGCGAGCCCGGACGATCCCTTCCTCCGCGGGGAGCTCGCCGAAGCCGTCGGCGTGGGGGTATCGTCGTGCGGGGTTCGCTACGCCGGCATCGTCTACGGTCGCGTCTCGCGGGGCGATCTCGCACGCGTCGCCGCCCACGAGCTCGGCCATGCGATGGGCGTCGAGCACGTAGACCAGGGGGTGATGACGCGCTCGCTCCGCCTCGTGGAGTCGCGCGCGACGTGCGAGGATTGGGTCGCTTTCTGCGAGGCCCACGCGTGCCCGCTGGATCCCTGCCCGTGATGGCGCGGAAGTAGGTAGGCTCCGCCCATGGCCGCCAAGAAGCCACCTCAAAACCGGTCGGAAAAAGCGACATCGGCGCCTCCGAAGCGCGTGGGGCGGCCGCCGAAGAAGCCGAGCGACAGAAGGGAGGCGCGCATCATGCTGCGCCTTACGCACGCGGAAGCAGCATCGATCGCCGCCGCGGCTGAGAGCGCGCCGGAAAGCCGATTGCGACGTGGATCGCCGAGGTCGCGATTCGAGCAACCGGAATCTCTTGACAGGTTTCCGGTTGCTCGTAACCTCTGCCCAACACAGGTGAGCCCCGCGGTGTGCAACCACCCGGGGCTCTGGCGCAACCCCGTTAGGCGAGGTCGAACATGAGCAACGTAGCAAGCCCGAACGAATCCGGATCGGGAACGAGTGTGCAGGCCGCGAAGGCGGAGCTTGTCCCGTTCCACGGAGGCGCGCTCGAGGCTGCCCGCGTGGGCGAGGTCGTTTGGGTCAGCGTGCGTCGTGCTTGCGAGGCGCTCGGGCTCGACAGCGATTCGCAGCGGAAGAAGCTTTCTGACCCTGTAAGGGCTCCGTGGGCGTGCACGGTCGTCATGACCGTGCACGACACAACCGGCCGGAACCAAGAAGCTTTTTGCCTCGATCTCGACTCCTTCCCGATGTGGCTCGCTACGATCGACTCCTCTCGCGTGAGCGAGGCGGCGCGCCCTAAGGTCATCCTGTTCCAGCGCGAAGCTGCCCGAGCACTCCGGGATCACTTCTTCGGTCCGCGCGTCGCGGTCCCCCCGAAGGTGACGCCTCGCCGTGTCACTCGGCATCGCAGCGCCGTCGAACGACTAGACGCGCTCGCACGGGCCACCGCACGGGAAGGCCTATCGGCCGGGAACGTACTCGACGCGCGCGCTCTCTTCGCCCTCGCGCGACTGATGTCAGACGCTCGGGCCGTCATGCAGCGGATGGATCCGATCGACGCAGCCTCGTACCTCCAGGGCGCGTCGAGCGAGCTCGTTCGCGTCCTGAAGCGCGAAGCCCCCGAGCAGTTCGAATCGCCTCGCCTCCCCCAGGCCTCCACGGCAACCGCCGACTTCGTGAGCGAGCGTTGCGTATTCGACGTGGACGCGCGCTCCTCGTGCCGCGAGATGCGGGCGTCATACGATACGTGGTGCGCGCAGACGGGCGAGCAGCCGCTAACTGCGCGCGCCTTCTGGCGTCTACTTCGGGAAAGGGGCGCGCGGAGTTGCACCGTCCGTGTCGATGGCAGGCCGGCTGAGGGCCTCGCTGGCGTACGTCTCAATGCGAACTAGGGAGGAAACGAATGGCAGCGAAACGAAGGCGCGGCGACGCCACCCAGCCCGAAGACGAGCGCGCGAACCCACAGACCAAATATAGGATCCCGGCCGCCGTGGCCGACGAGATCGCGGTTTACGCGGCGGCGATGGGGGTGAGTCGGTCGGATGCCGTGGCGGCCGCATGGTCGGTCGCGCGCGCCTCGGGCCGGCTCGACGAGGCCGTTCGCGCCGAGGCCTCGAAAAAAGATCAGGCCAAAAACCCGCGATAATTGGCACTACGCCAAACTAAATTCGATTGGGCACTTGCACGGGGTACCCCGTGCACTCATAATAACTCTCATGAAGACGCCGACGACGAAACAGACCGAGAACTTCCTCAAGATGAACAGCGAAATGTGGGAGGCCCGGGCGGAAATGAAGAGGAACCCCGCCGCCGCCCCGACCGCCAAGAAGCTGGAAAAGAAAGTGCGGGCCTGGCGAAGGAAGCACGAGGCGGGGTTCGAAGGGTGAGGGGGAGGGCCGAAAGGCCCTCTCGTCGTTTTGTCAGGGCTCCACGAGCGCGCGGAGGGGGCGCAGCGGCACGAAGCCGACGCGACGCACGAGGCGAAGCCCCTGCGAGTAGTCGCCGTCGTAGTCGGCGTTGTGCGAGGTGCGCCCTCGCTCGATCGGACGGCCGTTCACGTCGTGCCAACCGTAGAGATCGATCCGCCCGTCGTGGAGCACGAAGTCTTTCGCGTACCCCGAGAGGAGCCGGTAGGCCCGAGAGTCGATCGCAGCCTCGAGCCGCACGCGTTGCTTCGCGATCGCCTCGGGGCTCTGCCCGTTGGCGTAGTCGTTCGGGCGGCGCGTGAGAGTCCACGGGTCGAGGCGGAGGTCCGAGGCCTCCCAGATGGCGTCGACGAGCGCGCGGCTCGGCACCTCGCACTCCCATGCGTCCGCGGTCGCGAGCACGTCGCGGAGCGCGATGGGAGCCACGTAGACGCGCGAGACGAACCACGCGTCGCCGTCGAGCCACACGACCGGCCACGACTCGACGGGGCCCTCGGGCAACGTGAGCGAGCCGAGGGCGGCGATGGGGCGGACGGTCACGTGAGCTCCGGAAGGTCGACCGTTCGGCCGCTGAGGGAGTGCGTGGAGTCGTGGCAAAACTCGATGCGGCCGTCCGTCACGAACGAGTGGCAGATCGCCGGCGGTGCGCCGTCGATGCCAGCGTCCTTGCCGCTGTAGGTGACGAGAACGCTCGCACGGAATGTAGGTCGGTCGTGGTCGCCGTTGAACGACCACTTCTCGTCGATGGCGTGCATCAGGTTGCAACCCGGGCAGAAGAAGCGCCGGTAGAGCTTTCCGTCCGAGGCGTCGCGAGCCGTGCGCGCCCTCACGCTGCCACCTGGTCGTAGCGCCCGAAGGTCTCCACGCCGCTCGCCACGCGTGCGATGAGCTCACCGGCGATCTCCGCGTCGAGCAGCGCGCGCCGGTTCGCCTCCCGCTGCTCGAGGACACCTTCGACGATGTGCTTCCCGTGCGCGACGCCGACGATCGTGTTCTCCACTTCGGGCTCCGACGGGAAGACTTCCCAATCGGCCTCGCGCGCCCACTCCGCGTGAAGGTGCCGCATCGCCGCGGCGTATTGCTCCGCGGCCGCGGTGTAGTAGCCGAGCCGCTTGAGCTCGTACGCGAACGCGGTCGGGTCGCCGGCGAGGACGAACGGCCACGCGGGCTTGTACCGGCGATCGCGCAGAAAGCCGATGTGGTGGTGCATTCCCGCCGACAGATCGGGGAACCAACGGAACCACGTTTGCGGATCGTCCGGTTGGAAGAGCTCCTTTTTCCCGTTGATGATCTCCCACGTGTTCGGGAGCATGAAGAGCGGGACGCCGACCAGAGCTTGGTTCTGCGTGACCTTCACGTTGCCGATGTTGTTGCACCAGCAGCTCGCGCCGCGGCCGGTCTCGAGCGCGTACTGCGCCCAGATGATCCCCGCCGCGAGGCGCGAGAGCTCCGGTGCGGCCGAGCGAATGGCGGACGCGAAGCTGTCAATCGAGAACGTGGTGCGTTCGACGGGGTGGCGAATCATTCGCTCCCCGAATCGTCGAGCACGCGGGCCTCGTGCCAGTCCGCTTTCACGGCCAGTTGCCACGTGCCGGCGGCGTCGAACGCGACCGGGTTTCGCACGGCGAGCAGCTGCCCAGGCTCGAGCCAGATCGGCGCGCATTCCGTCGGTGCGAACTCGAAGAGCTGCTCGAAGAAGCCACCGGCGGCGCCGACGTGCACGAGGCTCATTTCGCCGATCGGCGGAGTCTCGAAGGTGATGCCCGTGACAGTGAGAGCGGCCGCGGCGGCGATGCGAATGTCGCCGCCCTGCGACGTCTCGACCTCGGACGGCGAGCCGTACGCGCTCGACTTGCGCACGGGCGTCATGGCGGTACCGCCCGAGGCGGCCGCGCCGTTGCCTCGGAAGAGCGAAAGGCGTCGACCCGCCGTGACGGGCGTCGTGAACGCAACGATCGTTGTGAACTGCAGACGAAGGCGCTCGAGGAACAAGCGCCTCGGCGCCGTCGGATCGAGGCGCATCGCGAACACGCTCGAGTTGGCCGCGAGCGCTGCGCCGATCGTGCCCGTCGTGCCCGAGGCGCAGTAAGCGTTCACGGTTCGCTGCACGAGCGCGACGCGTGCTGACTTGGTGGTCGCCTCCACGGCTTGGTTCGCAGCGACCGCTCGACCGTCTTGCGTAAATGCCATTCAGTGCCTCATATCGCGGCGGCAAAGCGCCACTTCTGGACGGTGGGATTGTCGTCGTAAACGAGAGTCGCGGTGTAGATGACCGCGGGGCCGGGCGCGTAGATGCCCAACCGAATGCGCGCTTCGGGGTCGGACACGAGACCAGACACGCTCGCCTCGTCGTAAATGTTCAGCCCGTTATCGCAAACGAGAACGAGCACCTTTGGCGCGCCGGCGACGGGTGAGAGAATGCCGCTTAGCGCGTTCGCTCCAACGGCAGTGAAGTTCACGACCCGCGCGCCTTCGGGGTCGAAGTTGTCGTACGTCGCCGCGATCGCGACCGTCTTCTGCGCGTCACCGACAGGGGTGTTGCCGAGTAGGTAGTTCACGCGCACGAGGCCTGACACGTTCCCCGCGGGGCTCGCCACGATGCACCGGATCGTTCCGGTCGATATGACGTGAGCGGCGACGCAAAGCGGCTCGCGCTCGAAGTCGCCGGCTGCGTCGCTCGCGATACTGGCGAGCACGCTCTGGGATGTAAGCGCGAGCGGGTCGGCGATATCAAACGCGCGCGCGGGGTGTGGCGTTGCGCCGAAGTCGACGACGGCTTGGGTCACGCCAGCGGGCCCCGAGCTTCCACCGCCGCTCGCCCCCGTGTCGATCCACGCCGTGCCGTCGAACACGTAGAGGTGCCCGTCCGCCGTGCGCACGCACGCGTCTCCCTTGGACGCGCCGCCCGGAAGGGTCGCGACGTTCGCGAAGCGGAGGACAGAGAGGAGCTCGCGCGCCATGCGTCAGGCTTGGACGGTCACGCGGAGCGCATTGAGCGCCGGCGCCGCCGCGAAGTTGAGACGCACCTGCGTGGTCGACAATGCCGTCCACTCGACGTCGACCGCCTTGTCGTCGCTCACGCGACACACGCTCACGTCGACGTTCTTTGTACCCAGCGAGTGCGTGACGTCGATCTGCGTGAGCGCGCCGTCCCCGATCGTCGACGTCGAGCGGAGCCCTCGCCCAGGCCACGCCGCGAGCTTGTCGGGCGTGACGGCGAGGTTCGCCGGACTGGCCGCTCCGGAGTCCACCTCCGCCTGCGTCGCGAGCTCGACCTTGCCGGCCACAGTGGTGCTCGCGTCGGGCGTCGTGGAGCCCTGGTTCGTCCAGACCTGCGCGCCGCCGATCGTCGGGTTCTGCGTGGTCAGACGCCAAGTCGTTCCCGAGTTCGCCGTGCCCTCTTCCACCGGGACGGTAGCGCCGTCGATCTCCGACGTGTTGTCGAAGTCGGTCGCGCGCGTCATCGCGACGGCCGCGCCGTTCCAGATCCAGATGCCGTTTTCGCTCGGGGTCGTCTGGTCCTTGAGGAGGGCGCGATCGTTCGCGACCATGCTCACGCTGTCGAGTGACGCGCCGGGGCTCGACGTGTTCACGTTTGCGGTGCTTGCGACGCGCACCGCGTCCTTCCAGGCCAGCCCGTTGATGGCGCTCGCGATTGCGGTGTCTGTATAGCCCTTGGTGGCAGGCTCGCCGGACGTCGCCGGCGTGGCCAGATTGAGCAGTTTCGAGACCCCGCCGAAGTCGAGATCCGAGAGTACCGGTTTCGCCATTTGTCTTCTTTCAGGTGAGCCGGGCAGTGCCGGCGAACGGGGCCCCGAAGCGGACCTCGAGCAACACGAGCGAGATGTGCGCGACCTCCGCGTCGACCTCGATGCCGCCGGCCGACACAACGGAGACGGCGGGGCGGAAGCCGAGGTTGTGCGCGACTACCCACGTCGCAGACGCGATCGCCTGCGTGTGCGTGAACGCGGAGCCTGGGCTCCCCGGAGGGCCTTGCGGCCCGCGGCGGCCAAGCTCGAGCGCCAGGCCTGTGGGCTCGCCGAGTACGAGCGTCGGCCCGTCCTCGAGCGCGAGCTCAAGTGAGTGGCGCACCGTGGGGACGAGGTCGAGCGTGGTCACCGCGTGACCGCCTCTTCGACGCGCACGTTGACAGTGCGAGAGATGTCGACGTCGCCGCCGGCGTCCGTCACCGCGACGTCCCAAAGCGCGCTTCCGAGCGGCCATGTGGACGTCGCCGCGGCCGACGCGTAGATCTGCAGCTTGCCGGGGTTCGCGCCTTGGTCGACGTCGACGGTGCACGCGAACGTGGCTAGAAGCGTCCCCGAAGGCGCGCGAAGCTTGCTCGCTACGGACCACCCGGTGAGGTTTACGGGCACGCCGGTGTCGTCGCGGATCGTGCCGGTCCAACGCCACGTCGTGCCGCGCTTGATCGTGATGGCGTTGACCAAGGGGGTCACCCTTCCGTGGGTCGAAAATCGGAGAGCTTGGCGTTGGCGCGCACGTCGGCGAGGTGCTCTTGCGCCGCGTAGAGAGCGGCGTCTGCGTCGTTGGTGCGCGCGAGCTCGAGCGCGGCCTTCAGGCCCGCGGTCGCGAGCTCGGCGGCCACCACCTTCGCGACTTCGGAGAGCGCGCTCATGGCAAGCACGCGCCCGTCAGTGGCCGGCCGTAGCGAGTTTGCACGCGGTGACGGCAGGCCAGGTAGCCCCGGCACGTGGCGTTCGACTGGAGGCACAGCTCGAGTTCGGCGCCGTACGTCGCCGGCGCCGCCGACGGGCGCGGAGGCGCGCACGCCGCTAGGACGACGACGAGGAGCGCGACGAAGCTACGGAGCGACATGGGCGAGCTCCTTGGCGGCCGCGCGGCCGACAGTGGCACCACCGACGACCCCGCCAACACACCCGCCGGCGACGCCACCGAGCACGGCGACAAGGACGAGGCGCATGCCCCACACCGCCTTAAGCGCGCGCACTTCGTCGGCGACCTTCACGACCTGGCGGCGTACGCCGTTGAGGTCGCGGCCGCGCACAACGTAGTCGGTCGTGTCGATGTACGGTTCGCTCTGCTCGCTCATGAATGTCCTCCGCGGAAAAGGGGCTCGATGAAGGGGGCGGCCCATCGGATCGCCTCGAAGATGAGGACGACGACGAGCACGATGCGAGTCGTGCCCGAAGCCCGCTTGATTTCGTCGAGCCGCGACACGACCGTCACGGGCTTCGCGTCGGGCTTCTTCTCCTCGACCGGGCGCGCGAGCTCGGCGGTGGGGAGCGCCTCGACCGCCGGCGGCGCCTCGGCTTTCGCGACCTCGGCTGCGTGGCCGCCGAGCGTCTCGCTCTGCGCGCTCGTGTTGCGCTCGAGCTTCCCGAGGCGCTCGGCTTGGGCGATCAGATCGGCGCGAAGCGACTCGATTGTCAGGTCCTGATTCCCGTCATGGTCGGAGACCTGGCGCAGCTTCTTCACGACGAGGACGAGCGCGCGATCGCGGTCCGCCGGCGGCGCGTCAGAACCGAGAATCTTCACAGCATCGTCGAGCGACGGATCGCTCGGCGGCTCCTCGCGCGGATCTTTCGGCGCGGGGATCGTGGGAATCGTCGCGGCGATTTCCTGCGAGATCGTGCGGGGTTTCGGCGGTCGGTTCATTTGACCCTCACTCGTATTTGGCGCCGACCCAAACCTTCTCGGTGGCGGACGCGGTAGGCGGTGCGGTGAACGCATCGGAGACGAGGACGGTCAAAGCCGTCGTGAACGTTCGCCCTCCCGGGAAGTCGATCACGGCAGAGAACCCCGGGTTGATTTGCACCGGCGGCGAGAGAACCGTCGAGCCATCGAGCACCCACACGATCGCCGCGCCGGCGCCGTCGTTCGTGAGCGCAACGCGATGCACACGACCCGCGGAGGCCTTCACTACCGTGGTCGCGAGTGGCGCGGCCTGCGTCGCGAACCACAAGATCCCGGTCGGGTCTTGCTGCACACGGAGGCGCGAGCCGTCGAAGCTCCCGTTCGCAAGGTTGACCAGGAGTCGCCCATTCGCGTCCGTCTGGAGCTCGGCTTGGTCCCCCGAGGCGTAGCTCGGGAGGACGGTGTTATGGCGCGCTTTGGCGAGGAACTGAAAGACGCTATCGACCCATGACATCGGTCACCCCTTGATCCCGTAAACGAGAATCTGTCGGCCGCTTCCACCCGCCCCGCCGGCGCCGGCTGTTCCCGGCGTAGTCGCGTGTGCTGCGCCGCCGCCACCGCCGCCACCGCCGGCTCCGCTGTTCGCCGCAGCGCTGGTTCCGGGTCCCGCGTTGCGCTGCCCGGGGAGGCCAGCGGCGAGGCCTCCGCTGCTGCCATCGCCTCCCGCGCCACCAGGCCCCGCCCCGCCGCCACCGCCGCCACCGCCGCCCCTCTTAGACGCTGAGTCGCCGCCGTACGGACCTCCCGCACCGGCGGCAAACGCACCGAGCTGCGAGGTCAGCCTGCGCCCTGCGCGCCCCGCGCCGCGCCCGACGGACGCACCGCCGGAACCGGGCGGCAACGGCCAGTGAATCGCGTTCGTGTTGAAGGGCGCGACAGCGTTGTCGTAGGTGATGATCTTGCGACCGATCGGATTCGGTCCCACCCAATCGTCGTCCGAATCCTCGTACCAGGGCAGGCCCCCGAGCACGAGACACGTGCCGCCGGTGGGTGCCAGGATCGTTGTGCCGGCACCCGGCGACGCGCCCTGGAACTTGCCGATGACGCCGCCGGCGTGCTCCGCGAACGAGTCGCCGCCGGGGAAGCCGAAGTTGCCAACCGCGCCGCCGGCGCCGCCGGCGCCGATCCAAAAGTTGTAGGGATCGCCGCCGACAATCGGCACCGGGATCACGCCGAGCTGCGCCGCCCCGCCACCGGCGCCGGCTTGTGCGTACTGGTTATCCGCGTTGGTTCCGTTCCGGCCACCGCCACCGCCGCCACCGCCGCCGTAGCCGAAGAGGAGCCCCGCAACCGCGCCGACCGGGGCAACCCAACCGATCGTCGTCGCGTTGAACACCACCATGAAGAGGCTCGGATTGAGCTCGTAAAGGTACTGCTCTCGATTCGCGCACGTCTGGATGGCGTCGCGCACCGACAGCGCGTCGCATAGGTCGGCGCCGATCGGAGCTTGAGCCGCGGCCCACGCGGCGATCGCGGTGATGATGCTTGGCATTCAGAGGATCCCTTCCGCGACGACGAGGCGACGCCCTGTCCACGGTTCCGGAGGCGGCGCGTCCCACGTGCCACGGCGCGCCTGTCGCACCGTCCACGTCTCGCCGTAGCAATTCACTTCGAGGCGTCTGCACTCCGAGTGCGTCGGCTTCCACTTCCGAACGAGCGCGACGAAGAGCGCTCGGTACGCGAGGGGCACGTTCTCCGGAGCGAGGCCCGCCCACGGAAAGGGAGGATGGATCGTCACGTCGAACTGCCACCACTGGAGCACCGAGCTTTGCGGCTGCTCGCGGATCTCGATGGCGAACCCGATCGAGTCGAACGCGCGAACCATGCCGGGCAGCGTGCCCGCGAGCTGCCACGTCTCCCACGCGGCGAGGATGCGCGCTCGGAGCCGCGAGCTGACTTCGTCGAAGCCCACGTCGAGGTTGAACGTGGCGGCGATCTCGAGCAGCGCGTCCGGGTCGGCGATCGTCGCGAACCCGTTCTTCACGGCGTTCTTTGCCGCGACGATCGCGCCCTGTTTCCCGAGCCCGAGGATGCGGGACCAGAGCTCGCCGAAAGGACCACCGAGCCACGGCGGTGCGACGTCCGCCTGGTAGTCGTCGAAATCCGTCACGGGTCCACCGTTGCGGTGAGGGTGTAGGAGGGGACGTAGATCGACCCCTGCGCGATGACCTCGTCCGCCGCCGGCGACGTGAGCGTGAGGTCCCGGCACCCGGGCACCATGAGGTCGGCGATCACGCGCTCGCGCGAAACGTCCTCGCCGATCTCGTGCTCGCGCGCCTCCGCGTCGACGCGAGCTTGGGCGTCCGCGATCGCCGTCGCGGAATCGACCCCACGGCGGAGGTGAAGTACTCCGACGATCGGGATGACCGTCGTCGTCGCGTTTTGCGTGACGACGTCGGGCACGCCGAGCGGCCGCTTCACCGCGACGGCGGAGCTCGCGAGCGCGAGCGCCGCGCCGGACACCGGGGCGGAGGGGCCGGCCACAGCGACGCGCACCGAGCCAGCTCCGGGCGACCAGGCGACGACGCGCGAGATCTCCGGGCTCGCGCTCGCGGCGTAGTAGCGATACGCGCCGTCCGTCGCCCCGGTGCCGAGCGTCGCCCACTTGTCGAGCAGCCGGCGGAGGAGCTGCTCGTCCTTCTCCGTGTCGACGCCCTGCACGACGAGCCACGTGCCCGTCGTGCCGATGGCGGGGTTCGTGACATCGATGCCCGGTAGGCTCGTCACGAGCTGCGTGATGACGCCATTGCCCGCGTTGTAGGTGGCGCCCGCGAGCTCGGCGCGGACGCGGATGCGAAGCTGTCCGTTGAGCGGTACCGCGCCGCCATAGGGCAGCTCGTGCACGACGTACCGAAGCGTCTTGCTCCCGTTCGCGAACCACTGTTGCCCGATCGAGATCGTCGTCGGTCCGACGCCGGCGACGTCGGAGAGGAGGAGCTCCCCGATCGCCGTGACCGACGGCTTCCGCGCGTCGGCGAAAAGATTCTCCGCGATGAGATCGAGCCACGGCCCCTTCGCGAGGCGCGCGTGCATGCCCTTCGCGATCTCGGCGATGACTTTGCCCACCTCGGCGAGGAGCTCGCTCTCGCTCTCCACGGTGAAGCGCAGGAACGAGAGCGCCTGCCACGCGCGCGCCGGGAAACCTGCGAGCGAGAGGAACGCAATGAAGCGCGCCACGTAGGCGTCCTTGGTCGGCGCCTTCACGTAGTCGGAAAGGGACATCGGGTCAGCTCCGGAGAAGGGTGACGGTGAGCTTCGACGCTTCGACCGTGAGACGCAGCTCGGCGCCGTCGCGCTTCACGAGCAGCCCGCGCGCACGGAGTACTTCCCCGTTCGCTTCCCACGCGACCGTGAACGACGCCTTCGCGACGCGCTCGTCGCGGAGTGCCTGCGCCTCGATCGCGCCGTCGATCACGTACAGCGATCGCAGGTCCGTCGCGCGCGAGAGGAGCGCGCGAAGGTCGAAGCCGTCGCTCGGCGAATAAGAGAGCGTGCCGGGTGGCTGCGAGAGACCGCGGCGAAGGCACTCGACGATCGACTCGTCCTCCGTGAGATCGCGCCCGGTGATGTCGAGGTCGGGGTAGGTCGAGACGTCCACGTCAGGAGCCCTTCGTGTGCGTCGTGCCGACGGCGACGAACGCGTTCGCCGCGGATAGGAGGGCTGCCTTGCCCGCCGCACCGCCGTCGCCACCGGCGACGACCCACCCGGCGAGGGCGGACTTGATCCCGTTGAAGTTCGCGTCGACCTTCTCGGCGATCGATAGGGTCTTCGCGAGGTCGGGATCTCCGAGGCGCACGTCGGGGCTCTTCACGTCGACGCGGGTAGCGCTACCGGCGAGCCGCGAGAACGCCTCACAGAAAGGCCTCTGCGGATCGCCGCCCTCCCACCCGAGGAGCACCTTCGAAAGCGGCGCGACAAGGACGCGGAAGCCCGGCGCGGGCACGCGAATCGGAACGTCGCTGATGGGCGCGACGCGCTCGTCGTCGGGCACGAGCTCAAGCGAGTCGTCGACCGGAGACTGACGAATGACCTTCGCCTCGTAGCGCGCGAAAAAGTCCACTCTCGGTGCGGCCGATCGAGCAAGCCGTTTGAAGGCGCCGCGGACGCGTTCGGTGTCGCCGAAGAAGACCTCCGTCTCGCAGCCCGAATCGTTCACCGAATGAATGACGGTGCGCGCCTTCACGCCGCGGATGGTCGTGCCGGGGAGGAGCCGAGGCGCCTCGACACCGAGGAGGAGCCGGCCGGTCGCGTCGTCGCGATCGATCTCGACGGCGTTCTCGTCGTCGGCCTCGAGGTAGAGCGGATCGCCGAAGAGCACGCGGCCCTGCTCGTCGAAGCGCCACGGCACGCCGAGCGCGAGGGAGAGGGAGTCGAGCGCGGCGCGCGCGTCGGTCACGGTGCGCGACCACGAGGGAAGGATCGTGGCGAGCGCCGGCGACGGGGCGAGCGCTTCGCCCACTGCCGAGCAGATCCCCTCGGCGACGATCTGCGCGGACACGGAGCGATAGGCCAGCTTCGGAACGATCTGGTCGAGCTGACCAGCCCCGCCGACGAGCAGCGCGAGGTAGCGGTCGGCGACCATCTTGCCGCGGAGCACCGTGCCCGCGAGCGAGAGCACTTCGTCGTAGCTCGCGAGCGTGACCGGGGACCCCTCGGCGATCTCCTCGGCCGAAAGCTCCACGCGCGCGAACCACCGCCCCGATTCGGGGAGCGTGATGCGCGCCGAGAAGACCGGCGAGTCGTTGGCGTTGAGGACGCTCATGGGAGAGCAGCTCCGGACGCGGCGGGCGTCGCCGGCGGATCGGGGATGTCGGGTCCGAGCACCTGGTTACGGGGCTCGAGGCCCTTCTCGGTTTTCGTCGCGGAGCCCTTGGTCTTGGACTCTTCAGTGAACTCCGACGCGTCGATCGAGATCACGAGCTCGCGTCCGGTCTTCTTGCCGCGAATCTTCTCAATCGAAATTTCCTTCACGCCGAAGAGCGCCGCCATTGGGTGCGAAAATGCGAGTGCTTTGCCGCGGCGCTCACGAAGGGCGGCGAGGAGGTTCGCTGCCTTTCCGAAGTCTTGCGTCCCCTCGATGAGGTCGTGCATAGTGCACGTGATTTTCACGGATGCGGGGTGAGGCCCCTGGTAGGTCGTCGTCGCGCCCTTCCCGCCCTTGGCCTTTTTCTTCTCAATGTCGTTCGAGGTCTCGACCTCGACTTCGACCAGACCGGGAAGCGTGAGGTCAGCGAGGTAGCCGCTATCCCACTCGTCGGGATTGGCTGATGGTGACGGAGGTGTACTCACGCGAGCCCCGCTTCCTCGAGCGCCTCGTAGACCGCGGAGCGAACCTCCTCACGGACTGACCCAGCGCTTCCGCCCTTCACGATGATGTCGCCAAAGTGGAGGACGACCGAGCCGCGCGAAGAGCCACCCGCGGACGAACCGGACGGAGCGGAGGCGAGGACCGGCGTCGAGATGCGGTCGTTGATCGGAGCCATGGCATCCGGCGCGTAGGCCTCGTGCCCTTGATCA
>JAAFHV010000147.1:0-10173 GCA_013297655.1 Myxococcales bacterium | reverse complement strand
AGCCCGCGAGCCGATGCATCTTGCGCGAGGGCGATCGGATCTCGAGCTCCGATTCCACGGCCTTCACCGGCACCTGCGCCATCTTCTGGCTCGCGTCGGCGATGGCCGCTTCTTTGCCACCCCCCGTCAACCCGCCAGTGAAGCCGTCGACGACAGCGCCGCCGGCGGCCTTCACCGCGGCGAGCATCCGCCCCGTCGACGCCACCGCACGCTCTTCGTATTCCACGAACTTCACGAGCACCGCCGCCGCCATCGCGACGTTCGTCGCGATGGTGCCGAACACCCATCCGAGGATCTTCATCACCGGCGCGTGCCCTCCGGTCTTGCCGAGGATCTTGTCGATCTTGTCGAACTGCTCGATGACCTGCGTGTAGACCTCGGGGTGGAACGCGTCGCCGAACGCGGCCTTCGCCTCCTCGAGGCCGGTCACGATCTCGTCGACGACCTCGACCACCGCCTCGATCCCGCCGGCGATGTCGACGTTCTCGACTCCGCCGAGCAGGCCGACCATGCGCTCGGCGATGGCTTTGAGACGGCCGTCCTTGTCGGCGGCGGAGATGCCGTCCGCGATCTTCTTCACCGTATCCGCGACCGGCTTGAAGCTCGCGTCCTCGAAGAGGTTCGAGACGATGTCCTTCACGCGTTGGAGCTGGAGAAGCGCGTCGCCGTCGGCGAGCTCCTTTGCCTTCGTGCCGAGTCCGCCGCCTTTGTTGATGTCCTTTTGGACGATGTCGAGGAGCGCGTTCTGCACCGCCCCCGCGTCGGCCTTTCCCGCCTCGAGCAGCTTGAGCGCGTTCGCAACCGGGATCTTCATCCGCGCTGCGAGCGCTTCGGGGAGCTGCTTACTCGGGTCGACGCCGACGTCGCGCGCGAGCGCGAGCATGTCTTTCGACCCGACCTTTCCGAGCGCGCGGAACTTGGTGAAGAGGTCTTGGAATTTGTCCGCGGCCGCGGCGCCTCCGGCTCCACCTCCGCGCGCGGCGGAGACGTCGAACGACGCGGCGATGATGTCTTGCGCTTCCTTCGCTTTGAAGCCGGCGCTACGCAGTTGCGCGAAAGCGCTAACGGTCTTGTCGGCCGACTGCCCCGCCGCGATGCCCATGTCTTGAAGCGCAGCGAAGCTCGAGTCGGTGCGTCCGCCCTCGAACACCTGGAGCATACCGAGCATCGCCCGCTTGCCCTGGCTCGCCTCGAACGCGAACTTGAAAAGCTCGAGCGAGCCGTTCGCGACGAAAGACGCGAGGCCCTTCACCGCGCCGGCGACGAGCTCGATGCCGCCGGCGACGCTCGTGATCTTCGCGAGGTTGCCCACGCCGAATGCGTTCGCGAGCGCAGACCCGACGGCGTCTGTCTCCTTCGCGGCGTCGCCGGCGGCGCTCTTCTTCGCAGCGTCTGCAGCCTTCACCGTCGCCGCGGTGGCCTTCGCCGTTTCTGCGGCTTGGTGCCTCTCGGAAGCGGCCACCTTCTCCACCGCCGCCGCCTCGTCGCGGAGGACCTGCGCGTGGAGCTTCGCGAGCGCGATGTTCTGTCGAAGCGGATCGTTGATCTTCGCGATGTTCCGCGCGGCGAGCGCACGCTCGAGGCCCTTGAGTCCGGCCTCCGCTTTGCCGAGATCCTTCGGGAGCGACGCGAGTACTTGGTCGACCTGCTCGATCGCTTTCGCGGCGTTGCCATCGACGTTGAAGATCCACTCGAGATCGGACATCGATCACCTGCTCAACCTGGGGTGTGCGCCCGCAGCCACGCTCGCGCGGCGAGGCTAAGCTCCGCGATGATTCGCCCCCCCACCGCGGCCCGCGCCCCGTCGTCCCCACGAAGCGCGGACGCGACGCAATCACCGGCGAGAGCTAGGTCGTCTTGGGCGAGCTTGAAGAGATCGGCTCTTCTTTTTTTTCCTCTTCGCGCGGGCCGTTGGAGAGCCCGTAGGCGAGAGTGCCGAGCATGATCTGCAGTTGGCGGTACCGGCCGAACAGCGCGTCCCTCTCCGCCGCCGGAGGGTAGACCACGGAGAGAGCCGCCGCGTTGGCGTACGCCTCGGCGATCCCTTTGGGCACGGTGCCGCCCAGGCGCGACGTGTAGTTGATGTCGAAGATGCGATCGCAGATCGCCTCGGGCGCGGGGACTACGCCAAAGACGCGGCCGCTCTGCTCGGTGACGAAGACGTCGCCGTGGATCGCGCGGAGCTTCGCGAGCTCCGCTTCGGGGATAGCGGGTTTGGATTGGTCGTTCATTTTTTAGAAGCTCGGTAGTTCGAAGACGAGCGGCTTGTTCGAAAGGAGAACGTTGAGGTACGACCCCGTGTATTTGACAGTCACGTTCTCGCCGCCCTCGCTCGAGGAGTCCTCGTACTTGAGGAAGCGGCAGCCCGTGATCGTGTCGAATTGAGGGACGCCCGCGGGGAGCTCGGTCGAGGCGACGATGATGGGGAACACCGCCATCAAGATTCCCTTTCCGAGCGAGGCCGCGAGGAGCGCGGTGTCGAGGATCGGGCAGTCGTCCTTGTAGACCTCGAGCTCGAGCGAGTCGGGTTTGAACACGCCGCGCGTGCGACCGCGCGGCAGAGTGCTCGTGCCGTAAGGCATCTTCTCGCCGTCGATCGAACCCGTCCACTTGAGGCTCTTCGCGGACACGTTGACGCCCGCGACCTTGATGGTGCGCGAGCCGTGCGAGAGCATGAATCCGCTAGCGATCATTGGTCGATCTCCGTCAGGACTGCGGTTGCTCGGGGAGGGTCTTTGCGAGACCGACCACGAAGTCGATAGACTTGGGGAAGCCGGGCGCGGCGATGTACGCGCGCGCGCCGAGGAGCTCCGTCGTCTTCAGGTTGATCGTGCGACTGACGATGAAGCGAAAGTCGACGATGTGCTTCGGCTCTTTCAGCGCGTCGTTGATCGGGGCTTTGCACGTCTCCTCGATGTGCAGCGCTTCCGACTCCGTGAGCCGACCGGCTTCCTCCTCGGGCTCGACCTTCACATCGAGCCGACGCGAGAGGAACGGGAGGAGAGCAGCGCGGCCGACGACCAGGAGACGATCGATGACCTGCCCGTGCTGCACGTATTTGTAGTCGCTCCCGAACTGCGACATGAGCCGCACGTTCTCGAGGTAGACGCCCTTGATGCCCATGAAAGTTTTGACCGTCGAGAAGCCTGCCGCGTCGAGCCCAGGTGTCTTCCGCTCGTCCCGCACGTTGGTGCCCGGAACGAGCGAGGGGCCGAGCTTGCCGGAGTACGTGTCGTCCTGGAAAGCCGCGGCGTCTTTGCCGATCGGCTTGTCCATGATGAGCGTCATGATGAGCCGACCGAGCGAGACGAGCGGCGCGCGACCGTGCGGCATCGCAGACCGCACGCGGCCCCACGCGGCGAACACGCTCGGCGATCGACTGCCGCTTCCGGTGAAGCTGCCGAACGCGTTCGTGAGCTCGGCGTCCGCGACCATCGGCGCTTCGAGGAAGATGCGCACCGGTCGCTTTTGGTTGTAGAGCGAGAGCTGCTTTGCAGTCGCTGCGGCGACGAGAGCCGCGCACGCGGTGGCGCGAAGGGTCGGGGTCGCGCCGCTCGCCTCGCCTACGACGTACACGATCCCGAAGCCGAAGTCGGTCAGCGCGGCCGCGTCGAACGCGGAGTTGATTGCGGACGCGTTGTAGGTCGGAGCTCCGCCGGTCCACGTGTAGACGTCGCCCAGCACGTACGTGCCCGCGGCGAACGTCAGCGTCACGCCCGAATCCGGGATCGGGTAGGTCGCGGCCGTGAAGATCGGGCCGCTCCACGTCTGCCCGCCATCGAGCGTGTAGCGGAACTTCGACGTGCCGATGACGCCGGCGACGAGCATCTCGATTCGGCCGTCGTAGTTGTCTTGCGAGTTCCCCGTGAGGCCGACAGCGGGCGGAGTTCCCGCCGGCTGCGTGACCGTCGAGAGCACGCCCGGCGTCGTGGTCAGCGGCATCACGAGAACGGGCCGACCACCGAGCTCGAGTAACAGGCGCGAGACCTCCGGGCCGGGCCCGTTGCCGAGCGGCGCGATCGCGTCGGGAGTGCCTACGGAGTACACCGTGTTTGGCGTACCGCTCGAGCACGGCGCCATGATGAGCACCGTTCGCGAGTCGTCCGGGGGCGGCGCGCCGATGTTGCCATCGCTCTCGCCGAATCCAACCTCTTGCACCATGTCAGGCTCCCTTCGCCTTCGCCGGCTTCGTCTCGGTGTCGCCGAACGTGAGGTTCTCGAAAGCGGCGACCGCCTTCTCGAACGCTTCCTTCGTCACGAGCTTCGACGGCTCGCGGTCCCACTTGTGGAAGATCATGAGTCCCGCGTAGGACCCGGGGTCCGTGCCCAGCTCCTCGGCCCACGCGCTCGGCGGCTTCGGCTTCGTGAGCGCAGGGGTCGTCGCCGCCGGCGCGGAGCCCGACGGTTCATCACTCTTCTTGTCGGTCATGGTCAGTCCTCGCCAGTGCTCAATCCGCCGTCGCCGGCGGTGCCGATGGTCTCGTCAAAAATGGTGTCGAGCGCGATCGCCGTTCCGATCTCGGAAGCCTTGCCCGGGGGCGATTCGGTCGTGCCGATCGGCGCGCTCTGCAGCGGGTTCGGGAAGTGGAGCTCGCTCACGATCGCGTGACCGTGGGTGTTGTACGAAGCGCCGCCCATGCTCCACGTGCGCCCGAATCGAAACCGCCGACCGAGGATCTCGATGGTCGCTTCTACGAGGCAGCGTCGGAGCTCGAGCGCGGCCTCGATGTCCTCGCCCCACGCGTGAATCTCGACGCGCCAGAGGTCCCACGCGAGGATGCGCCGGCTCGGCGTTGGCCCCTGCCCGGTGCCCTTCTGCGACGTCTGCGCGTCCTTCACGACCCACACGAGACGCGGCGGCGAATCGAGATTCGCGAGCGCCGTCTCGCCGTCACTGCTCGGAGCGACGGGCTCGAGCCGCTTCTGAATCAGGCCGAGCAGCTCGCTCAACGTGGACCTGGGAAGCGTCATTTCTTTCCTTCGCGAGCAGCTGCTCGGAGGCCTCGGTCTGCGCCGCGGCGGATGGCCTTCAGCCACTCCACGCCGACGCGCCGGCGACCGGGCATCATGAGGCGCGCGGCGACACGACGGCGCGTGCGCCTCCACCCGCCTTGGTGGAACTTTGCTTTCGGGTGCGAGATCGTCACGACGATCGCGTCGCCGTCGACCTGCACGTCCACGGAGCTCGCGAGCGATTGGAGTGCGAGCCCGCCGCCGCTGCGCCTCCGACGAGGGAGCCATGGCTGCCCGTTCACGTCGAGCCCGGCGGCGAACTGCGCTTGGATGTGTTGCGCGAGCGCGTCGCGAATCGACTCGCGCAGCTTCTCGCGAAGAGCATCGGAGACGGCAGCGAGCCGAGCTCGCAGCCTGTCGACTGCGGCTCGGTTCGCGCTCATGTCACCAGCCTCGCGGTTCGTCCGAGCACACGAAGGGTGCGCCCTCTTCCTCGTCCGGCGTCGCGTCGGGCTCGTGCGTCGGAGTGACGAGGCCCTTCGCACACGCCTCGAACCACCGGATCGAGTCCTGGTAGTTCTGCACGATGAGCTGGTGCCCTGCGTTCTCGGGGTTGATTCCGCGCCCGCAGAGCAGCTCGTAGATCGCGACGTGCCGCACCCGACGGCGCGTCTCGCCGGACGGGTTGGGGAGCGGCACGCCGTGCCTTCCGGCGAAGTAGGAGTCGGCCGTAGCGCTGGCTTCCTCACACGCACGGAGCCGCTCTTCGGGCGTGAACGACTCGATGAACGAGCGGCTCGAGTGCCCGGGCGGAACGAGCGTCTCCGGCGTGAGGTAGGCCACGGGTCAGCGCTTCGGCTTCGGCGCCGTCGTCGTCTCGCTCGTGACGGGCGAGGACGGGCCGTTGCCCTCGGGCGGCGGCAAGTCGGCGGTGAGCTTGAGATCGTCCCGCTCCGCGGCGAGCGACTCGTCTTCCACCGGCGCAGGCTTCACCTCCACGCGCTTGTCGCGCTTCACGGCCGCGAGCTGCTCGTCGGTGAGCTCGTACGTGGTGCCCTCATCGAGCGGGCTCGCGACGAAGCCGCCCGGGCAGATGTGAGCGCCTACGGTGAGGGAACGAAGAATGTACTTCATCAGGGCTTCGCCTTCGCAATGAGGAACGGGGCTTGGTAGCCCGCGGCCATGCGTCCTTCGCCGATCCAGCGGAGGACGCGTTCGAGGAGGATGTAGTCCTCCGTGCCCTTGGGCGGGTTCATCTTCACCGGCTTGCGCATCTGGAGAAGAAGCGGCTTGAGCACCGAGCCCACGTCCGCGAGGTACCATTCCGTCGGCGCGGTGCCGAGGTCCTGGAGCTTCACGACGCGCGCCTTGCCCTCGAGCACGTTCGTCGCGCCGCTCGCGTTCTGCGAAGCCGCGACGATCTTCTTGCCCGTGGTCTCGAGCTGCGGCGGCACCGCGAGCACGATGTCCTTGCCCCACGGGACGAAGCGACCGTCACGCGTCGGGATCGACGACATCGAGTTGTACACGATATCGAAGTTCGCTTCGTTCAGCGGCGCGCCGGTGAACAGGTTCGGGTAGGCAGTCGAGGCAACCGCCGGCTCGAGCCGGTGGCTCGCCGAGAAGAACGGCACCTCGTCGTACGAGAGCGACGTCGCCAGCTCCCCGCCTTTGAGCGCGTCCACGAGAAGGTCCTCGGGCAGCTCGTCGCCCTGCTCTCCGAGCATCTGGAAGAGCGTCGTGTATCCCTCGTACTGCTCGTCTTCGAAGTCGTCGATCCCGACCTCGACGGAGTTGTCGAACGTGCGGTTGACGAGCGTGTACGCGTAACGCGAGAGCTGCTGATAGACGCGCTCGCCGATGAACTCGCGGAAGCGCTGGAGGCCTCCGACGATGGGGTATTTGTTTTGCTTACCCGTCGACGTGACCTCGTTTGCGAGGAGCGTGCGGACACGGGTCTGACCCTCGCGCTTGCCTTGGAGGCCGCGGTCGAAGGCCTTCGAAAAGACAGTCCGTGCTTCGACGAGCTTGGACGTATCGACGATGCTCATGATCAGCCTCCCACGCGGACGAACACGAGCCCGTCGCGAAGATATTCGATGGGGCCCAACACGCTGCGCGTGCCGGTGCCATCCGTTTTTGCGACGACGTTGTCGTCGACGACGTAGGCGTTGTTGCCCACATCGGCCTGCGCGATCGCGTCGCCCGCGCTCGAGTTAACGAACCCGAACACGCCGCGAATCACCTGCGCGACCTTGGCACCCGCGGCGCCTCCGAGGTTGTCGACGGTCTCGTCGAAAACGCCGAAGTACTTGTGCCCGGTCGCGGTGATTCCGGGACGCGCGTACCCGGCAACATTGGCGGCGATGCCGCCCTTGATGCACTTGATGTTCGCCGCGACCAGGCGCTTGATGCGCGTCGGAACGAGCTCGTCTCCAATGCGCTCTACGGTGCGCTCCTCGATCAAAGCCGTCATAGCTCAGCCCTCCTCGTCGTTGTCGTCGTCCTGCCCGATGCCGGCGCGTTCGCGCTGCAGCTTCACTCGCTCGTTCGCGAGGTCCTGCGGTTCGACGCCGATCTTCTTCGCGCGCTTGATCTCTCCCGGCGTCGGCGACGCGAGCACCGTGGCCTCGGTCTTGTCCGCCGGCGTCTGCGAGTGCGCGAGGTTGACCACGACGGGCAGGTTCGCGACGAGCAGCTCGAGCGACGCGGGCTCCGCCTTCTCGCCGGTCTTGTCCCCGCAGAGGGCCTCGAGCAACCCGGGCTCGTTCGCAGGCGTGAGCTTGCCTGCAGCGCGACCCGCTTTGATGATGCCTTCGATGCGCACCTTCTTTGCGGACTTCTCGCCCTCTGCCTTCGCCAACGCGAGAGCGTCGTAGCCGCGCGCCTTCTCGCCCAGCGCGAGCACGGATGCGCGCGCGCTTGCGCCGTCCGAGGCGCCGGTCGCGTCGCGCATCGCCTTCTCGAAGTCTGTGAGCTCGCGGCCGCGGGCGGCCACCTGCTCTTCCGTCGCCGTCGCGGCGAGCCCGAACAGCCCCGCCATCAATGCCAAAAACGCCATCGTCGATCCCTTCTGTTGGTGGAGGCCTGCTCGAGCGCGCGCGCAAAAGTGCGCGCGCACGGCATCCGGATTGGCGGGGAACGGGACGATCGAGATCTCGACCAGCCGGTTGCCCGCGAGCACGAGAACCTCTTCGTCGTCGTGCTTCTCGTAGCGACGCTCGCGCGGGTCCCACCCCACGCTCACCGCGTTGAGCACTTGCTCTTTCAGCGCGTGGTAGATGCGCTCCGCGAGCGGACTCGCAAACACGCTCGCGATGACGATGTCCGCGAGGAGCTTGCCGCCCTCGACTCGCACGTTCTCGGCCCGGCCGATCGGGAAGTACTCGTCGATCTCGAGCTCGCCCCAAAAGCCGCCGCCCTGTCCGTGGTTCCACAGGACGATCGGATTTTTCTCGAAGTCCTCGAGCTCCCAGTCCTGAGTGACGATCCTGCCGTTGAGGTCCTTCGTGCTCGTGCTGCACACGAACGAGAAGCGGCGCGAATCGTCTGGCTCACCTTCGCCGGCGGCGGCCGCGAGACGCGCGTACGCGCGCAGCGCGTCCGGATACACCATCGCCCTCTTCGGGGTCTTTGTCCTCGTCGAGGGGCTTTGCGTTTGGGTCTCGGGCGGCATCGTTTTCCTTCTGCGCCTCCTCGTCGAGCTCGAGGCCGAACAGTTCGAGGAGAGGCGTTATGTCGATTCCCTCTTTGCGGAGACCGGCAATCGCTTGGCCGATTGCCACGTATGCCGTGGCCTTCTTGCCAATGTCCTCCGGCGGCGTCGTATCCCAGCGAGGCCACGGCAGAAGTCGCCGGTCAAAACCGGGAATGTTGTAGAGGCACCATGGGAGAAGGACTTGGTCCCGCACCACCGTGGAGAGCATGGCGACGTCGGACTCGAGGCGATCGCGGAGCACGCGCGCATGCACGCTCGCCGCCGCGTGGGAGCCTCCCTCGATCTGCGTCGTGAGGTTCTGCCCAAGAATCGTGAGAGTGATTGCGGTGTCCGCGTGAGCGACGAGCTTCTCGAAGAGGATCGCAGCGTTCGCGTCCGTGACTGCGATGTTGAAGTCCCAACCGTCTTGGAACGCGATGACGCTTTTGCGTCCCATCTTCCGGATCTGCGAAACGAAGTCCTTGAATCGCTTGTCGTCGATCGCGACCGGGCCCTTGGCCTTGCGAATGCCGGTGCCCTCGATCTCGCTCCGGTCCGCCCAGTCGCGCCGCGTGAACTGGCGAATGAGGAACGGTACCGCGAGTGCGCGAACGGCGCCGCCCATCCACGGCCGCGCCGCGCCCGCCGGCGCAAAAAGAATCCACCGCCCGTCGCCGGGGGTGATGACGATCGGGCCCTTCGTAGTGAGGAGCTCGAGCTGTTTCGTCGTCGGGTTGCGACGGACGTGCTGCCCGTGGTGGACCACGATGCGCGGGTAAACGAAGCCGTCTTCCCCGCGCGCCCACGCCATTTCACCGACTGAGAAACCGAGAGTGATTGCTGCGTTGCCGAAGTCGGCGAGCGTCGCTTCCGGGAGGCACCGGTGCCACCATCCGCGAATCTGCCGCGCGAGTTTTTGCGAGGCTTTCTTGAGCGCTTTTGTGGGCGCTTCGTCGCTCTCGTCGATCGCAAACGGAAGGCCGAGCAGGCCGAGCACGCGTGAGTCGAGCGAGGTAAAGCAGCGGTCGTCGCGGCGCAGGGCATCGGCGAGAAGGGACGAGAGAGCAAAGTCTCCCGACTCGTGCTCGAGCAGCGCGGCCGCGACAAAGGGAGGGGACCACGTCGGCTGCACGTCGGGATCGAACGCGTCGATCAGCGTCGCCGGCGGCGTGGGTAGGAGTTCGGTCACGCGTCGTCCTCAGGGTCAGGGTCGGGCTCGAACACCTCGAACTTCGCGACGGCCGCGCCGTCGCCGAACACCGCCAACGCGAGCGCGTCGGCGTGATCGGGGGAGCGCCCGATTCGCTTCTTCAAGTCGTCTTTGCCCTCGACCTTGATGCGGCCGCGGACGTCGAATCCAAACTTGGGCGCGGTGATGTCCGCGGCGAGCGGCTTGCTATCGCAGATCGCGCCGCCCTCTTTCAGCCACGTACGAAGGCAACACCAGAGCTGGTCGCGGAGTCGCGAGTAGCCCTCGCACGTCGCGGAAGATGCATACTGCACGTCGACGATATCGAGGCCGT
>JAAFHV010000146.1 GCA_013297655.1 Myxococcales bacterium | reverse complement strand
GAGCGTCGACCCGTTCGGTGTCACGACGGGCACGTAGGGGAGGCGCGCGACTGGCAAGGGCGACGACCGAGCTTGCTGCGCCGTAGAGAGGGCGGGGACGAGGAAGAGCGCGACGACGAAGAGCCACGCGGAGACGATGCGGAAGAGCTTCATGGCGTTGTCCTCAGTGAGCTTGCTCGGGCGCGGCGACCGTGGCCGCCCCCGTGGACGTGAATTTCGATGCCGCGCCGATGCGACCGCCGATGGCGCGCTCCAAGTCGCTCCGCGCGATCCAATAGTCGCGTAGCGCTTCGATGTACTCGCCATAAGCGCTGTACTCGTTTTGTTTGGCCAAGATGAGCTGATAAACCCCGATCAGCATGGCGTCGTATTGCTCTTGCGAGTACTTCACGACGCTCTCGCGCAGCGGCACGATCACGTTGCCGTAGTGCTCGACGACCGCGCGCGAGGTGACGACACGCGCACGCGCCGAGCGGACGTCGGCGCGCACGTCGACCGCGAGCCCTCGCATCTCGTCCTCTGCTTGGTCCCTGATCGCTGCAAGCTTGGCGATCTGTGCCTGTCGCTGATCGAACAGAGGGATCTCGAGCGCGACGCTGGGGCCGAGCGCGACGCGGTTCGTGTTGCGGAGCCGCCCTGCCTCGACCGACACGCTTACCGTCCCCGTCCAGCGGGTGGTCTTGGCGAGCGAGAGCGCGTATCCCATCGCCTGGATGTTGCGGCGCGCGGCGGCGACGTCGAGGCGTTGCGCGATGGCCGCGCTCTCGAGGTGGTCGAGCGGCGGCTCTGCGGTGGGGAGCTCGGGCAGCCGACGAGGCATTCGCCAGCCGGTGCGTGGCCCCCACACGCCCATCCACTTGTTGAGCTCCTCGCGCGCGACGATCGCTTCGCCCTCGCTGCGTTTGAGCTCCAGGGCCGTCTGCGCGGCGAGCCCGAGATCGGTCGCGAGCGCCAGATCGCTCATGTTGCCGGCCTCGTGCTGGCGCCGGGCGAGCTCGGCCGAAGTTTGGGCCGCTTCGTCGACGAGCCTGCGCATCGTCGCGACCTGGTCTGCGGCCTGCGCCTTGTAGAACGCCATGCGCACGTGGGAGGCGAGCTCGAGAACGTGGTCGCCGAGGGAGAGCTTCGTCGCCTCGAGCTCGGTCGCGGCGATGCGCTTTCGAAGCGGCATCGTGAGGATATCGAGGAAGTCTTGTTCGACGGCGGCGAAGATGTTCGGGCTGATGTGCTCGCTCTCCCACGCGGTGCTCCCCAAGGTGAAGACCGGGTTCTTGAGGAGCCCGGCCTGCACGAGGTCGGCCTGCGCGATCGCGAGCTCCGCGAGCTTCGCGCGGAGGGCCGGGTTGGCGAGGAGCGCCACTTGCACGGCCGCGTCGGCGGAGAGCTCCGCGCCGAGCAGGCGGTCGATAGCGGCTTCCGCGCGCTTGTCGTCCTCGCCATCGCGCGGCCCGCGGAGCGCGTGTCCCGAGCGCTCTTTCACCGTCCGCGCGACGTCTTGATGCGCCGGAATCGGTGAAGTGGACGCACATCCTCCGACCACGGCGATCGCGACGGCGGCGAGCAACTTGGTTCCGAGCCCGAGCGACGTCGACCTAACGCGCATGGGAGACCTCGTTCGTACGGATCGCGCGGCTCTTCGTTTGGCCGCGCGTGTCGTCGCGTCGCGTCGCGTATTGATTTTTCATCATCGTCTTGGGTCCGGCGTGGCTCGCTTGCATTCGAGTACGAGGACGCGTGGGCCTTCGCGGCATTACACCCAAAATGCGTCCGCCGTCGCGATCGGCCGCGTGTTTGCCAGCGGGCGTGGAGAAAGCGGTCGCCCCGGGCCGCGCTCGCTATCTCCGTCGGTGACGGCGAGGCCCCGCAGGCGTAATCGATCTCTCGGGCGAACGTCTCCGAGTCGGAGGCTCGCGCCTCCGGAGCGACGCGAGGCTAGATCGATGGCAAACGTAGAGATGAGCGGAAAAGTAGCGCCGAAGGAGGCGACGAGGATCGAGGTCGGCGTCGTCGGCATGACGTGCGCGGCCTGCGTTCGCCGAATCGAGACCGCCGTGCGTGCGGTTCCGGGCGTGCGCGACGCGCAAGTCAACCTCGTCACGCACCGCGCGACCCTCCACGTCGAGCCAGGCACGGCGACCGTCGACGACGTGGCGGCGGCGATCGAGGACGCTGGATACGAGGCGGTACGAACGTCCGTGGCTGCCCCCGCCGTCGCGGGAAAGGCGGCGGGCACCGCGGAAGCGCCGAGCGCGCTCGAGGACGCGGAGGACCGAGAACAACGCACGATTCGTCGCGATTTGAAGGTCGCCGCCGCGCTCACGGTGCCGCTCCTCTTCGTCGCGATGTCGCACGGGCTCGTTCCGTGGACCGAGACGCCGTACGGCCGCTGGCTCCAGCTCGCGCTCGCGACGCCGGTGGTGCTCGGGCCGGGGCGCAGGTTCTTTCGGCTCGCGTGGTCTGCCGCGAAGCATCGCGCGTCGGACATGAACACCCTCGTCGCGATCGGGACCGGCGCGGCTTGGCTCTACTCGGTCGTCGCGCTGGTCGCGCCCGGGCTCTTCCCGCACGGCGCCCACGGGCGGGCTCCGCACCTCTATTTCGAGGCCGCCGCTGCGGTCGTGACCTTCGTGCTCCTCGGCAAGACGCTCGAGAGCCGCGCGCGCAAGCGGCTCGCCGACGCGGTGCGGGGCCTCGTCTCGCTCCAGCCGAAGAGCGCGCGCCTCGTCCGCGACGGCGTGGAGACGGAGGTCCCCATCGTCTCGCTCGTTCGGGGGGATCACGTGCTCGTGCGTCCTGGTGAGCGACTCCCGGCCGACGGGACCGTCGTCGACGGCGCGTCCGCGGTCGACGAAGCGATGCTCACGGGCGAGAGCCTGCCGATCGACAAGTCCGCGGGCGACAAGGTGTACGGCGGAACGTTCAACCGGAGTGGAGCCCTCACGTTCGAGGTCACGACCGCGGGCGAAGGCACCGCCCTCGCGCGGATCGTCGAGGCGGTCGAGCAGGCACAGGGGTCGAAGGCGCCGATCGCGCGCCTTGCCGACGAGGTGAGCGGGATCTTCGTGCCCGTCGTGGTGACGCTCGCGCTGACGACGCTGGTCGTGTGGGCGTGGCTCGATCCGACCGCGGCGGGGATCGCCGTCGCGGTCGAACGATTCGTGGCCGTGCTCGTGATCGCGTGCCCGTGTGCGCTCGGCCTCGCGACCCCCGCCGCGGTCGCCGTCGGGACGGGGCGTGGTGCCGAGCTAGGCATCCTCGTGAAGGGCGGCGCGGCCCTCGAAGCGTCGAGTCGCGTCGACCTCGTGCTCTTCGACAAGACTGGCACTCTCACCACTGGAAAGCCGGTCCTCACCGACGTGGTCGACGTGAGCGGGAAGGGGGAAAATAGGCTGCTTTCGCTCGCGGCGAGCGCGGAGCACGGGAGTGAGCACCCGCTCGCGCGCGCGGTGGTGGTCGCCGCCGTCGCGCGTGGTCTCGCTCCCGCCGTGGCCTCTTCGTTCCGCAGCGTGACGGGCAGCGGCGTGGAGGCGAGGGTGGAGGGAGAACGCGTGCATGTCGGCACCGCCGCGTGGCTCCGGCAGGAGGGTATCGACACCTCGTCGCTCGAGGAGGAGGCCGAGCGTCTGGCGAGCCTCGGACGTAGCCCGTTCTTCGTCGCCCACGCGGGGGTGCTCGTCGGTCTCGTCGCCGTCGCGGACGCCGTTTCGCCTACGGCACGGGCCGCGGTCGCCGATCTCCGCGCCGCGGGGATCGCGGTCGCGATGGTCACCGGGGACCGGACGCGGACGGCGCGCGCGATCGCCGCCGAGCTGGGAATCGAGGAGGTGTTCGCCGAGGTCGGTCCCGAGGGCAAAGCGCGGATCGTCGCCGAGCAGCGGGCGAAGGGGCGGATCGTGGCGATGGTCGGAGACGGAATCAACGACGCCCCCGCGCTCGCTGGAGCGCACGTCGGCGTCGCGATTGGAACCGGCGCCGACGTCGCGATCGCTGCCGCGGACATCGCCCTCTTGCGCGGCGAGATAGGCAGTCTCGTCACGGCGCTCTCGCTCGGCCGCGCCACGCTTCGTACGATTCGGCAAAACCTCTTTTGGGCGTTCGTTTACAACGTCATTGGCATTCCCGTCGCGGCGGGGGTGCTCTTCCCGTGGACGGGCTGGCAGCTCTCCCCCGTGCTCGCGAGCGCCGCCATGTCCCTGTCGAGCGTGTCGGTGCTCATGAGCTCTCTGCGTCTGCGCCGGTTCCAACCGGACGCGAAGAGCCACCAAGGAGCGTCGGCGCGGTCGCGATAAGGCGCAGTGGGCAGCGCTCAAATTGGCCGTCATCGTCTTAAATTGGCCGCTACGATTGCGCTCCCGATCGGGCCGCGCTCGCTTGACTCGACCGGGTCGTCGTTGTCCACTCAGTATGGGGGATTCTCTCTTGCGACGTCACACGAGCCGAGCTCGGAGGCAGCAGAACGTGCGCGTTGGCGGGCGGCGAGAGCCGAGGTGCGTCAGCGCCTCGAGGTGCTCCCTCGTGACGGGCTTCCGATGACCGAGCGGTCCTATGTCGGAAAGCTCTTCGCCGGGCGGTTCGAGGTCCTCGCCGCGCTCGGCGAAGGCGCGTGCGGGACGGTGTGGCGCGCGCGGGACTACGTGCTCGGGATCGACGTCGCGCTCAAGGTGCTCCGCGGCATGATGCGAGTCGATCCAGCGCAGCGGCGCGCCTTCGAACGCGAGGGCCGCCTCTGCGAGCGGATGCTGAGCCCGAACATCGTGCGGGTGTTGTCGTTCGGTGTCGACGTCGGCGACGTGCCGTACATCGCGTACGAGCTCCTCGCCGGGACGTCGCTCCGTGACTGCATCGGGAAGCGCGCAATGGACGCGGAGGACGTGGTGAACGTGGTCGTTCAGGTGGCGCGTGGCCTCGGTCGAGCGCATTCGCTCGGGGTGCTTCACCGCGACATCAAGCCGTGCAACATCTTCCTCACGAGCGACGATCGTGGCCGCACGCTCGCGAAAATCTTGGACTTCGGAATCGCCGCGCTCACGAGCGACATCGGCGCGGACGGGCAGGTCGCCGGCACGTTCGGCTACATGGCGCCGGAGGTGCTCTTCCAAACGAGCAAGCTCGACGAGCGCGCCGACCTCTACGCCCTCACGGCGGTGGCGTACGAGTGCCTCGTCGGTCGACCGCCGATCGAGGCCGCCTCCGTCTTCGAGCTCGTCGCGTGCTTCCGCGAAAAGACGGCTCTCGTGCCGAGCGTGGAGCCCTTGCTCGGAGCGCACGTGGCGGCGCACCTCGACCCATGGTTTCGGCGTGGTCTCGCCCGTGAGCCCTCCGCGCGGTTCGGCTCGTCGTGCGAGCTCGCGGACGAGCTCTATCGCGCGTTCTCCCTCGCGAAGGCAGGGCGATCTCGCGGCGAGCCGGTGTGGCGCGACGCGCATGGTGGGCCGAGGAGCGAGTCGTTCGTCGACGCTTCGTTCGCGCCCGGCAATCACGTCTCCGCTCCTCGCCCGAGGTCGCCGAGCCTCCTGCTCGAGGCCGCCGTCGTCGAGGAGGCCGCCCCGTTCTCTCGGCCCACGTCGCGCCGTGATCCACGCTGCGAGTAGCGGCCGCGACCACGACAGAATTGGAGTGCCCCTTTATCGCCTCGCGGTGGAAGGCGCCAGCTCGCGCGACGAGGGGAATAGAACCGCGCGACCTGAATTTAGCGGCGTACCCGCGCCGACATGACGCCAGGGGTCGGGGGCAGGGGAGAGATTGCCGTACGCCTTGCGCCGCGTCGGCGTACGGTCGAAAGATGAAATATATCGGCGTCTCGTCCGTGCTCGTCGTGTCGTGGCTCTTCGTTGGCGCGTGCAGCAGCTCGACCACCACCGGCGACGCAGGGGTGGCCGACGCGGCGAGCCCCGACGCGGACAGCCCGGTCTCGGACGCGGGGGCGGATGGTGCGGTCTTGCCGCCGCCGAAGGACGCGACGAGCGACGTCGCGACGCCGAGGCCGGTGCGGTGCACCGACGCGGAGCTCGCGGCGGGCGATTTTACGACGTTTCCGGGGGTCGACATCTCCTTCTTCGGAGCGAGCCCGGGCCAGTACACCAACCCGTGTGTGACGACGAAGGTCGGCGACACCGTCACGTTCGCGAGCGACTTCACGATGCACCCGCTCGAGCCGTCGGGTGGCGACACCCCGAGCTTCATTCCCGCCACCGCGACCGGGGATACCGTCGCCGTCGTACCGACGACCCCGGGCACGTACGGATTCCAGTGCTCTGCCCACCCGGGGATCATGTTCGGTGCCGTTCGCGTGGTCGCGAAATAATGTAGGCTACATGCGTCGGTAGCGCGGCGTTGTGGCGAGCCGGCCTGCGGGCCCCGCCAATCTTGGAGGCGCGCCGCGCTTTACACTTTTTCGGGATTAGCGTTCGCCGGTGGGGAAGAGGCCGCGCCACGAGGCCGCGATTTCGGCCGCGGTTCGCTCCGCGATCGCCGGATCACGATCGAGGTACCCGAACGCGTGCAGGTTGCTGACGCTCGTGCGCACGTCCCCGCGCGCGGGGCTGCTGGCGGACGCCGTCGCGTCCATCCCGTAGCGGGCGGCGACCGCGAGCGCTCCCTCCGCGAGGTGGCAGTTCGCGCAGGTCGTGGTGCTCTCGTCGTGGCGCGACGGGCCGACCACCCGCCTCGCCCCTTCGTACGCGGCGGTGAGCGAAGGGCCGGAAGACGTGCTCCGCGCGCGGCCCACGAGCGCGGTCACCGCGTCCTTCGTGGGCTCGACCTCGACGCTCGCGAACGAGGCATCCCACGAATCACGCGGTGACGACCCGTGGACGACCTCGGTGAACGAGCTCGTCGTCGGAATGCGCGAGGCTACGAAAGCGGCACCGAAGCGCTCGACCTTGGCGAACGTCCAGCGATGCTCCCCTTCGAGCTCGGTGTGGTCGTAGCCGGTCACGACGGTGGTGCGAGCCTCTCCGAGGTACGAGAGCCAAAGCGTCCGCAGCTTCGTCGCGAAGGGGCCACTCGGACCTTCGCGCGTGATCGACGCGTGAGGCCCGAGCGGGCCAGCGATCGCCTCCGAACGCGCCGCGACTAGCCCGTCCGTGAGGGCGCGGAGCTCGTGATGGGAGACGGTGTACGTGACGTGGACGGCGCCGTCCGACACGACCCATCGCTCGGTCGCGGCCGCCCACGACACCCCTTGGAACACGGCGCGCACCTGGGGCTCGCACGCCGAAGGTCGCATGTAACAGGGGTCTATCCGAACCGCGACGAGGGCGAGGTCCTCGTAGGTGGACGGGAGCGCGCCGTCCGTTCGCCCAGACGGAAAGAGCAACGAGAACGCGGACCGAGGAACGAGCGCTCCCTCGCGCGCGACCGAGCCCGCGCGGATCCACGAGGCTTCCCCCGCCTCGCGCGTGCGGGGCAGCGGGTAGAGAATCGCGAGATCGTGGAGGTCGATCCAGCGCCCTCCGCTACCCGGAATGGATTCGAGCGGCGCCGTCGCCGACGGTGCGACCTCCGGCTCGACCTGCGCCACCGGACCGAACCGCGATGACGGTGCCTCCGGAGCGTCGCAGCCAGTGAGGCAAGCGAAGGTGAGAGCGAGGCCGAGCGTGTGGGGCACCATGCGCGTCGCGGAGGAGGTCATCACGAGCGCTTGGTTTGTCGCGGTTGCTTCCGTTGCACATTCGTACGTGGCGACGGCGAATCGTGTGACGCACGTGTCGACCCGTCGACTCGCCGACAGCCGGCTCTCGACCGCGCACCGGGGCTCGAGGACCAAGACGACCACGCCCGAACGTGTCGACCCAAGAACGCCGGAGCGCGCCAAAGTCGTTGCGATTCAGTAGCTTGGTGCTCCCGTGCTAACCTCGTAACGTGCGGTGGATTCGCGCAGTCGTGGCCCTTCTGACCCTCGTGCTCGGGGGAGGCAACGCCATGCCCGCGCTCGCCCGGATCGTCATGGGCGATGCGCACGTCTGCCACTGCCGTGTCGGGCACGACGACTGCGTTTGCGCGCGGTGCCATCGTGACCTCGACGGCGTGCCGCTCTCGGAGGAGGCGATCCGCGGCAAGTGCGGTGACGACGACGAGGTCCCCTCGTTGGCGTTCGTGCGCGCCGTCCCCGCACCCTCGCTCTCGCTCGTTCGCCCTTCGCTGCTCGTGGCCGCGGAGATCGCGAGCGACGCCCCGCCGCCTCTTGCGAGCCGCCCCGCGTCGCGCCGGCCGCTCCCTCCGCCACGCTCGACCTGACGTCCGCGATCCTCCCGACGTCGCGCGTTCACCCGCCTTCGTCGATTTCAAACGCTCGTCGTCGACCGTGGTCGTGACGCGAGTGGTCGCCGCGGGGCTCACTCGCGAGCGGTCCGTCCGGCGCATTGCGCTGGCGGCGAGCGACTCACCATTTTCCAAAGGTAGATTCCTATGAAGTGCGCATTGGTCGTTTGGTTTGCTTCGGTTTCGTTCGCGGCGGTCGGGTGCTCGTCGGAGCACGACCACGGCGCAGACGCGGGGGCGCACACGAGCGCGTTCGCGTCGTGTCAGGCGATCATCGACGCGTGCCACGAGGTCGACGTCGGGGAGGGACCCGCGAGCGCGTGCCACGACGTCGCACACGACGAGGGCGCGACCGAAGAGAAGTGCGCCGCCAAAAAGGCCGAGTGCACCGTCACGTGCAAAGCCGCCGCCGTCCCTTCGGATGGCGGTGCCGAGGCGCAGGCGAGCGACGCCGGCCACGAGCACGACCACTGATGTTCGAGAGCGCGCGAGGCAGGCGAATCGTTTGGATTCCATCGTCGGCCGCGGCATAGCCAAATACGGTGGAATCCACGGGTGATCGGGCCCGTTTCGTCGGCCGAGCGGCGTGCCCGCGGCGCCGCGTCAGCGCGGGGGGGGCGGCACGAGCGTGGGAGTGTCCTTCGGGTTCGAGGCGTACGGCTGGAGCGCGTCGGCGAGCTCGAGGGCCGACGAGAACCGTGAAGGAGGTGGCCTCGACAGGCAGCGCGCGACGACCTCTCCGAGCCCGGACGGAGTTACGGCGTCGACGTCGATGGATCCGGCGAGCGCGGACGGGACGGCGCGGGGCGACGCGGCGAACGGCACTTTTCCGGTCAAGAGCTCGAAGAGCACCACCCCGAGCGACCACACGTCGGAGGTCGCGTCGACGGGCCCCGAAGCGTCGAAGCACTCGGGCGCCATGTAATCCGCCGAGCCGACGACGGTGGACGGCGCGGCGGCTTCGGAGCTCGTGGCGATCGTGGTGCTCGCGATCCCGAGGTCGATCAGCATGACCCGCGGTGGGCCCACCGGTCGCTCGGAGAGGAACAGGTTCGCCGGCTTGATGTCGCGATGAACGAGCCCGGCGCGGTGGAGCGCGTCCGCGCCGTGACACGCGTCGATCACGCTATCGACCGCCTCGCGACGAGGGAGACCGTTCGTACGAGTCCCGAGGACGTGCGCGAGATCGGCGCCTTGGAGCAGGTCCATGACGATGAACGGCTGCCCGTCGTCGGTCGAGCCGGTCCCGAGCACGGCGGGCACGTAGGGTGACGCGATGCTCGCTTGCACGGTCGCCTCGAGGGCGAACGCGGCGACCGTCTCGGGGTTGGCCATGTGGCGGGGCAAGAGCAGCTTCACCGCGACGGGATGTCCGTGACGTGTCCGCGCGCGGAGCACGGTCGCCATCGCGCCCACCCCGATGACGGGCCCGAGCTGCAGGTCCACTAGGCCAAATGTCGTTTCGTTCATGTCGTTCGCGTGCGTCGCCAATCGTGGCAGAGCACGCTATCCCGAAGTATCTCTCGGGTGATAGTTTTGCGCAACGTGCGGCGTGGCGATCGAGCGTCTCGGCGCCGTCTCGGTCTCGAGGACGTGACGGTCGCTCCGCCGCGATCGGGCTCGGCGTCGTCGCCGTCGTCGGCCGCCGGCGGGGTCTATCCGAGCGCCGTGCGCAGGACCGCGACGGAGAAGCAGGCGGCGCTCCGACCTCGACTTCGTACGAGAAATAGCAGATTATTCCGTAATAGTCGAAATACTGGGAGGCAGCCGATTTCGTGCGTCCTTTCGAGGACGTCGTCGTCTTCATCGGCAAGAGGTGACGAACATGAACGACAAATCGAGTGACGAGGTTCGGGCGGCGGTGCGTGAGCAGTACGGCGTGGTCGCGAAGGCGAAGGCGTCGTCGTGTGCGCCGGGGTGTTGCGGTCCGAACGCGAGCTCGAGCCTGGGGCTCGGGTACAGCGAAGGCGACCTCGCCTCCGTACCGGAGGGAGCCAATATGGGGCTCGGCTGCGGGAACCCTCAGGCGATCGCTGCGCTCGCGGCCGGCGAGACGGTGCTCGATCTCGGGTCCGGGGGCGGCTTCGACTGCTTCCTCGCCGCGAAGCAGGTGGGCGCGAAGGGGCGAGTCATCGGCGTCGACATGACGGCCGACATGGTCTCGAAGGCACGCGAAAACGCGCGCAAGCTGGGGACGACGAACGTGGAGTTTCGCCTCGGTGAGATCGAGCATCTGCCGGTATCGGACGCCAGCATCGACGTTATCCTCTCGAACTGCGTGATCAACTTGAGCCCGGACAAGCGCTCCGTCTTCGAGGACGCGTTTCGAGTGCTCAAGCCCGGCGGGCGCCTCGCGATCTCGGACGTCGTCATGATGAAGGCACTCCCGCCGGCGCTCGCGAACGACGTCGCCGCGCTCACCGGGTGTGTGTCCGGCGCCGCCGACGTCGAGACGGTCCGCGGCCACCTTCGCGCCGCCGGCTTCGAGGCGATCCAGATCGGCGTCAAAGAAGAGAGCCGCGCGTTCATCCGCGAGTGGATGCCCGGGTCCGGGATCGAGGAGTACGTCGCCTCCGCCACGATCGAAGCTGTAAAACCAGGCGGAAAGTCGTGCTGCGCGCCGACGTGCTGCGCGAAGGAGCCCTCGGCATGATCACGCACGCGGCGCGCGACGGTGTTCGCGACTTGGAGGCCAAGCTAAGGCCATTCGTCGCGCGCCGCGTACGTTCGTCGGCCGACGTCGACGACATCTTGCAGGACGTGTTCTTGCGCATGCAGCGCGGCCTGTCCGGGCTCCGCGACGAAGAGCGCTTCGGACCGTGGGTTTACCAGGTCGCCCGCAGCGCGATCGTCGACTACCAGCGCGCGTCGAGCAAGCACCGTGTCGTCGATGTGCTCGCAGAAGAAGAGGCCACGCCCCCTTCCGACGATGGTCGCGACGCCGAACGAGATCTCGCGGCTTACATCGCGCCGTTCGTCGCGATGCTCCCGTCGCCCTACCGCGAAGCGCTCACCCTCACCGAGCTCCAAGGGCTCACCCAGAGAGAGGCCGCCGACATGATCGGCATCTCGCTCTCGGGAATGAAGTCACGTGTGCAGCGCGGCCGGCAGCAACTTCGGAGGTCGCTCGAGGAGTGCTGCCACATCGCCCTCGACGCGCGCGGACGGGTCGTCGCGTGCGAGCCGCGGGCAGACGGTCGCCTTCCGACGAGCGCGACCGAGCGCGGGGCCGTGCTCCCGCCGTTTTGCGCGGAGGGTTGCGCGGGAGAGCCAGAGCCCCTCGAGCCGCGCGCGTCGTTCTGGCGTCGGGCCGACGTCTCGGACGAACACGCGTGGTCGCTGCGGCTCACGACCGAGGAGCGCGCGGACCTCGCCCGTATCGTCCACCGGCTCGACGACCGCCCGCTCGCGTCTCTCGCGGCGTCCGACCTCCCGCGCGACGGCGCCTTCGTCGACCATGTCGCGCGCGTGCGCGAAGCGCTCCGTGACGGGCTCGGGTTCGTACGCGTTCGCGGGCTCGACACCACCGGCCTCTCCGCGCAAGAGATCGAGCGCACGTTCGTCGTCGCGGGGCTCGGCCTCGGCTCGCTCGTGCCGCAGAACCAGCGTGGGGAGCTGCTCACGCACGTGCGCGATACTGGCGCCAATCCCGATCTCCCGTCGACGCGCCTGTACACGACCCGCGCCGAGCAGGACTTTCACACCGACGGAGCCGACGTGATCGGCCTCTTGTGCCTCGCCGGCGCTCGCTCGGGAGGGGAGAGCCGAATCGTGAGCTCGGGTGCGATCGTGAACGAAATTCGGCGCCTGCGCCCCGACCTCTACCGTGTGCTGCTCGAGGATTTTCCGTGGCACTACCAAGAGGCGGGCCAGGAGGCGCTCTGGTTCGCGAGGCCGATTTGCACGCTGCCGTCGCGGTCCGCGTCGGGGGCGCGCCTCAATACGTTCTTCATTCCTTGGTACATTCGACGCTCGCAAGAGCTCCCCGGCGCACCCCGGCTCGACGACCGCCAACGTGAGGCGATCGCGCTCGTGGAGAGCCTCGCCAACGATCCGAAGCTCTTCCTCGACATGACCTTCGAGCCGGGCGACGTGCAGTGGCTGAAGAACGCCGCGATCTTGCACAAGCGTACTGCCTACGAGGACTTCGACGAGCCCGAACGGAGGCGCCATCTCTTGCGGCTTTGGCTCGCCGCTCCGGACTTCGACGACGGCGACGCGACCCTCCGTCGTGGTGTCGTCAGCGAGGAGCGCCGATGAGCGCCACCCTCGCCGTCATCAGCGCGATCGCGCCGATTGGGGCCATCGACGTCGTCTACTATCATCTCTACAAGTTTCGACTCTACGAGCGCGAGGAGAGCGTCGGCGAGGAGGTGACCCACCTCGTGCGCCAGGGCGCCTATGTCGCTATCGTCGCGCTGCTCGCGGGCGGTATCCGCGATGCCGCGACCGACGCCGCGATGCTCGTCTTGCTCGCCATCGACTTCACGAGCTCGCTCGTCGACGTGAGCCTCGAGCACCGGTCCAGAGAGAGCCTCGGCGGCTTGCCACGCGGGGAGTACGTGCTTCATTTCCTCGGTACGTTCGGCGCCGCCGTCGCCGCCGCGACGTATGTGTTCGAGCGCCGCTCGTTGCCTATCGCAGCGCCGCCCGGGTGGCAGGTGGCGTCCCTGCTCGGGGGCGGTGTCGTCCTCTTGGCGATCGAGATTGCGCTCTTCGCTCGTGCGAGGCTCGCGCGGGTACGGCTCGGATTTCGGTGCTGCGGAGCGTTGCCGAGCGGGCGAGCGTGAGCGCGGCTCGAGAGCCGCCTCGAGACTCGCCGACGAGGCGACCTCGCGTTCGACGAACCCCGAGGCCGGCGCGCGACGATGCCATGTCCTCGGCGCGCCGAGGGCTCGCTCGGTATGGCTCGCCGTTTGCGAGTGCCGATACGGCATCACGGGCGCCGCGATTGGAAATCGGAGAAACCGTCTCCACGATCCACTATGTTCGTGCGCGAGAGCCTATGTCGCGCCAAACACGCCGCCCCAAAAAAGCCGTTGCAGAGGGTGGGGCCTCTACTGCCGAGCACGTGACGAGCCGGCGCGCGGAGAGCTCGTACGTCGAGGGGATCGCATCCGTTCGTGTGCGCGCCCGAGCGTCGCGCCCGCCGGTGGTGCGGCCCGGGGCGACCGTGGAGGGAGAGGCGCCAACCATCCCCGTCATGCGCGCCGCCCCCGCGACCCCCGCCACCCCCGCCAACCCCGCGTGGAGGCGCACGATGGACCCGCGGTTGCTCGCGGCGGCCCACATGCTGAGCGCGCTCGAGCGAAGCGTGCTCGATCAAGTCGATGGCGTCGCGTCCGCGGAGGCGATCGCTGCTCGAATGAACGAGGGGGTAGGCGCGATTCGCGACGTGCTCCGGCGATTGGCCAACCGAGGCCTCGTCGGCGTATAAGCGGCAGTCTTCGCCGTCGCGAGGCGGCTCGATCTTCGGCGCTGCCACTTCCGACCCTCCCTCGTGCGCTCGCATGCGATCGAGCTGCGTTCGTGGGCTTCGTTCGTCGCCCGGCGTCGCTGTCTCCCGCGCGCTGATGGAAGGGCGCGACGTGCTCGCAGAGGCGCGATGGAAGCCGATCAGGACGCAGGAACGAAGGCTCCGTCGCTCGCGCGTCGCTCGAGAACGACTTCGTCGGCGACGAGGACGAGGCGATACTCGGTGCCCTCGTCGCTCGCGGGCGCGCCGCACACGAGGGCGCCTCCGTCGGTGCGGATCACCGCTGCGACGACGGCGAGCGGCGTGCCTCCCGCGGCGAGCAACCGCGCTGTCTCGTCGTAGCGCGCCACGCTCGCTCGAACCGCCGCCACGAGCGCCGCTGCGCGCTCGATCCCGCGCCCGTTCGAGCAGACCGCGCCGCCCGGATCGAACGTGAGGAGCTCCTCTTCGTGGAGCCGGCGTGCGGCGAAGAGCGCCTCCTCGGGCGAGAGCTTCATCCGGCTGCGCACCTTCTCGAGGCTCGTCTCGCGCCCGGCGAGCGCGTTTGCGAGCTGCGACACGCCAATGAGAAAGCGCGCGCACGTGTCGCGTCGGCGCTCGAAATTCCATCCCAACATCGTGCGAGGTGTATCACGCCGGCCTCCGCCGAAGCGTCCGCGCGCACGCGTAGCCGAACATCGGGACCGTCCACGAGAACCAAATGAGCGTGGTCGCCACGTCGCGGAACGGCCCGAGGCGGGTCACGAGCGGCAGCTCGAAGGAGAGGCTCTGCGCCACGAACGCGGCAGTCGCGATGTAGCTGCGGATCGCCCACGCTTCGTGCTCCGCGAACCGCCGAGCGACCGCCGTTCGCCAAGCGAGCACCGAGCATACGAGCCAAACGATCGCGAGCATGTGGAGCGAGAGCGCATACGACCACCCGACGACGGGCGCGGTCGTGCTCGCCAACACCAGTGCGCACGCGGCGCCGACGCACGCGCCGCCGACGAACACGCGGCCCATCAGCCGATGCGCGCCGCGATACCGCATGCGGAACCCCTTCCAGAGCTGAAAAGGACCCGTGATCAAGGCCAATGCGCCTCCGGCGATGTGCCCCATGATGACCCACCGGAATGGGAAGTACTTTCCGAGGATGACCGGATCGAAGCTGAAGAACCGCAGCGCTCGATAAACGAAGTACAACGACAGCGCGAGTGCGCCAGCGCCCGCGGCGAGCAGGACCGCGCTTTGCATCTTGGTAGGTCGACGATCGAGATCGTTCATGGGCATAGTCAATGCTCCTCGCCTCGTGGTTGCGTGTGGAGACCTTGTCGCGTCGCGTCGCGCGGCGGGCGCGACGCCCGGCGTCGAGTGGCGCGCGGGCTGGTGACTTCGTACCGCTCGCGCGACGGCGCGTCGCACACGATCCGACGATTCGCGAGCACGATCCGACGACGCTGCGGGGAATAGCGCGCGCCGCTGGCGTGCTACGATCGACACGTATGAATGCTTCTTCCGAGAGCGCGGTGCCTTCCATCGGTTCGCGGCTCGGCCTCGGGATCGAGGTGCGCAAGACGGCCGTCGGGCGCCATCGTCACGCCGCGATTTCGGACCACGTGGTGAGCGTGCACGCGGGGCCGCCCGTGCGAATCTCATGCATTCCGCATGGAGTGCGGGCGGTCCGGAGCAGAGGCGAGATCAACGTGCTACCGGCGGGGGTGGAAGAAGATTGGTTCGAGGACGACGCGAGCGACACGGTCGATCTGCGCCTCCCGGCCACGCTCGTGCGCCTCGCGGCCGAGGAGATGGGCCTCGATCCCGACCGCGCCGGGCTCGTGTACCGCTGCCACGTCCGCGACCTGCGAATCGAGCACATCGCGTGGGCGCTCGCGGCCGAGCACGGCGAGAGCACGCCGAGCGGGCTCCTCTACCGAGAGAGCCTCGGGATGGCGCTCGCGGTGCATCTCTTGTCGCATCACCGCGCCACCGTCGCGCCGCGAGGGCTGTCGCGGAGTCAGCTCACGCGCATCACCGAGTACGTCGACGCGCACCTCGCGGAGGACGTGACCCTCCTTCGCCTCGCGCGCGTCGCCGGGGTTAGCGCGTCGCACCTGCGCGCGCTGTTCAAGCAGTCGGTCGGCGTGCCGGTCCATGCGTACGTGATCCGACGTCGCGTCGAGCGCGCGCGAGATCTCCTCGTTCTCGGCGATCTTCCGGCGAGCCAGATCGCGCTCGCCGCGGGCTTCGCGCATCAAAGCCATATGGCGCGTTGCATGCGCCGCGTTTTGGGGATTACGCCGCGGTCACTCTCTCCCGCACGCGGTCGGTAGCGCGGACGGGCTCGTGCACCTCGTGCGTGAGGCGGCGTACGTTCCACGCGCGGCGGCGCGCGTGCGCTTCGAGCTTCGCGCGCCTCGGGCTCGGGCTCGCGCTACCGACGCTGGAGACGCCACCACGCGGCGCGCCCTCCTCCGTCCACCGGAGGAAACGGGGTACCCGCTTCGAGTGGCACCACGAGCTCGCTCGCGATCGGCGCGGGAGTGTCGGTCCCGTCGAGATACCCGTCGAACACGTAGGCTCCCGGCGCTCCGCATACCTCGCCGGTCGTGAATCGGTCCCCTCTTCGTGCCATGTCCGCTCTCCTGTCGCTCGACACCGAGTGGTGCGGGCCCGTCAGGACAGGATGCAATGGCCATGCCGAAAATATCCACGTAGAGATAGCTGTGTCGAGCCACTTTTGGCGCGCTCTAGGTGGCGTGGGAACGCCATGTTGGCGTGCCGGAGAGGCAACGTTCTGCGCCGCGCACGCGGAAGCCCGGCGCGAGCCAAGGGCGCTACGCGCTGCCGGGCAAGAGCCGGGCGAGGCGCCCGCGCCAGGCCGCAGAGGCGAAGCTTTCGGGGAAACATCGAGAGACGAGATCGACCATGATCGCGACTGCGGTCGACGCTCCCGGCGAGGCTCCGAGGAGGGCGGCGATCGTGCCGTCGCTGCTCGTGACCACTTCGGTGCCGAAACGGAGGTCGCCGAGGCCGCTCTTGTCGGCCTTGATGATTTGTACACGGAGGCCGGCGACCATGACCTCCCAGTCGTCGGACGACGCTTCCGGGTAATATTTGCGAAGCAGCGCGATGCGCTCGTCCACCGAGAGCATCGCCTGGCCGACGAGGTAGCGCGTCAGGTCGAGGTTCTCCATCCCCGCGCTCACGACCGGACCCACATTGCCGACGCCGATGGATCGCACGAGATCGAGCCAGGATCCGCCCTTCAGGAACTTCGTCGTGAAGCCGGCGTAGGGGCCGAAGAGGAGCTCTCGCTCGCCGCCGATCCAGCGCGAATCGAGGTGAGGGACCGACATCGGCGGCGCGCCCACCTCCGCCTTGCCGTACACCTTCGCGTGGTGCCGAGAGACGACGGCGCGGCGCGTACAGCGGAGCCATTGTCCGCTCACCGGGAATGCGCCATAGCCCTCGGCCTCCGGGATGCCGCTCTTCTCGAGTAAATGAAGTGAGTATCCCCCGGCGCCGATAAACAGGAATCGTGCCCGGATGGTGCGCTCCTCGAGCGTGGTCAAATCGCAGACGTCGATCGCCCAGACGTGGTCGTCTCTCCGAATGTCGCGGACCTCGTGGGAGAGGTGCACCTCCACCTCGGGCTGCGCGGCGAGCGACGCGACGAGCGCACGAGTGAGGGCTCCGAAGTTGACGTCGGTGCCGCGGCTCATGCGAGTGGCGGCGACCGGTAGCGCGCGGGATCGGCCCTCCATGACGAGCGGCATCCACTCCGCGATCCGGGCCCGGTCGGTCGTGAGCTCGAGGCCGGCGAAGAGGCTGGACCGCGAGAGCCCTGCGTGGCGGGCCTCGAGGTAGGCGACGTCGTCCTCGCCCCATACGAAGCTGAGGTGGGGGACCTCGCGCACGAAGGTGGTCGCGGCGGGCAAGTCACCGCTCGCGACGAGCGAGCGCCACAGCTCCAGACTGAGCCCGAACTGCGACGCGACTTGAATCGCTTTCGCGCAATCGACCGAGCCGTCGTCGCGCGCGGGAGTGTAGTTGAGCTCGCAGTAACCGGAGTGGCCGGTCCCGGCGTTGTTCCACGCGTCGGAGGCCTCCGCCGCGACGCGGTCCAGGCGTTCGAATACCGCGACGCGGAACGACGGCTCGAGCTTCCGGAGGAGCGTGCCGAGGGTAGCGCTCATGATGCCGGCGCCGATGAGCGCGACGTCGAGGATGTCGGAGGTCATACTATCGAGACGATAGCTCGCTTCGAGCAGGGGGGCCGCGCGGTCTCGTTCGCCATCGCGAGGTGTGGGCTCTCCGGCCGCCTATCGGTCCGCCGGTCGCTCCCGTCATGTACCGGTGGCGGGGTGGTGGGCTGCGGCCGCTTACGTGGGCCTTACGCCGTCACGTCGTCGGCCAGCATCGAGCCGGACGCGGCCGGACCGCTGGACCGGGCGCAAGACGGAGCCGCGCGGCGTCGCAATGGGCACGCCCCGTCATCTGGCCTGTTCGTATCCGGTGACGGTCGCCGCGCCCCTTGCCTCATTGATTCGAATAATCTAGAACTACCGCATGTCGCGAAAGCTCGACACGCACGCGAAGCAGCTCGGAGCGCTCGGGCACCCGGCGCGGCTCGCTATCGTGCGTCACGTCGTGCAGGCAGGCCCCGGCGGCGCGGCGGCGGGCGAGATCCAGGCGAAGCTCAAGATCCCGGCTTCTACGCTGAGTCACCACATCGAACGGCTCGCGACCGCTGGCCTCATCGACTCCCGTCGCGAAGGCACGTTCATCTACTACAGCGCGGTCTTCGCGACGCTGCGCGCTCTCACCGATTATCTCTGGGAGGATTGTTGCAAGGGTGGCGAAGGAGGAAAGTCGTCGTGCTGTTAGCGAGCGAGTGGAGTTTTTTTTGAGGCATATATTTCGACGATTATCGAAGCAGTGGTGGCCGCGCCACGGGGATAACCATGTCGACCGACTCGAAGCGTGAGGCGGATCGGGCGAAGCTCTCGCTCCTCGATCGCTTCCTGCCGCTCTGGATATTCCTCGCGATGGGTCTGGGGGTCGCGCTCGGGCGCTTTTTTCCGTCCCTCGGGCCGGCGCTCGACGCGGTGAAGGTGAGCGGCGTATCGCTCCCCATCGCGATTGGCCTCTTCTTCATGATGTATCCGGTGCTCGCGAAGGTCCGCTACGGGAAGCTGCGCGGCGTCGGCGCGAACGGCCGCCTCTTCGGGACTTCGCTCCTATTGAACTGGGTTCTCGGCCCGGTGCTCATGTTCGCCCTCGCGTGGCTCTTGCTCCCGGACTTGCCGCACTACCGCACCGGGCTCGTGCTCATCGGTCTCGCGCGGTGCATCGCGATGGTGCTCATTTGGAACATGCTCGCGAAGGGGAGCAACGAGATGGCGGCGCTGCTCGTGGCGCTCAACTCGGTGTTCCAGATCCTTTTCTATTCCGTCCTCGGGTGGCTATTTCTCACGGTGGTTCCGCGCTGGCTCGGCGCGGAGGCGACCACGTTCCACGTCTCGATGGCCGCGATCGCGAAGAGCGTCGCGCTTTTCCTCGGGCTGCCGCTCGTCGCCGGGGCCGCGACGCGCGGGCTCCTCGTTCGGCTGCGCGGCGAGGAGTGGTACACGAAGAAGCTGATGCCGAAGGTGAGCCCCGTCGCGCTCCTCGGGCTTCTCTATACGATTGTGCTGATGTTCGCGATGCAGGGCGAAAAGCTGGTTCGCCTGCCCATCGACGTGGTGCGCATCGCGATACCGCTCGTTCTCTATTTTGCGATCATGTTCACGGCGTCGTTCTTGATATCGAAGCGACTCGGCTTTTCGTACGCGGAGACCGCCTCGCTCTCCTTCACCGCGGCAGGAAACAACTTCGAGCTCGCGATCGCGGTGTCCATCGGCCTCTTCGGCATTTCGTCGGGAGAGGCGCTCGCCGGCGTCGTCGGTCCGCTCGTCGAGGTGCCCGCGCTGCTCGCGCTCGTCTATTTGTCGCTTTGGCTTCGTCGAAGGCTGTTCCCGACCGAGACGGACGAAGTGTCGAACGACGAAGCCACGCAGAGAGGCGCCTCCGCCACCCTTCCGCAACCGGAGAAAGCACGATGAAGACGGTCCTCTTTGCCTGTGTGCACAACGCGGGTCGCTCACAGATGGCGGCGGCATGGTTCGACAGGCTCGCCGATCCGCGGAAGGCGACGTCCCTATCGGCGGGGACCGAGCCGGGGGCGCGGGTCCACCCCGAGGTCGTCGCGGTGATGGCAGAGGTGGGGATCGATCTCGCGAATCGAACCCCGGTGCTCCTCACCGACGATCTCGCCCAGTCGGCGAGCATGCTCGTGACGATGGGGTGTGGGGAGGTATGTCCGGTCGTGCCGGGGGTGCGCCGCGACGACTGGCCACTCGAGGATCCGAAGGGGAAGCCGCTCGAACGTGTGCGCGCGATTCGCGACGAGGTCGAGGCGCGTGTTCTCGCCCTCGTCGCGGCGGAAGGTTGGGGAAGGGGAGCCGTGCCGGCCTCGCTGCCGAACGTCGCGTTCGACCAACTCGAGATTCCGACGGCGCCGCATCTCGTAGGTCCCCGTGCGACGCACCGGCCACGAATCCTTCTCTTGTACGGTTCGCTCCGGGCGCGGTCGTACAGCCGACTCCTCACGTTCGAGGCCGCGCGCCTCCTCGAGCACTTCGGCTGCGAGACACGGATCTTCGACCCCGCCGGGCTCCCGATGCCCGATAGCACGGGACCCGAGCACCCCAAAGTGACGGAGCTTCGTGCGCTCTCCGAGTGGTCGGAGGGGCAGGTGTGGTGCAGCCCCGAGCGCCACGGCGCGATGACGGGAGTCATGAAGAGCCAAATCGATTGGCTCCCCCTCAACACCGCGAGCATTCGTCCGACCCAAGGCCGCACCTTGGCGGTGATGCAGGTGTCCGGTGGCTCTCAGTCGTTCAACGCGGTCAACGCGCTGCGGCTCCTCGGCCGTTGGATGCGAATGTTCACGATCCCGAACCAATCCTCGGTCGCGAAGGCGTTTCAAGAGTTCGAGGACGACGGCCGAATGAAGCCGTCGTCGTATTACGACCGCCTCGTCGACGTGATGGAGGAGCTCGTGAAATTCACGCTCCTCCTCCGCGATCACACGGCCTACCTCACGAGCCGCTACAGCGAGCGAAGGGAGCGGCGAAGGACGAGGCCGCGGCGACGGCGACGGCGCTCGCTGCTGCGGCGATGAGCCACGAGGCGTCGGTGAAACCTACCTGAGCGGCGCCATGGCGGCGCCGCTCCATCCGCACTCTGCTTCGCGAGGACTTCGATGAAAGAGACCCTCTATCGGCGCGCCCTCCCCGACGACGCGATCGCCTTCTCGTCGCGCGAAGGCAAGACTCTGTTCGCCGAGGCGTTGGCGAGTGGCGCGATGGAGGGCTATTTTCGCCTCGCGGAGCAGTTTCACACCCAGTCGGACCCGGCGTATTGTTCTCTCGGCTCGCTCGTGGTCGCGCTGAACGCGCTCGAGATCGAGCCGGGGAGGCTCTGGAAAGGGCCGTGGCGCTGGTTCTCCGAAGAGCTCCTCGATTGTTGCGTCCCGCTCGAGGAGGTAAAAAAAAGAGGGCTCACCCTCGACGAGCTGGCGTGTTTGGCGCGCTGCAACGGCGCCGAGGTGGTCGCTCGCCGCGCGACGCCCGACGAGGCCGACCCCGCTGCTTTCGAGGCGTGGTCGGAGGCCTTACGTGCGGGCGCGCGCGGCGAGCACGTCGTGATCGTGGGGTATGACCGCGCCCGCATGGATCAGACCGGTAGCGGACACTATTCGCCTATCGGCGGGTATCATGCCGGGCGCGACCTCGTGCTCGTCATGGACGTCGCACGTTTCAAGTATCCGCCCCATTGGGTGCCCGCGCGTCGCCTTTGGAGCGCGATGCAGAGCGTGGACCCGTCGACGAACCGGCCGCGCGGGTATCTGGTCGTGACGCGCGCTCACCGCGACTCCGGCCTCGCGTTCAGCCTTGGCTGCGGCGGAGAGTCGCTGTTCGAGACGGCGCGCCGGTTGTCGGTTGTGCTCCTCGGCGCGGCGCAACCGGAAGACGTGGCCATTGCCGCGCGCTCGATGGGAGAGCTCGTCGCGCGGCTCGACGTGCGGGACGTCGGCTCCGCGCTGCACCAGGCGACGGTCGATCGCACCCGGGCCGAGCTCCGTGCGCTCCCGCTCTACGCGCCCGTCGTCGCGGCGGTCGGTGCCGAGCGGGCCGAAGCGGTGGCGTTGTTGCTCCTCGTACGGGGCGGCGGCTCCCTCGCGCCGGCAGGGATCGCGGACGTCGATCCGTCCGGGGCGCTCGCGACCGAGGTCGCCGGCCTTCGTGCCCAGCTCGGCGCCCTCGCCGGTCTCGCCAACAGTCCACCGTAGTCGGGGCGCCAATGGGGGCGCCGCGATCGGCACGAGCCTCGGCGGGCGATCGCGATGTGACGAATGGCTCGTTTGTGAGGCGTGCTTTGCCCACTTCGACGGCGAAGCGACGCGTGGACTGCCTACGAATCCCGCCTTCCCGATTCGCCTTTTCGGTGCTTCGCGCGCGCCGGCGCGAGTGCCGCCTTCGGTGAGGTGCGCTCGACCTTGCGCGCGGCCGGTCCCTGCGATCTCGCACCCGTGGCCGCGGCGCGCGCCGCGTCGTCGAAGACGTCGTGGCCAAGCGAGAGGAGCTTCGAGACGAGCGGGTGCTCGATCCTGCGCTCCGCGGTGAGGAGGTAGAACCGCTCGCGGAGCTGCGGCGCGAGGCCGACGCGCACGACGTCGTAGTGTGACCGGATCTCCCCGCCGAGCGCCTCTGGCCCGGCGAAGACACCGCGTCCAGCCTCGCCATAGGCTTTCAAGAGCGCGCTGTCGTCGATCTCCGCGACGATGCGAGGCACGACGCCGTGTTGGTCGAAGTAGGTGAGGAGGGCGTGCTGCTGCGCGTTCGCGGAGCCGGGGAGGAGGAAAGGCTTTCGGTCGAGGCACCGCGGGAAGGGCCCCTCGAGGGTCGCCGCGAGCTCGCGTGTCGCGAAGAACTCGGTCCCACATTCGCCGAGCGCGTGCGCGAACACACGGGGAGTGCGGCCGGGCGGGGCTGGAATGTCGGTGATGAGCACGTCGAGGGTGTGGCGCGCGAGGTCGTCGAGGAGGCGAACGGTGGCGTCTTGCCGAATGGTGAGCCGGATCGGGGTCTCGACCACTTCGAGCGCGGCGAGCACTCTCCGCGCGATGACCTTGGGGATCACGTCTGCGACGCCGACCGCGACGCGCAGCGGGCGCCCCACCACCCGCGGCGTGGCGAGCGGGGCGCGGAGCGTCTCTGCGAGCTCGGTCCCGAGGGCGAAGATGTCTTCCGCGTACTGAAACACGTGACGACCAACGTCCGTAAGGACGAGCGTTTTGCCTCCGCGGAAGAACAGCGTCTCTCCGAGCGCGTGCTCGAGCGCGCGGATCTGCTCGCTCACCGTCGGATGGGAGAGCCGCAGCTTCCTCGCCGCCGCCGCGATCCCGCGCTCTCGAACGACGATATAGAAGTAGTGGAGGTGGTTGTAGTTGAGCCAGGTCGGGGTCGCGGACATGTAGGTTATTCCTACAGGTAGCGCCGGAATTACCTGAGTTCCACGCGTTTCGAGGCCGCCTTACGCTCCGTTCATCTCCGTCTCGTCGCTCGAGCGCCCGCTCCGCCGGCGACCGAAGAAAGGAAGAACGTGATGAACCCGCAAGCTCCGCTCCTCCCTGCCACCTCGGTGCACGATCGCAAGAACCTACCGCTCTGGGTCGCGCTCGCGTTCTCCGCCGGCGCGGTGAACGCTGCGGCGCTGGCGGCGTGCCAGCGGTTCGTCTCCCACGTCACGGGCACCGTGACCCGAATCGGCGCCGACTACGACAGTCCGCGGCTCCTCCTCGACTACGGCGCGGTGCTGGCGGCGTTCGTCGTCGGCGCGATGAGCTCGTTCTGGCTCCTCGACGGGCGTCGCCTTCGCGGGCGGACCCCACTCGTCGCGGCTCCTCTCCTGCTCGTCGGTGGTTTGCTGTTCACGGTCGCGCTCGCGGGCCGTTTCGGCGCCTTCGGCCCCTTCGGAACCACCGTCGAGACGGCAGGCGACTTCGTGCTCCTCGGGCTCCTCGCGTTCGCGATGGGGCTCCAAAACGCAGCCGTCGCCACCACCTCTGGGATGATCGTGCGCACGACGCACATGACGGGGCCGCTCACCGATCTCGCGATCGCGCTCGGCGCGTATGTGTCGCCCGGTCTCCCTTCGTCCGTACGCGACAACGCGAAGCGTTCGATCCTGCTTCGTGGCGCGAAGGTCGCCGCGTTCGCCCTCGGCGCGCTGGTGGCCACCGGTTTCGCGCCGCGCCTCCAGTACCTGACGTTCTTCATCCCGGCGGCGATCGTGCTCGTCGCTGCCTATGTTCTTCATGGCGCCGTGCGCGGCGAGGAGAGCGCGGCGGAGGCCCCCGCGCGGGCCGTCTCGCGCGCTAGCAGCTAAACGAGCTCCCGACGAAAGCCGTGAGCTTCTTTCCAATCGTTCGACCATTCAGCAGGAGCTACCATGCGCACGCATACGAAAGAA
>JAAFHV010000145.1 GCA_013297655.1 Myxococcales bacterium | reverse complement strand
ACGAAATGACCTTCGCGAGGCCCTTTTTCGACTGAACCTTCACGAGCGAGGCCGTGAGCGTCGTCTTGCCGTGGTCGATGTGACCAATGGTTCCGACGTTCACGTGGGGCTTGCTGCGGTTGAATTTCTCTTTGGCCATCGGGGAGGCTCCTGCAAAGGGCGAGGCTGGCTGGTGGGCCGAGTGGAGCGAGTGCGTGCTCGCGCGCTCGTTGAGAGGGGGGATCGAGCCCACCACGGGGCTCGAACCCGTGACCTCTTCCTTACCAAGGAAGTGCTCTACCACTGAGCTAGGTGGGCAGTAACGGAGACAGAAAGAAGGGAAAAAGTGCTGCTGTGACGATGAAGCGAGAGCGGGCGACCGGGTTCGAACCGGCGACATTCAGCTTGGAAGGCTGAAGCTCTACCAACTGAGCTACACCCGCGGGAAAACCCAGAACCAAGCCCAGAACCAAGCAAAGAGGAAAGCCAAGAAGAAGAGTGGAGGGTGATGGATTCGAACCATCGAAGGCATAGCCGGCAGATTTACAGTCTGCTCCCTTTGGCCACTCGGGTAACCCTCCGGAACAACGAACAAAAATAAGAATTTAAGTAGGGACGAAAGACACGATTCGGACGATTTCAAGGAACGAACTTGGCGCCAGGGGGAGCGGCGAGAGCGGTGAAACATGCGCCCCGGGGGCCGTATCGGCGGAGCTAGCGAGGGGAATTGAACCCCTAACCGCCGGTTTACAAAACCGGTGCTCTACCAATTGAGCTACGCCAGCGGCTCGAGAGACCGAAGCCGCGCCGTAGCTACCTCACCTTCTTCACCTGCGCAAGCGCAAGCGGGACGGTGCCTTCTGGGAGTCTTGGTCTTTCCGTGGGAGGGACCTCGAAATACCGAGGGCTCCTGATGCGGAAGACACACGATCGCCGTCAGGGGATGCGCGAGATAGCCGAGGCACGGCCATGATGTCAAGCCGACCTCGCCTCACTTCTTCGGGAGCACCAACTTCGGCACCGGCTTGCCCTGCGCACGGAGGAGCGCGCGCTCCTTCATCATCTCGAGGGTGCGCTCCACCTCGGCCTCCGTGTAGGGCAGGCTCGCGAGGATCGTCTTCTCCTCGTCGAGGGACTTTTGCATCCGCTCGCGGGTGTCGCGCGCGCGAGTGACCCACGCCGATTCGTCGTCGGTCTTCTTCGCGAAGTCGATCGTGCGCGTCATCATCTCCATGCCCTTCTCCACGAGCACGCGGTAGCGCACGTGCATGATCGCGTAGAACAGGTTCTTGTCGCTCTCGTTCTTGGCGCGGTCGGGAGGGATCGTCATGAGCTCCTCGTGGAGCACGCGGTACATCTCGCCCACGCGAACGCCGCTCATCTTCGCCCAGATCGGATCCGTGCTCCGGATCGCGTCGGCGTAGGCGCTTTGCGCGTCGAGGAGGCCCTGGCAGCGGATCTCCATCTTGATCAGGAAGTCGTCCGTGACCGGCTTCAGCGCGATCTTCTCGGACTTCACGCGTCGCACCTCCGCGAGCGCGAACCTTAGCTGCGCGGCAGGAACCGGGAGCCTCCCCGTCGACCCGTAGTGGGTGCGGTCCATGATCTCGAGGCCCTCGTTCGTGTCGCGGAGGCCTCCGATGTCGTCCTTGTCTTGCGCCTTTTTGATCGCGCGCGCGCCGTAGCCGAGCATGCGCTCCACGTCGTTCGACTACGGGCTCGCGAGGAGCTTGTCGCCGAGCTCGCCGAGGGCCTTGTAGTCCTCGAGGTACGCGTCGAGCGACGCCTCGCGCACGACCGCGCCGCGCACCTGCGGGTCGCCCGGAAAGCGCGAAGCGAGCAAGCGGTACGTCTCGCGCGCCTTCGGGAGCTCGGCGAGCCCCTCGTACGCCGTCGCGAGCGACATGAGCCACGAGGGCGCATCTTTCGACTGCGGCTCGGCGCCATACAGCGCCTCGTAAGCATCGGCAGCTTCTCGCCATTTTTGCCCGAGCAGCGCGCGCTCCCCGCGCTCCGCGAGCTCCTTCGGGGTGCCCTCCGTGCGACCCGAAAGGATCTGGTGCTGCACCGCTTCGTTCTTCGGAGGCACCACGATCGCCGGCGGCGTGGTCTCGGCGCAACCGGCGAGGGACGCGAGCGCGACGACGAGCAGCGACGCGGACGCGATGGACTTGGAGATCATGGGACGGGCTCTTTCCTAACGTTCCGTGGGTCCAGACATCGAAGACGGCGGCCGGGTTCCGACGACGACCGCGCGTCCGGCATCGATAGACGAAGAGAGCTTACGACGTCTCTCCGCGCCGGCCGCGACGAAGCCCCGCGATGGCGAGCGCACCGAGAAAAACGAAGCCCCCAGGGACGCCCGCACCGTCGTGAGGACGTGCCCCGACCGCGTCGCACGCGCACGAGCGCGAGCGCGGGACCGCGGGCTGCGGGGGGGCGACAGGCTTCGCGGGATCGCAGTCCCAGCCCTTGTTTTTCAGGAGATTGCAGCGCTCGAGGATCGATCCATCGAGACGACGGGTGACCATCGCGAGCGACTCCGGGCTCGAGGTGACCTCCACGAAGTGGCGCGAGGCCTCGGCCTTACGCACCATCGGTCGCGGCTTCGCGAGCTCGTAGGTGGGGGCGCCGCCGCCGCCGGTGACCACGTACGCGAGCCCGTCCTCGATCCCCCGCTCGTAGATGTGATCGTGGCCGGCGAAGACGAGGTCGACGTGGTGCTTGCGAAAGAGGGCGGGGAGCTTCGCGTCGAGGAACGCCTGGTTGTCGCCGTGAGGCCCTGACGACCAGATCCCGTGGTGGACCACGAGCACGCGCCACACGATCCCTTCCTCCGCGTCCGAGGCGACGAGCTCGCGCTCGAGCCACTCGCGGTCACGGCCGGCGGTGTACTTGGCCATCGCGTTGAAGAGAAAGAACCTGGAATTTCCCCAGCGGATCGTGCCCGAGAGCTGCGGACCCGCGCTCGATCCGCCGTCGACGGCGGTGCCCTGTCCGAGCGCGAAGTACTTGAGGAAATACGTGGCGTCTTTGTCGACGAGCTCGTGGTTTCCGACGGTGCCATAGAGGCACGCACGAGAGAGCAGCGGGCGCTCGATGTCGAAGAAGGTCTGCCAGTCTTTCGCGTTGCCGCCGTCCTCCACGTAGTCCCCCGTGTGAAGGACGAAGTCGGGGGAGGCGGCGACCATCTGCTTCACCACCGCGGCGTGGGACGGATCGTCGGTGCGGTTGTCGCCGTAGACCAAGTAACGGAAGGACGCGTTCGAGGCTCGCGGTGGCGCGGTCGTGAAACCGAACGTGGCGCGTGCTCCCGCGCTCGTCGCGGTGAGCTCGTACACGGTGCTCGGGGCGAGGCCGGGGATCGGCACGATGTGGAACGTGCTCGCCTCCGGGACGACGATCTTCCTCGCGCCTCCGTCTGCCCGTCCGACCTCGAGCGTGAGCGGCGCAGCGACGTCGAGCTCGACACGAACCTCGGCCGTGCTCTCCGTGACGTGTTGGGTGTACGGGCCCTTCACGAAGCGCGCAGCAACCGCGGCGGCGGCGGGAGCTCCGGCCGCGTGGGCGCGGGCCTCGATCGTCGCGAGCGCCACCACGAGGCCGAGCACGGCTGCGCCGAAGAGACCAGATCCTCCTCTCGGAAACGGAGCGTTCACGGCTCGAAACGTACACGCGCGCGGGCCCTCTTCTCTCGAATCCATCGTGATTTCCCGCTCTGCGTCGCAAGCTCCAGGGTGGTTACGTTGACCACCTCCGACCCTCGGACTAGCTTTACCGAAAGCCTGTGTTCCGCGGGCCTTCCCGCGTGTACCGTCTCGCCTTCTCGAGGAGACATGTCTCGCTCTTCCGTCCCCGAAGCACAAGGCACCACGAAGTCGGATCCGCCTCGGCGTGAGTCGCTTCCGAGCGTGCCTTCGGGGCAGGTCCTCACCGCTCCTCCCATGTCGCACGTGCCGGCATCGGTAGGTCCTTCGGAGGACGAAGCCACCACCGGGATGCCGAAGCGCTTCGGCAAGTACACCCTCCTTCGCAAGCTCGCGCAGGGCGGCATGGCGGAGCTCTTCCTCGCGATCCAGCGCAGCGTCGCCGGCTTCGAGAAGCTCATCGTCATCAAGCGCATCTTGCCGGCAGTGAGCCAAGACACCGCGTTCATCGAGATGCTCCTCCACGAGGCGCGGATCGCCGCCACGCTCTCCCACCCCAACGTCTGCCAGACGTTCGACGTGGGCCAGGCCGAGGGCAGCTTCTTCATCGCGATGGAGCACGTGCACGGCGAAGACCTTCGCTCGATCGTGCGCCAGATGAAGAAGCGCGACGTGGCCGAGTTCCCCGTCGAGCACGCGATCGCGATCGTGCTCGGCATGTGCGCCGGCCTCGCGTACGCGCACGAGCACCACGACATGAACGGGAAGCAGTTGCACATCGTGCACCGCGACATTTCCCCTCAAAACGTGGTCGTTACGTTCGCCGGCGACGTGAAGATCGTCGACTTCGGCATCGCCAAGAGCGACAAGAAATTCTCCGAGAGCACGAAGAGCGGCAAGCTGAAGGGCAAGGTCCCCTACATGTCGCCCGAGCAGGCCCGCGGCGACATGGTCGACGCGCGGACCGACCTCTTCGCCACCGGCGTCATGCTCTTCGAGCTCACCACCGGCAAGCGCCTCTTCAAGGGCGCGAGCGAGTTCGAGACGCTCAAGCTCATCTGCGACGAGGAGTACCCCCTCCCCTCTCAGGTCCGCGCCGACTACCCGAAGGACCTGGAGTCCATCGTGATGCGCGCGCTGGCGAAGAACAAAGACGAGCGCTACCCGTCAGCGCGCGCGATGCAACGCGACCTCGAGGAGTTCGTGCGACGCCACCGAGTGCCCGTCAGCAACTCGGCGCTCCACGCGTTCATGCAGGACCTCTTCCACGACAAGCTCGCGGCGCAAAAAGAGGCGCTCTCGCAGGGCAAGCAGCTCGCCGACATCATCGACTCGCAGTTCCCGAGCCGCGGGGTCGAGTCCACGCGCGAGCTCGACGCGCAGCAAAGCGGGCCACGCGGGGTCACTCCGAGCCTCCCGTCCGCGGCGCACACCGTCACCGACGCGAACGTGCACCGTCCGAGCCGAGGCTCACGCGTCGTCGCTGGCGTGGCGATCGCGGTCATGCTCGCGGTCGGGGTCGGTGTGTTCGCCGGGCTGCGCGCGCGCCAAACCGAAGCCCAAAACGGCGCCGCGGCGGACACGAACAAGCTCGCGACCAAGGGCACGCTGAAGGTCACGAGCGAGCCGCCGGGCGCTTCCATTTGGGTCAACGGCGATCTTCGCTCGGAGGTCACCCCGGCGACGCTCGAGCTCCCGAAAGGCGTCGAGATCGATCTGAAGCTCTCGATGCCGGACCACGAGCAGTCGCGGCACAAGCTCACGCTCACCGACATGGCGCCGGCGCACGAGGTGAAGGCCGAGCTCCGAAAGGGCTCCGTCATCCTCGACATCAACGTGGTCCCCGCGTCGGCCGCCCCCACGATCACGCTCGACGGCAAAGCGGTGCAAGGACCCGAGATCGCAGGTCTCGCCTCGGGTGTAGAGCACACGCTGGTCGTGAGCGCGCCCGGCTTCACCGAGAAGTCGGTCACGTTTACGGGCAACGCGCAGGAGCGAAAGAAGCTCGACGTCGCGCTCGACAAATCTCCTGTCGCCGCGAAACCCGGGCCTGGTCCCGGTCCCGGGCCGAAGCCCGGCCCCGCCGCGCCCGTAGGCGCCGGGAAGCTCAACGTCGGCGCGAGCGGCGGGTGGTGCAACGTCACCGTCGACGGACAGGGCCGCGGCGTCACCCCGATCGCCGGCCTCGAGCTCTCCGCCGGCGCGCACAAGGTGACGTGCACGACCGCGGACGGCAAGGCGCTCTCCGCGGTCGTCACGGTGCCGGTCGACGGCGTCGCGCGCTACAAGTTCACGCTTTAGCCTCGGGCCCGCGTCGCGCGGCTACCGTCATGGGGTCGCGCGGCTGCTCGGGGTGGCGGAGGTCGTCACGCTCGGCGCGGGAGCCACGGCGTCGCATCGGCCGTCGCCGGAGCGCACGAGCTTCGTCGCGGGGGCCCCATTTTTCCCTGTCAGCGTGACGATCCCATCGACCCCGATCGTGCCCACTTCGCCTCCATCGGAGAGGCTTAGCGTGGCGGCACGGGTGAGCGGTAGACCGTCGTCGCTCCCGAGGTCGGCGATCCCATCGAGCGGCCTCCGCGAACCGCCCTCCTCGAGCGCGACCACGAGCGGGACGACCACGCCGTCGAGCGGACATCCGCCACAACCGACCCCGGACTGAACGCCGTCCGAGATGCGCTCACCGCGGCCGCCGGAGTGCGCGACGTACGAGTCGCTGCACGAGCTGACGAGCGGCGCCGAGGTGGGGGCCTCGCAGAGATCGAGGATCGTCGCGCCATCGCCCGAGACGAAACGACCCGTGACGCGCGCGACGGCCCTGTCTTGGTCGGCAGGGGTGTACGTCGACTGGTTCTCCGGGCTCGCGCAGTGGACGACGAGCGGCGCGAGAGCAAACGCGAAAAAGCCGAAGCGAACGATTCGAAGGAAAGTCATGACCATCGTTCAGCAACGCATGTGCCACGAGACTTACGCAGCGGAGCGCGCGCTCCGTTCGCGCCCGCCCTCATTTCCCACACCGCTCGCGCTCGTGCCGTGAACGACTCCCGCGGACGCCGCGATCCGAACGCCAGAGCCACGCGCGAAACGAGCTCCCCGTCCAACATGCAATGCGCACATAACCGCCGCGACGATCCCGCCCTCGAAATGATTGCAATCCACACGGATCGGCTCCCGCTCGGGGTGCCCGCGACAGACCCGGACGCGAAGGGACCGATGTAGGTCTGCGTGGCAAACGGCCCTGGTTGCCGTTCTGGTTCGGTTTTTCCCCAAGCTTCGGGCGCGTGGTACGCTGAAGACATGCGCGTCAAGAGCCTCGCGCTCGGCCCGTTCGTTCTCGTGATCCTCGCGGCCCCTGGGCTCGCGATGGGCGCAGGTCCATCGAAGGAACAATGCGTGAGCGCCTACCAGGGCGCGCAGGTCGACATGAAGCAGAGCGCGCTGTCGTCCGCGCGCGAAAAGCTCGCCCTCTGCCTCGCCGAGAGCTGTCCGAACGCGCTCCACTCCGACTGCGCCGAGTGGCTCAAAGAGATCGACCGCCGTCAGCCCTCCGTCGTGCTCTCGTTCAAGGGAAAGGACGGCACGCCGTCCACCTCCGTGCCCGCCACCGTCGACGGCAAGCCCTTCGCGGGCAAGACCGACGGGCGCGCGGTCGACGTCGATCCGGGCGAGCACACGTTCGTGTTCTCTCCTCCTGGAGAGCCCCCCGTCGACGTGCGCGTGGTGGTACGCGAGGGCGAAAAATCGCAGAAGGTAGACGCGACCTCCAAGCTCTACGTCGCGCCGGCGAGGGAGCCGCGAGAGGGGCCGCTCTCCACCCCGCCGCCCGCGACGAGCAAAGAGCGGCCCGTGCCTTGGCCGGTGTTCGCGCTCGGTGGCCTCGGGCTCGTCGGCGCGGGCGGATTCGTGGGCTTCGGCATCGCCGGTACGCGCGGCAAGGCCGACCTCGAAGACTGCAAACCCACGTGCACGGAGGACCAGCTCTCGCCCGTGCGCACCAAGTTCATCGTCGCCGACGTCTCGCTCGCGATCGGCATCGTGGCGGTCGGCGTCGCGACCGTGCTGTTCCTCACCCGCCCCGAGATCGAGGTCCCCAAGAAAGAAGCTCGCGCCGCGAACGCAGGCACGCGCGTGCGCTTCTTCGGAAATGGGGTCGTGTTTTGAGCAACGACGGCAGCGGACGGGGAACGAAGAGCGGGAGGGGCCTCGTGTTCCCTCAGCCGTCCCCTTCCACGCCGAGCGCAGACGCGAGCGGCTCGATCCGCATCGGCCGTTACGCCCTCCACGGCATGCTCGCGGCGGGCGGCATGGCGACCGTGCATCTTGCACGCTTGATGGGCGAGGCCGGATTCTCGCGCACCGTCGCGGTGAAGCGCCTCCACCCGAACTTCGCGCAAGAGCAAGAGTTCGTCGCGATGCTGCTCGACGAAGCGCGCCTCGTCGCGCGCATCCGCCACCCGAACGTGGTGCCGATGCTCGACGTAGTGCGCGAGCCGAACGAGCTCTTTCTCGTCATGGAGTACGTGCACGGCGAGTCGTGGAGCCGCCTCATCGCGGCGAGCCTGAAGCGGGGTGAGAAGGTCCCGCTCGCGAACTGCGCGGCGATCGCGATCGACGTGTTGAACGGGCTCCACGCGGCGCACGAGGCGCGGAACGAGCGAGGCGAGCCGCTCGGGATCGTGCACCGCGACGTGTCCCCCCAGAACGCGATGGTGGGCGTCGACGGCGTGACCCGCGTCCTCGACTTCGGCGTCGCGAAGGCCTCCGGAAGGCTGCAATCTACACAGAACGACGAGCTCAAGGGAAAGCTCGCGTACATGTCGCCCCAGCAAATCATGGGCGAGAGCGTGGACCGCAGGGCCGACGTTTGGTCGGCGGCGGTGTGCCTGTGGGAGTCGCTCGCGGGGATGCGCCTCTTCCGCGCCGAGGTGCAAGCGACGGTCGCGGTGAAGGTGCTAAACGATCCGATCCGGCCCCCGAGCGCGTTTCGGCCGGAGATTCCTGCCGCGATCGACGAGATCGTTCTTCGCGGTCTGTCCCGCGATCTCGAGGGTCGCTGGGCCACGGCGCGCGACATGGCGATCGCGATCGAGAAGGTGCTCGCGCCGGCCACCGCGCGCGCGGTCGGCGAGTGGGTCTCGGATCTCGCGGGCGAAGCGCTCGCTTCGCGCGCGACACGCATCGAAGAGATCGAGAGCTCGGTCGAGCCGAACCCGAGCATCTCGTCCCTGCTCGCCGCACCTCCGGAGTCGCCCTCGGGTCGGCTTTTGGCGCCTCCTACATCCGTCGCCGACAGCTCCATGTCGGGAACGTCGGGCCAGCTCAGCCTCGCGCGCGACGAGCTCGCGGCGCAGCCGCCACCGCGCACGAGGGCGAGCATCGTGTTCGCGGCGCTGCTCGTCTCGGTCGCGCTCGTCGCGGCGGCGCTCATCGTGTCGCGCGGCTCACGGTCGGCGGCCGGCGACAGCCACTCCGTCACGCCGCCCGCACCTACCGCACCTACGACGACCGCGCTCGCGAGCGCCTCGGCGACGGCCGCTGCTCCGCTCGCGGCAACAGCGGCTCCCCCCGCGCCTTCTGCGAGCAACGCCGCCCCCGCTGCGCCGAAGCCCACCGCGCAGGGCGGAAAGGGCACCCACCCCCAACCGGCGCACACCGCGACCCCGAAGCCGCCACCCACCGCGACCCCGAACTGCAGCCCGAACTTCGTGATGGAGAACGGGATCAAGAAGATCAAGCCGGAGTGCCTGTGAAGGGCGCGGCGAGGCTCTCACGTGGGGCGGTCGCCTTCGTGAGCGTCTCGGCGGCGGTCGCGGCGTGCTCACTCTTGAACCCGCTCGATGGCTACACGGGAGGCGAAGTCGACGCCGCGCAGCCGACCGACGACCGCGCGATCGCCCCTCCTCCCGTTCCCGAAGCAGGAGCCGACGCCGAGGTTACGTGCATACCGCACCTTCCACCGGGGCGGCCAGCGCCGGGCGATACGACGACGAAGCTCGCGATGACGTTCGCCGGCGCCACGCTCGAGATCGGGGGCGACAAGGACGGCTACGATCTCGACGGTCGGTGCACATGCCCCGGCACGGGCTCGTGCTCACCACGCTCGCAGGCGGTCGCGACCCCTTGCGACGGCCAGGGTGGGATCGACAACGTGCTCGGACCGGAGACCCAAGCGGCGCTCGCGGTGCTCCCGCGCGAAGAGGGCGCGAAGCCCACGTCCGGGACCGACTACATCCGCCGCGGCCGGAACACCTTCTTCATCGAGCTGCGCGGCTACAACGGGACCGCCAACGACGACGACGTGCAGGTCGGCCTCTATGCGTCCGGTGGGCTCGAAGGGCTGCCGCCCGGCGGCGCGGACGCAGGCTCCGACAGCGGCCCCAAGTTCGACGGCAACGACGTGTGGACGGTGGACCGCGACTCGGTCATCGGGCAGGGCCCGTTCCAAGCCCGGGTCGAGGACAACCGCGCCTACGTGCGCGACGGTGTGCTGGTCGCCGTGCTCGACCTCGATCTGTCGGTCGGGCTCTTTCGCGCGAAGGCAAAAGAGTGCATATTCACCGCAAAAATCGTGAAGAACGGCGCGACGTTCCGTCTCGATGACGGCACCGTAGCGGGCCGCCTGCGGTCCAGCGAGTTGCTCGTCGCGTTCGAGAAGATGCGCTCGCCGCTGAGCACCTCCAACGCGTACCTCTGCCGCGACGACCTCGTTTACCTCGAGGCGAAGCGTCGCGTATGCGCCGCGCTCGACGTCGCGACGTCGCGAGCCGACGACGGCAAGGGCGTGAAGTGTGGCGCCATCTCGCTCGCGCTAAAGTTCTCTGCCGTCCCGGCCAAGACGGGCACCCTCGTGTCCGTCCCTGCCGAGCGCCCGTGCGGCTCCGATTGGGTCGACGACTGTCCGTAGACCGGGGGCGCTCGTCTTGCGTCGCCTCTACCGGCGCGTGTAGCGCATGCGGTGCACGGGGAGGCCATCTTTGATGGCGCGGTGCTCGCGCGGGCTGCGCGCTTCGTAGGGGTTCTCGGCTAGCCAAGGGCTGCCCGCGGCGTCGCCAGCGGGAACGAACGCGCCGTGGGAGGCGATTTGCTCGGCGTAGGACGTGGCGCGATCCTCGACGTCGGTCTGGACGAAGAGCTCGCCCCCTTCCGCGAGCAGACGCGCGACCTCGTTGAGAAATACGTCGCCCATCACGAGACGCTTCGTGTGGCGCTTCTTCCACCACGGATCGGGGAAATGCATGAAGATCCGCGCGAGACCGCCGGAGGGACGGAGCCTCGGCATCGCGAGCTTCGCGTCCTCCGCGAAGACACGCACGCGCGGCCCGAGCCCCTGCTTCGCGAGGCGCTCGTCCACGATCGTCGCCCACTTGCGGCGCACCTCGAGCCCGATGATGCCCACCCCCGGCACCGCCACCGCGCGTTCGAACACGAACCCACCCCGTCCGCAGCCGATCTCGAGCTCGAGGCTCGACCCCGTCACGAGCGATCCGAGCTCCACCACCTCGCCCTCGGGAAGCCGCGGGCAGTGCGCATACGGATTTTTCCGCGGAGCCGGTGGGAGAGCGCTTTTATCTGCATCCTGCATGTTTCGACCTACGAGCCGTCCGTCTACACGAAGGCGGACGCAAATGTCATGCACCGCGTAGCATCGCCCTCGCAAGGTATCGACATTCGACGGCGCGAGCACCGACCCCTGAGCACGCCTTCTGCGCTCCGCGCGCGTCTGCCGTCGTGCCTCGTTGGGCAAGCGCGGCCGGCCCTCGGGGCCCTCGTCGCGGTCGCGCTCGAAGCGTGCGGTGGGCCGGCGCCCGGTGGCTGCTCGTCACGAGCAGGCGCCCGGACTTCGAATGCTCGCGATGGCAGCGGCTGGTGCTAGGTTCCGCGCGGTTCATGGGGAAAACGCCTCGAAATCCAGAGCCAGCGGCGGGAACCGAATCGTGGGCCGACGCCCTCCGTGGCGTGATCCGTCTCCTCCCCGTGATCGTGCCGACGGCGCTGCTCGCGTTCTTCACGATCCGCGCGGTGCTGGTGAAGGTGGGCCACCCCGCAGCCACGCTGGACGACGCGTACATCCATTTCCAGTACGCGCGCGCCTTCGTGGAAGGCCACCCGATGCGCTACCAGGGCGGCGAGCCCGTCTCGAGCGGCGCGACGAGCCAGCTCTGGCCCGCGCTCCTCGCCCCGTTTTACGCGATCGGCTTCCGCGGTCAGCTCATGATGTGGCCGGCGTGGATCCTCTCGTTCGGGTGCCTCGGCGCCCTCGCGTACGAGGCCTATCACCTTGGAAAAGGTCTCGTCTCCGACACGATGGCGGTCGCCGCTGGCGCGATGGTGCTCGCGTTCGGGGGTCACGTGTGGTGCGCCGCGAGCGGGATGGAGGTCGTGCCGTTCGCGTGGCTGCTCGCGAGGAGCGCACGACGCGGCGTGGAGTGGTGCGAGTCGCGCGACGTGCGTACGCGGTCGACGTGGGTGGAGCTCTCCGCCCTCGCGTTCGCCGCGCCGCTCATGCGTCCGGAGGGCGCGATCGCGTCCGTTCTCCTCGCGTTCGTCATTTTTGGCTACCCGCGCGAGGCCAAGCTCTCTGCGCGCGCGATGGCGCTCTTGCCGCTCGCGGGGATCGCGCTCACGCCGCTCTTGCTCCTCCTCATGACGGGGAAGACCACAACGAGCACCACCCAGGTGAAGCTCGCGATCGGAAATCCGTACCACGCGCTCGTGCCCACCTTCGCCGCGAACGCGCGCGTGCTCGCCGGCACCCTGCTCGACGGCGAGGTGTGGTCGGTCGAGTTTTTGCCGAAGGGCGGCGCGAAGATCGCGCTCGTCTCGCTCTTCGCGGTGGCGGTTCGCGGCGCGGTCACGAAGAAGATCGAGCGCGCGTTCGCGGTGCTCGTGTTCGCGCTCGCGATGTTCGTACCGTGCACGTACATCACGTTCCTTTGGAATCGCCTGCGGTACCTGTGGCCCTTCGCGACGGGGTGGTTCTTGGCGCTCGCGTGCCTCGGCGAGACGATGGCGATGGTCGCCCAGCGCGCGCGACGCTCGTTCTCGCTCGTGGGTCCGATCTTCGGCTTCGGGGTCGCAGGCATGCTCGCGATGCGCCTCGATTGGGTCATCGACGACGCGGCTGCGTCCGCGAGCGGCATCGATCGCCAACACGGCCAAATCGCTGCATTTATTAACAAAAACCTCCCGAGCGATGCACGAATCGGCCTCAACGACACTGGGGCGATCGCGTACTTCGGCGGCCGACACACCTTCGACATCGTGGGCCTCACGACGCCGACGGAGGCCACCTACTGGCTCGGCGGATCGGCGTCACGATACGAGCACTACGAGCGCATGCACCGCGCCACGCCTTCCATGCTCCCTACGCACTTCGCGGTGTATCCCGAGTGGATGGGCAACGACGCGATCTTGGGCGCGACCCTCTTCGAGGCGACCGTGAAGGACGCCACGATCCTCGGCGGGCAGACGATGAAGCTCATGAAGGCCGACTACTCGCGCCTCGGCACCGGGGAGGCCCCTCGCCGCGCCACGCCGTCGATCGTCGACACCCTCGACGTCGCCGATCTGGAGAGCGAACGAGAGCACGCGTACGAGCTGCTCAGCGCGCAGGAGGGCGAACAAGCCGTCGACACGTTCGCGGACGAGGCCGATCCGACGGACCCCCGCTTCGCCGACGGCGCGCGCTCGAACCGCCGCCACGAGCGTTTCGTCGCGAGGCTCGCGCCCGGGAAACCGCACGTCATGGTGGTGCGCATGCGCGCCGCGAGCGACGGCGACGGCGACGTGACGGTGCGCGTGCGCGCGGGCGGCAAGGAGATCGGCACCCTCGCCCCGAGCACGAGCGGGGTCGAAGAGGAGACCCTCGAGCTCCCCGCCGAGGTCTGCGTCGACAAGACCGACATCGCCCTCGAAGCCATCGGCGGCGCCCTCACCACCCATCACTACTGGTTCGCGCTGCGCTGAGCGCGAGCGGGCCGTATCGCCGCATACGGGCGAAGTATCGGAGCGGTGCTAAGAAGCGCTCATGCTCCGCGCGTCGAACGCCTCGCCTCGTCACCGACTCTGGCTCTTTTTCCTGGTTTTTGTCGCGCTCGTCGCGGCGAGCGGATGCAAAAAGAAGGCACCGCAGACGCTCCGCGACGACATCGCGGGCATGCAGATCGTGGTGCCCGCCGGCTTCAAGGTGGGCCCGCTCGGCAAAGAGGGCCAAGCCGCGACCAGCATGCGGCTCCAGGCGGGTGACTTCGTGAAGGACATCGGCGCCGGAGTCGTGTCCGAGGCGAAGGCCGATCTGGCCGACATTACGACGCTCGACCAGTACATCGAAGCGTCGAACACCAACCGCACCAACGTCTTGAAAAAAATGGACGTGAAGTCGCAGCAAGCGAAACGCTGCGGCGTGCACAAGTGCGTCGACATGGAGATCCGAGGCGCGTCGAACGGGCTAAACCTCGTCTATTTCGTGCGCTACATCGAGGCCGACGCGTACTTCCACCAGGTCATGGCGTGGACCTCGCCCTCGCGCCTCGAGCAAAACCGCGCCGTCATGCAAGGCGTGCTCGATTCCTACGCCGACATTCCGCGCTGAGCCGCGCCAGTCCCGTCGGTCACACCACACGCGTTTCGAAACGCGAACGGCGCGGGCGAAGAGTCGCGCCGCGCCGTCGTGCTGCAAGCGAGCTCGTTACTTCTTGGGAGCGCCCTTGCCGTGGCCCTTGTGGTCGCCCTTGCCGTGGTGATCACCCTTGCCGTGGTGGTCGCCCTTGGGAGCATCGCCCTTGGGAGCGTCGCCCTTCGCCGCGCCGGGCTTGGGGAGCATGCCGAGCTGCTCCGCGACCTGCATCCCGTTACCGAAGCTCCAGCCCTTCACGATCTTGCCGTCCTTCATTTGAACGAGGTCGGCGGAGTCCATGCTCACGCTCTTCTTCGTCGCCGGCTTGCCGAACATGGGGCCCGTGTTGGTGCCCGACATCGTGACCTCGCTCACGACGAAGTCCCCGAAACCCCAAGAGTTTTTGACGTTCATCTTTGCGTCGGGGAAGGCCTTCATGTGCGCGTCGAAGAACTTCTTCGCGTCGGCTTTGCCCTTCGAGACGGTGGGCTGGGTGTTGTCGCTCCACTCGCTCGTGTCGGTCATGAGCGAGGTGAAGTCGGCGGCGCTCTTCTTCTCCATCGCGCCGTACATGAGCTTGATCGCGTCGACGTTCTTCGTCTCCGCGTCGTCGCTCTTGGCCGTCACGCTGGTGGTGCTCGCGGCGAGGGTGGGGATCGCGGGCGCCTTCATTTTGGAGAGGCCGATCTGCGACAGCATGGTGCCGTTGTCCCAGTAGGCGTGCTCCTCCTTGATGTGGCCATCGGGCGTCCACCACTGGATCTCGATCGCCTGCCAGCCGACCGGCTTGTTGGTGGCTTTGATCGGGCCCATGTCGCCCTTGTGCGTGCCGGTGAGGGCGAACTGGGTGACGGTGATGTCGCCCTTGGTGAACGTGTACGCCTGCCCGAACTTGATGTCGGGGAACGTTTGGTAGAGGCCCGCGAGCGCCGCTTCGATTTTGTCGCGGCCCTTGGTGTCCGGATCGCCGGGGAACTTCCAGACGCCGTCTTCCGTGTAGAGTGCAGCGACCTTCTTCGCGTCGTGGGCGTTCATGCCCTCGATCATCGTGGCGAGGCCCTTGGCCTGGAGCTCGGCGAGCGGCGGCGCGGGAGGGGGCGTGGCGGGCGGATCTTCCTTCGGCGGCGCGGGAGGGGGCACGTCCACCTTCGCGGCGGTGGGCTCGGGGGCCTTCGGCGGCGGGGGCGGATCGCCGCACGCGGCGGTGAACGCGAGGACGAGAACGGGAAGAAGAGCGATGTTTCGCATGGCTTTGTGGCTCCTAGTGCACGCGCTTTTCAGCGTCGCTAACGAACGCCCCCAAAAAGGCGCCACCGTGCCCGCACGGCGTGCTTCGGGTAGACAGGGTTACGGCTCCCGTCAAGCGCTTTGGACCGTGGTAAGACGGAAGGCGTGAGGCAACGGCCACTCGGTAAAACTGGAAAAGTCGTCTCGGAGCTCGCGGTCGGGACGTGGGGGCTCTCCGGCGAGCCCTATGGCCCCGTCGACGAGAAAGACGCGGAGGCCGTGCTCGCGAAGGCCCTCGACGTCGGCGTCACGTTGTTCGACACGTCGGACTCGTACGGCGGCGGCAAGATGGAGGTCTTGCTCGGCCGCATGTGCAAGGGCAAGGACGACGTCGTCATCGTCACGAAGGGCGGGACCGATCGGCGCATCGAGCCGCCGGTGAAGCGCTTCGACGAGGAGTACATCCGCGGCGCGGTCGAGCGATCGCTGAAGCGGCTCGGCCTCGAGGCGATCCCGGTCTACCTGCTCCACTGCCCGTCGCGCGACGCGCTCGTCGATCGTGACGATCAGAAGAGCGCGCTCACGATCTTGAAGACGCTCCAGCGCGAGGGGAAAATCCAGCACGTCGGCGTCTCGTGCGGCACCGAGGACGTGCTCGAGCAAGCGATCGAGGACGGCGCGGAGGTGGTGGAGCTCGCGTACAATATTTTCTATTCCGGGCCGCTCACCCGGAAGACGGGCGACATCATGGTGCGCCGCCCCGGCGTGCTCGCGCGGAGCGTCTTGAACTACGGCGTGCTCGCCGGCCACTGGACGCGCGACCGCGAGTTCCCCGACACCGATCACAGGTCCCAAAGGTGGACCCGGATGGAGCTCGAGCACCGCGTCGACCAGCTCGACGCCCTCCAGTTCCTCGTCAAGGGCGACGTGCGCAGCATGCGCGGCGCGGCGGTTCGTTTCGTGCTCTCGAGCCACGTCGTAAGCGCGGCGGTGCTCGGGCCGCGCACGGTGGAGCAGCTCGAGCAGCTCGTCCGCGAGACCGGAGGCGGCCCCCGCTACATCAAGGACGACGATCTCATCCAGCTCTACCGCGAGCTCGAGAAGGTCGGTGTGCACGGATGAACATGCAAGTGAGCCGCAGGCGAATGGCTTGCCTTGGCCAACCGAGCAACGCGAGGGCGGCATGAACCTCGCCGATGCACGCGCTCTCGGTGACGTGATGCTCCTCACCGCCCTCGGCGCGAGCGAGATCGTGAAGGGCATTTACCACCGCGAGGATCGCGAGATCGCCTTCAAAGAGGGCGACGATCCGGTCACGCTCGCCGATCGCGAAGCGAACGCGTTCATCATCGAGGCGCTCTCCGCGGTCCTCCCCGGCGTCCCCATCGTCGCAGAGGAGAGCGACCCCTCGACGTATGCAGGATACACGAACGCGAGCGCCGCTTTTTTCGTCGACCCCCTCGACGGGACGCGGGAGTTCGTCGCAAAAAACGGGGAATTTTGCGTCATGATCGGCTTCGCGGAGGCAGGTCGCGCCGCAATAGGAGTCGTCGTCGCGACCACCTGGGGCAAAGCCTACGTGGGCGCCCCCGGACACTACGCGGAGGTCATGGAGGCCTCCGGCGCCCGCTCGCCGATTCGTGTATCTTCCACGAATTCGCTCGCCGAGTCGCGCGCACTCATCTCGCGTTCGCACAAGAGCGAAGCGACCGATCGCATCCTCGCGCGGCTCGGGGCGAAGGCCCTCGTTCCCTATGGAAGCGCGGGGCTCAAAGCGCTCCACGTCGCGACGGGGCAGACCGATCTCTACGTGCACCCCGGGCCGTCCGGCATGCTGTGGGACTCGTGCGCGCCAGAGGCCCTCGTCCGCGCCGCGGGGGGGACCATGACCGACGCGCGAGGGAGAAACTTCGACTACCGGAGGCCCACCCTCGCGAACGTAGACGGCGTGCTCGCGTCGAACGCGGACCTTCACCCGCTCGCGCTCGCGAAGCTCGGGAGCTTCCCGTGAGAGACCACGCCGATGTCGTCGTCGTAGGCGCCGGCATCATGGGCCTCTCGATCGCGTACCAACTCGCCAAGCTCGGCACGACGAACGTGCTCGTCGTCGACAAGAGCTACCTGTGCGGCGGCGCGAGCGGACGAAACGGCGGCGGCGTGCGCGCGCAATGGTCGAGCGAAGCGAACGTGCGGCTCATGCAGGAGAGCATCCGCATGTGCCAGGATTTCGCGAGCGAAATGAAGATCAACGTGTGGCTGCGCCAGGGCGGCTACCTATTCCTCGTTCGCGACGAGGAGAAGCGCCGGTCGCTCGAGGCGAGCTGCAAGGTGCAAAACGAGTGCGGCCTGCCGACCCGGATGCTCACCCCGGAAGAGGCGCGAAAGATCGTGCCCGAGCTCGACACCGACGGCGTCGTCGCGACGAGCTACAACCCCGACGACGGCGTGGTGTTCCCGTGGCCGTTCGTGTGGGGCTTCGCGAGCGCGGCGCAGAAACGCGGCGTCGAGGTCGCCACATTCACCGAGGTGCAGGGCATCGAGACCTCCGGCACCACGATCACCGGCGTGCACCTCCGCACGCTCGCGAAGGACGGCGGGCGCGAGACGGGCCGCGCCTTCGTCCGCACGAACAAGGTCGTCAACGCGTGCGGCGCGTGGTCGCCGGAGATCGCAAAGCTCGTCGGGGTCACCCTCCCCAACCACCCGCACCGTCACGAGATTTGCTCCACCGAGCCCCTCAAGCCTTGGCTCCGGCCCCTCGTCGCCGATCTCACCGATGGCCTCTATTTCAGCCAATCCACCCGCGGCGAGATCGTGGGAGGGATCGGGCAGACGCACGTCCCGAAGGGGGTCGACCAGCGGAGCTCGTTTGCGTTCCTCGGTCTCTACGCACGATCGCTCGTGCGCGCGTGCCCCGTGCTGGGCCACGTGAAGGTGCTCCGCCAGTGGGCCGGCTGCTACGACTTGACGCCCGATCAGAACCCGATCGTGGGCGCTATCGACGAAATCGAAGGCTTCTTCCAGGCCTCCGGGTTCATGGGGCACGGCTTCATGATGGCCCCGGTGATGGGAAAACGCATCGCGGAGCACATCGTGAGCGGCAAGAGCACGCCGCTCTTCGATCGCTGGAATTTGCGCCGGTTCAAGGAGGGCAAGCTGCTCTCCGAGTCGATGATCATCGGCTGACACGGCGCCGTTTCCGCGCACCGCGTCGTACAGCGGATCCCGTGAAGCGTCGTTGACACCCGCGTTAGGTCGGGCGATACCTTGGGCCGTGTTTTTTCGGGCCTTTGGGCTCGAGTCGTCGCCGAACCGCGGGAGGAATAGAGTCATGAAGACGCGCGCAAAGTCGCTCCAGAAGGTCAAGTCGTTCGGGTGGGCTGCGGCGGCGTCGATGGCCTTTCCCCTCCTCGGCGGCGCGGCGATGACGCTCGGCGCGGCGACCACGCTCACCGCGTGCGCGGACGAGAACGATCCGAAGACGTGGGTGAAGCGCCTCGACGACCCGGCTCAGCGCGGGCCGGCCGTGAAGCGGCTCCAGCAGTTCTTCGAAGACGGGATGACGAACGCGAACAAGAACCGCGAAGATCCCAAGGTGAAGGCCCTCCTCGACGACATCGTCGAGCCGCTCACGAAGCAGTACACGGGCGGCACCATCGCCGACGAGAAGACGCGCAAGGACCTCATCAAGTTCCTCGCGGACACGCTCGATCCGCGCACCGCCCCCGCCCTCGCGAAGGCCCTCAAAGACTACGAGCCGAAGAAGGCCGACGAGGACGTTCGCTACGCCGCGCAGGCGACCAAGGTGTTCGCGCAGGCGGGCAAGCTCACCGACCAGGGCCTCATCGACGCGCTCTGGGAGTGCTTCTCGAAGTTCCGCGCCTCGCAGACGAACTCGATCAACCTCGTGACCGAGCTCCACGACGCGGTCCTCGCGGTGAAGCACCCGTCCTACGGTCCGCGCGCGGTCGAGAAGCTCGCCGCCCCGGTCGACCCCAAGAACCCCGAGTCGGTCCGCGACCAAGTCCAGTTCTGGCAAATGACGTCGATCCAGCTCATCGGTGAGCTCAAGCTCGGCTCCGCGGCGAAGGCGCTCGCGACGGTGCTCCTCTCGCCATCGAAGGGCGACCTCCGCAACACGGCGCGCAACGCGCTCCTCAAGATGCCGAAGGAAGCCGAAGCGGTGCTCCTCGGCGCGATGAAGAACACCGACCCGGAGCTGGGCAAGCTCGCCGCCGAGTTCCCCGAGAAGGCCTCCGTCGCGGTGCTCAGCGAGGCGCTCGCGTACATCTCGCGCCCCGCCGGCCAGGCCGCCATCATCGATGCGCTCGCCGCCGCCGACAGCGATCAGAACCGCACCATCCTCGCGATGAACCTCGTTCACTTCCCGAACGACGGAAAAATCGAAGAGGCCTACATGACGGCCTACGGCAAGATCAGCCCGGAAGCGTCGGTCGCGCTCATGGGCGGCGGCAACGGTCGCTCGATCCTCATCCAGGCCTCGTCGCACTTCTACGATCCGAAGCTCGTCGACTGGATTCTGAAGGAGAAAAACGCAGCGAAGGGCGACCACGCGGAAGAAGTCTCCGCCGGCGCGCTCGACGCCGCGATCAAGCTCATGAAGGCCGACCAGGTAAAACAGGTCGGCATCGTGGTGGCCCAGCTCACCGGGCCCGCGACCGAAAAAGACAAGCACCTCGCCGCCTCCAAGGTGGTCGAGAAGTGCAAGGACGACGCGGGCTGCTACGTGAAGGTCCTCGACGAGCCGATCCCCTCCACGCCCGAGACGGCGAAGATGGGCCATATCAAGGCCACGTGGATGGCGGCCGCCTTCGGCAACGACGGCACCCGCAAGGAGCTCCTCGGCAAGATCGACAAGATCAAAGATCCGAGCGTGCGCCTCGCGATGGCCGAAGCGATGGACCACCTCGGTCCCAAGGGCGACGTCGCCGCCGCCGACCAGCTCGACAAGATGATCGACGCCGACAAAGCTTCCGGCAACAAGGGCCTCCTTCAGGCCGACGACGCGGTCGCGAAGGTCGCCTTGAAGCTCCGCTCGCGCGCCACGCAGTAACGAAATTGCTTCTGATACCGAGGACTTGCGCATGCTAAGGCTCGTCGTCCTGCGAGGCGCTCTCGCGGGGCAAACCTTCTCCTCGTCGCTCGACGCCATCCGAATCGGACGGGCCGAGGGCAACGAAGTGATCCTGACGGACGACCACGTCTCGAGCGAGCACGCGCGCATCGCCCTCATCGGAGACCGCGTCATCCTCCGCGACCTACGCTCCACGAACGGGACGTGGGTCGTGCGAGGCGAGGCGCGGTCTTCTCTCTCCGACGTACGCGGTCGCGAGATGAGCATCCTCCACGGCGACGTGATCGAGCTCGGCTCGGGGGATCGTTGCGTCGCGCTGCAGGTCGCGCTCGACGCCGATCCCGACGCGCGCGTGTTCGCGATTCGTCGCATCGAAGATCTCGTCCCCGCCACCACGATCGTCGAGAAGGACGAGGGCCGGCTCAAGCTGCTCTACCACGCGCAAAAAGAGATCGGCGCGGCGACGGATCTCGCGGAGGTCTTCGGGGCCATCGCGGAGGCCTGTTTTACCCTCGTTCCAAAGGCGAGCCACGTCACCGTCGTGCTCAAGGACGACGAGGACGACGCGACCAAGGGCAGCTCCGCCTACGTGCCGGTCATGACCCGCGTGCGCGGACAGGCCGGTCCCCCGTCGACGCCGGTGCCCGTCACGCGCAGCATCTACCGCAAGGTCGTGACCGAGCGCGCCGCCGTGCTCGCGGCCGACGCGACGAGCGAGGTGAGCCAGAGCGAGTCGCTCATGGGCACCCAAATCCGCGCCACGATGGGGATCCCGCTCTGGAAGGGCGAGGACATCCTCGGCATCCTCCAGGTCGACAACCGCACCGACGCGGGCGTGTTCTCCCCCGCCGACTTGGAGATCCTCGCCGTCTTCGCGCACAACGTGTCGCTCGCGGTCGCGAACGCGCGCCTCGTACGTCGCCTCAAGAACGCCGAAGATCGCCTCAAGAAAGAGAACGCGTTCCTCAAGAACCGCGAAGAGACCCGTCGTTCCGGCGGCAAGGGCCAGGTCGAGATCATCGGCGGCAGCGCCCCGATGAAGGCGCTCTCGCACCAGCTCGACAAGGTCGTCGACACGCGTGTCACCGTCTTGATCGAGGGCGAGACCGGCGTCGGCAAGGAGCTCGTCGCCTCCGCGGTGCACTACCGTTCGCGCCGGCGCGACAAGCTGTTCGTCTCCCAGAACTGCGCCGCGATGCCGGAGAACCTCCTCGAGAGTGAGCTCTTCGGGCACAAAAAAGGCTCGTTTACCGGCGCCCACGAAGAGAAGAAGGGTCTCTTCGAGATCGCCGACGGCGGCTCGCTCTTCTTGGACGAGGTCACCGAGATGCCGCTCTCGCTCCAGTCCAAGCTGCTCCGCGCGCTGCAAGAGGGCGAGATTCGCCCGGTAGGCTCCACCGTCGAGAAGCGGGTCGACGTGCGCATCGTCGCCGCGACGAACCGCAACTTGGAAAAAGAAGTGGCCGAGGGTCGCTTCCGCGAAGACCTTTATTACCGCCTCAAGGTGTTCCCGATTCGTGTCCCGCCCCTTCGCGAGCGGCGCGAGGACATCCCGCTCATCGCCGAGCACTTCCTCCTTCGTTTCTCGAGCGAGTTCGGCAAACCGGCGGCAGGCTTCACGCAGCAGGCGATGGAGCTGCTCCAGGGTTACGACTGGCCGGGCAACGTGCGCGAGCTGCAGAACGAGGTCCAACGCCTCTGCATCCAGATCGAGCCGGGCGGCTTCGTCACTCCCGATCTTCTCTCTCCGCGCGTGCGTCAGGTCGAGGGCATGCTCGATCGCGTGAAGCCCACGAAGGGCACGCTGAAAGAGATGATGGACCAGGTCGAGCGCTGGCTCCTCATCGAGTCGCTCCGCGAGCACGGCAACAACAAGACGGCGTGCGCCAAGTCCCTCGGGATCACGCGCGAAGGGCTCCACAAGAAGCTCCGTAGCTTCGGCCTCTAGTCACGTCCGTGCGTCGGGAAGTGCCTCCGCGCGGGCCTGAAGGGAGCGGACGCGGCGGGATCGTGCGCGCTCGCGTTTTCCACCGCGCACGCCGCATTTCGTCGTAGTTCTCGATTGTTCGACAAGCGAGCGCGACGGCGTATGCGGCCCCGCTCGTTTGCGCGCACGCGGTGATGCTCGTAGATGCCTCCGGTGGGGAATCTCGTGACGAGCGATCGGGTGGCGGGGTCCGTGCCGCTCCAAATGAGCAACGGGCTCACGAGCGTGCTCTTCGAGGTGCTCTCGATCGCGGGCTCCGATCTCGCGGTGAGCCCGTGGGAAAAGAAGCTCGTGTACTGGCTCGTCTGCCACGATCAGGAGCGCGCCGGGCTCGGGTGCGTTGGCTTCGACGTGATCGAGATGGGTTTTTCGCGAGAAGGTTTCTACGACGAGAAGCGCTTCGTGCTCTCGCTCGTCGACGCGGCGCGAAGGCGGCACGGGTGGGAACGGCTCTCGTACCCACCACGTGAGGAGTCGGCCTTCGATGCGCTCCGCCACCTGGGCAAGCTGGTCGACGATCTGCCTATTTTTGCCCTCGATCCACCGCTCGATGCCGACGCGTGGATCCCGAACGAGCTCCCCGATGCGACGTGCGAGGTGCACGGTGTCTACCTCCACGAGGCGGGCTGCATCGTGTGCAACGGCGCGCCGATCGACGCCCCTCCGGAGCACACCCCGAACCGATCGCTCCGCTGAGCTCAGCCCGTGGGCGCCGGCTCGACCTCGAGGATGCCCGTCGCTTCTCCGCGCTCGTAGCTCTTCCCCTCGGCGTTCGTCGCGAAGGGAGCCACGTCGAGCAAAGGCCACAGCGCGAACGCGCGCTCTTCGAGGCGGGGGTGCGGGATCTGGAGCGACGGCGTGTCGCGCGTAATGCCCTCCATCCACAGCACGTCGAGATCGAGGGTCCGCGGCCCGTAACGAACGTCGCGCACGCGCCCCGCTTCGCGCTCGATCGAGAGCAGCGCCTCGAGCAGCGCCTCCGGTGAGCCCCGCCACGCGAGCAGCACGGCCGCGTTCAAGAACGGCCCCTGCGGAACGTCGCCCCAAGGTGCCGTCTCGTAGAGACGCGAACGCGCGAGCACTTGGCCCACGCGTCCGAGATTCACGATCGCATGTTCGATGTGGGCGCGTCGGTCGCCGAGGTTCGAGCCGAGTCCGACGACCGCGCGCGTTTCGCGCTCGCTCAGGGCGTCTTCCCTTGGAGCTTGATCGGGTTGGTGAGGTTTCCCTCGAAGCCGCCGTTCAGCTTTCCGTCTTGCACGAAGAAGAAGAGGACGTTCTCGGCTTTGCCGTCGAGCGTGACCTCGACCGTGATCACCCCGCCGGCGGGGGCCTCGAAGCGCACGCCGTCGTTCTTCGTGCCGATCGTGCGGCGCAGCGAGATCTCGCCGTTCACGGTGGAGACGGCCTTGCCGGCGTCGTCGACCGCGTTGCTGACAGTGCCCGCCGCGGGGCGCACGCGAACTTGGTACTCGCACTCTCGCTTCGTTTGGTTCGTGTCGCACGCCCAAAAGAGGTGCCACTTGCCGCCTGCGCCGTACTCCGCGAACACGCCGACGCCGTCGCCCGGGTCGGCCTCCAACTTCGCGTTCGTGTCCACCTCGACGAGCACCGGCGTGGGGCTCGCGGTGGTGTTGCCGGTCGGCGTCTCGGTGGTCTCGTCGCCGTAGTCGCCATAACCGCGGCCCCCTCGATGGCCGTCCGAGGCGTCGATGACACACGCGGTAGACAGCGCGACGGTCGCGAGGGTGGCGAGGGAAAGTAGCGTCTTCATGGAGAGT
>JAAFHV010000144.1 GCA_013297655.1 Myxococcales bacterium | reverse complement strand
GGAAGCCGACGAGCCAGAACAGGAGCGCCTGCGATTTCTCGGGCGAGACCGCGCTCTTCAGCACCGTGATCAGCGCCGACGCGAACGCGTTCACCACCACGCCGACGAGGAGCAGCGTCGCCGGCGAGCCGCGCCCCGCGTGCCGCGCGAGGGTGTGCACGAGCACGACCGCGAGCACGCCGCCCCCGAGCGCGAAGAGCGGGAGCAGCGAAGCGCCGAGCCACGTGCTCACGGTGAGACCGAACAGGATCGCGACCGTCGCGCCGAGGGCCGCACCTCCCGAGACGCCGAGCACGTACGGCTCTGCGAGCGGGTTCCGGAGCGAAGCTTGGAGCGCGACCCCCACCATCGAGAGGCCCGCGCCCGCGAGCGCACCGAGCACCACCCGCGGGAGGCGCACCGAGATCGCGGCGCGATCGAAGCTCTCCGGATCCGCGATCGCGTTCGCGAGCGACACGGGCTCGGTGCCGAGGCACACCCCGAGCACCATCGCGACGAGCAACACGAGCACTGCGATCGCGATCGCCCGCGACGGAGCCACGCGTCGCGACGCCGCCGCCTCGTGCGCGCGCGGGCTCATTCCTCCGTGTTGCGCTCGTAGAGGATGCGAAGGCCCACCAAGGTGAGCTCGTCGTCCACCTCTTCGATCCGCGACGAGAGCGGACCAATCACCTTCGCGATCCCACCGGTCGCGATGATTTTGCAGGGATAACCGAGCTCTTCCACGAGCCTGTCGATGAGCCCGTCGACGAGGCCGACGTACCCGTACACGATGCCCGATTGCATCGAGTGCACGGTGTTGCGGCCGACGACCTTCGGCGGCTTCGCGATCTCCACGCGGGGAAGCTTGGCGGCGCGGGCGAAGAGCGCGTCGGCGCTGATGTTCACCCCTGGCGCGATGACACCGCCGAGGTACTCGCCCTTGGGGGACACGCAGTCGAACGTGGTCGCGGTGCCGAAGTCCACGATGATGCATGCACCCTTCACGCGTTCGTAGGCCGCGACCGCGTTCACGATCCGATCGGCGCCGACCTCTTTCGGGTTCTCGTAGAGGATGGGCACACCGGACCGGATCCCGGGGCCGACCACGAGCGCGTCTTTGCCGAAGGCTCGTTTGACGAGCGCGACCATGGGCTCGGTGAGGGTGGGCACCACGCTCGCGACGATCGCGCCGGTGACTTTGGACGCGTCCACGTCGGCCATCGACAAGAGCTGGCGCAGCACGACGGCGTACTCGTCCGAGGTGCGGCCGCGGTTCGACTCCACTCGGAACTGATGAACGAGCTTTTGCCCGTCGAAGAGGCCGTAGACGATGTTCGTATTGCCGACGTCGATGGTGAGCAGCATCGCGCGGGAGCTTACTCCGGGCCGACCGCGAGCGGACCAAGAAGCCGCCATTTTGCTGCTTTTTTCCCTACGAAACGCGCCCTCGGAGGCCAACGACGGCGCGCGCGAGGGGACCCATGTCTCGCTCGCCCGCCGCGCGAGTCACGCCCACGATCGACGCGCGTCGTCCGAACACGTGACTTTCGCGTTCGCCGATTCGCGCGAAGACTAGGAGCGTGGCAGCCCAAAAACTCGACCCCAAGGCGCTCCCCTCCAAGGGCGACGAACGTCACCGCATCTCGCGCGAGCTTCTCGCCGACGCGCGACAAGCGATGGCGCGAAACGAGAGCCTCGTCGCTTCGCTCGCCCTCGCGGACGCGCTCATGCTGTTCCCGAGCGATCCGGAGATCCTCGACACGTTCGGTCGCCTCGCCGGCTCGGTGCCCGATGCGCTCACGCTGTTCCCGGTCGCGACCGGCGCGATCCACGTCGCTACCGCAGCGGCCCGAGCGCGCGTGCTCGCGGCGCAGCGGCGCGTGCCTGATGCGCTCGATTTGCTCGGGAAGGTGCTCTCCGTCGCTCCCGACCTGGCGTACTACCCGTGGGCGCGTGAGTGGCTCGCCGGCCCCGCCCTCACGAGCGTGCCTTGGGATCTCGTAAACGACGCGATCTTCGTCCCCTCGTTCCGCATGGTCCTGCGGCTGCCGATGCCGCTCCCGGCCGACGATCCACGCGTCGCCAACGTGCGCGCGGTCATCGATTTGCTTCGCGGCTTCCTCGCCGTGCAACACACGAACCCGAAGCTCTACCTCGCCCTCGCGATCGCCTCGCGTCGGCTCTCGGATTTCGAGGGCTCGCTCGCGGTCGCGCGCGACGGGGCGCAGCGCGCGCCGAAGGAGTGGGGCCTCCAGGCGGCCGCGATGAACGCGCTCTGCGACTTGAAGCGACCGGACGAAGCGATGCCCTTCGCGCGCGCCGCGGTCGCCCTCGATCCGAAGGACGCCTCGCCGCTCCGCGATCTCGCCCACGGCTACCTCGCCGCGAAGAACCCGCAGCGCGCGCTCGCCCTCCTCGAAGAGGTCCGCGCGATCGATCCGGCGTACCCGGGGCTCGACGCTTCAATGCATTATGCACGATTCATGGCGACGCAAGATCCGGCCGCCCGCGCCGCGCTCTTGCACCTCCGCGATCGGAGGCCGTGGGACCACGACGTGACCGGCCTCGCGGACGAGCTCGATCCGCCAGTGACGTTCGTGAACGTGCTCCCCTCCCCCGGCGACGCCGCGTCCAGCTACGCGAGCGAGGTCGTCGGCGAAATTCGCGGCGTCATGGCCTACTGCGGCCGCGGCGCGAAGCTCGAGATGACGGTCACGTCGCGCTATCCGGAGTCCCCGAGCGCTCCGCTCGCGTTCGACCACGCCATGCGCGCGCTCGGCGCCGCGGCCGCGACGATGACGGTGGAGATCGAGGGCGTGCAGAACCCGGATCCGCGCGCGGACAAGGGCCAAGTGCCGATGCCCGTGTACCGCTTCGACGGGCGCGCGGTGAGCAAGGTCCACCCTTCGTGCCCCGATCCCCGCGCGCAGCAGGCCGTCGGCAGCGTCGCGTATTTGCCATTCCGGAAAGACACGTGGGACGCGAGCGCGCGACAAATCGCACAATCCACGGGTCCTGCTGCGGCGCCGGCGATCCTCTCGGTGATCACGAACCCGCCCGCGCCGCCGCCCGATCTCGAGCCGGTCGATTGGACATACCGCTGCCAAATCGCGGCCGCGGTGCTGCTCTCCCACATGGGCCCTTGGGAAGGCGGCCCCGCGCGGGCGGCGCTTTATTCTTTGGTATCTGGCCCCTCCGACTGGGTCACCATCGCGGGCATCGTCGCGATGTCGTGGCGCGCGGGCGACTCCCCCGCCCTCCGCGCCGAAGTCGAAAATACGTTTCGTTGGCTGCGGTCGCGCATTCCGGCAGAGGGGTTCACCCCTTGGGAATATGCCCTCGTGGAATCCTGGCTCGCTCTCGGCAATCACGCGCCGGAGGTAAAGGCCGACCTCGACAAGTGGCTCGCCGACTTCGAGCGCACGGTAGAGAGCAAAAACTCGGTCCGCACCCAAAGGCGCTATGCCGGCCGCACGATCGAGGAATATGCGCGTTTTTGCGTCGAGCGCGACAGGATCTCCCCCGTGAGCTACGCCGCGGGCGCTGCGTTCGATGCCGCGTTCTCTCCCGCTCCCGCCCTCGTCGCGCTATGCCAAACCAACGGCATCGACCCGCGCCGGCCGTTCGTGGTGGAGTGGCAAGAAGCGCTGAATGCCAATCCCGCGCTCATGGACAAGTTCATCGACACCTGCGAGACGATGAAGCTCGAGGCGCTCGGGGTCTCCAGCGACGAAAAGGGCGCCCTCGATCGCATCCGCGACGGGAACATGGACATGCACCAACGCATGGCCCAAGCGCAGTCGGCGCAGCGCACCGCGGGGAGCTCCGATCCGGATCCCACCGTGTTCCCCGGCCAGCGTGTGGCGAAGCTGAGCGACTACGTGAAAATCCTGAAGGGCATGCAGTCCGGAAACATGATGGGCGCGCTCGGTGCCTACGGGCTCGACATGATGGCCTATGGCACCGTCGCGCAGGCGTGGGCGGCCAAGATGGCGGCCGACCCGGAGCTCACCGAGAAATTCTCCCGCATGATGGCGGGCTGACCCCACGCGCGCTCTTTTTCGGAGCGCCGCACGAGATCCCGTCGTTCCCGCTGCTACCCTTCCGAGATGCGCCGCCTTCCCCTCGCCGAGGCTCTTCGTGTCAAACGGCCCTGTCGTTTGCCGTGGGACGGGCTCACCCCCGTCTCCGATGACGTTCGGCATTGCGAGAAGTGCGACAAGGTGGTGCGCGACATCTCCGCGCTCACGCTTGCCGAAGCCGAGACCCTCGTCCGCTCCGAAGAGGCACGCGAACATGGGCTATGCGGCCGCATCGAACGACGAACCTCCGACGGCGCGATCCGGCTCGCCGATGGCTACGCGTTCCCAGCGAGCGCGCGGGCGATCGCGTCTCGGAAGGCGCTCACGTTCGCCGCTACGGTCGCGTCGTTCGGCCTCGCGGCGTGCGCGAGCCAGCCCACCCCGGTGCCCGAGCTCGTGTCGCCGCCGGTCGTTTCGGAAGCTCCGCTCGCACCGCCCGCACCGAAGCCCGTGCCCAAAGCTCCCGTCCCCGAGCCGAACGAGATCGGCCTCGCGGCCCCGGTCGAAACCGAGCCAGAGCCAGAGCCGCCGCCTCAGCCCGTCGCGGCGAAGCCAGTGGTTCAGGCGGGGAAGCCGTCTGCCGCGAAGCCGCAGCCCGCCGCGAAGGGCGGCAAGAAGAAGCCGAAGCACGAGGTCATTCTCGGCGACATGTACTGAGTGCGCTCGAGTCCACACGTGCGATCATGGCGTATCCGACCGATCCCGCGCGCTACCCCGAGCTCGCTCGCGCTGCCCTCTTGGGAGACCTCTCGCCGAGGCTCGTCGAAACCGTGGCGTCGGCAGACCAAATCTCTGCGACCGACGTCACGTCGCAATTGAAGGAGATTTTCCCGATCGAAACGTCGGGGATCGGCGGGCCGACGGGTCGCCAGCCCTCGGGGTACTGGTGGAAGCTCACGTCGAAGTGTGCGCGTGTCCGTGGCTTCATGGAGAGCCCGTCGATGGCCGGCGACGAGCGGCCGAGCACTCTCGTCGTTCGTTCGACTTTCACGGAGCCCGAGAGCGACAAGCCGAAATGGCTCCACGAAACGTACCTGGGGTTCCGCGTCCCGTGGCGCTCGGGTCGCCCCGTCATCGCGCACCTCGCGAGCGAACGCTACGGTCACATGGCCCTCGTGAGCGACGACGGCGCTTATGGCTTCGCGGTAAGCAGATATGTGGGCTACCTGCCAAAAGAGTACGACAACGACGAGCTCATCTATCGCGTAGCGCGCTGGCGTCCGCCCACGTAAACGAACCCGTTCCGCTGAAATCGTCCTCGATCCGCTCCGGACCGTTCTGCAGAAGTCCGCAGGACTGCCCGAAAAAACGAATGCCCCATCCGCGCGCACGGACAGGGCATTCACCGGGATTCGACTTGCAGGAGGGATTCCGGTCGTAACTCTTTCTCTCAGTTCGCGGGCTTGGCCGCGGGGCGCTTTTGCTCGGGCTCGGGCGCGTTCTTGGCCGCTGCCGGAGGAGCAGCGGCGGCTGCAGCTTTGGTAGCGGCAGGAGCAGGTGCAGCGACCGGCTCGGGGCCGTGCGACTTGATGTTGTTCTTCTGGAGGATCATGCCCTCGAGCTTTTCCATGAGCTCGGGGTGCTGATCGAGGTAGGTCTTCGCGTTCTCGCGACCCTGGCCGATGCGCTCGCCCTGGAACGAGAACCACGCGCCGCTCTTCTCGACGATGCCGAGGTCGGACGCGAGGTCGATGATGTCGCCCGCGCGGCTGATGCCCTGACCGTAAAGGATGTCGAACTCGACCTCGCGGAAGGGCGGGGCCATCTTGTTCTTCACGACCTTCACGCGGGTGCGGTTGCCCACGACCACGGGGTCCTTCTTGTCGTTCGCGGCAGCTTCCTTGATGGAGCCGATGCGGCGAACGTCCAAGCGAATGGACGCGTAGAACTTGAGCGCGTTGCCGCCGGTGGTGGTCTCCGGGGAGCCGAACATGACGCCGATCTTCATGCGGATCTGGTTGATGAAGACGAGGAGGCAGTTCGAGCGCGCGACGCTGCCGGTGAGCTTGCGGAGCGCCTGGCTCATGAGGCGCGCCTGGAGGCCGACGTGGCTGTCGCCCATGTCGCCTTCGATTTCGGCCTTCGGAACGAGGGCGGCGACCGAGTCGACCACGACGATGTCGACTGCGTTCGAGCGAACGAGCATGTCGGCGATTTCGAGGGCCTGCTCGCCGTAGTCCGGCTGAGAGATGAGGAGCTCGTCGGTCTTCACGCCGAGCTTGCGGGCATAGGCGGGGTCGAGCGCGTGCTCCGCGTCGATGAACGCGGCCACACCGCCGGCGCGCTGGGCGCTGGCGATCGCGTGGAGCGTGAGGGTGGTCTTGCCGCTCGACTCCGGACCGTAGATCTCGATGATGCGGCCGCGGGGGTAGCCGCCGATGCCGAGGGCGATGTCGAGCCCGATGCTGCCGGACGGAACGACCTGAACGTCACCGCCGAGGTGCTCGCCTTCCTTGAGGCGCATGATCGAGCCCTTGCCGTACTCTTTTTCGATGCTGGCAAAGGCGAGCTCGATGGCTTTTGCGCGGTTCTTGTCTTCCATCTGCGTGGCTCCTCGGATTCGGCGATTGGCCAAGGTCGTGTGAACGCGTATCTCGCGAACACGACGAGCGCTCGGACCGGTGTGGCGGTACCTTGTGTCTAGGAGCGATACCATACTGGTCGGACGTTCAGTCGTCAAGGGTGCTCACGCACCTTTCGAATGCGTCTCGCGCGCGTCTCGTTTCGGGTGCCGTTCTGTGAGGTTTTGCAAGCTGACGAAACCCTGACGGCGCATCAAAAGCGGCTGACTAGGGTTTGGGCATGTCCGTCGCAGTGCTCGTCAACGTGAAATCGCGTCATGGCTCCACCGACGTGGGGCACCACATCCGCCAAATTCTCCCGAACGCTCGGGTGGCGATCACGAGCTCGCTCGACGAAGCGAGGGCCTGGGTCCGCGACGAGCTCGTGCCGAACCGCCCGGAGGTCCTCCTCTCTGGCGGCGGCGACGGCACCGCGGTCGCCCTCTTGAACGAGCTTCGTGAGCACGACGTCGACGTGAAGACGTTCGGCCTCCTCGGGCTCGGCACCGGCAACGGCTGGGCGCGCGCCACCGGCGGCGTCGGCAAGCGCGCGGTCATGAAAGACCTCCACCACTTCCGCGCGCACGGCGATTTGCCGGTCCGCACGTTTCGCCTCGTCGAGACCGAAGGCCGCGTGACCCCGTTCGCCGGCACCGGGTGGGACGCCGAGATCCTTGCAGACTACAAAGAGAGCCTCGGCAGCACCCCGAAGCTCTTCGACAAGCTCTCCGGGTCCACCTTCGGCTACGCGAAGAGCCTCATCACGCGCACGATCCCGAAGCAGCTCTTCGGCTCGCGCCCGCGCGTCCGCGTCGTGAACCTCGGCGAGGACGCGATGACGGTCGACGCGGAGGGCCGCGCGATCCCCCTCCCCGGCGGCGAGAAGGGCAAAGTGCTCTACGAAGGTCCCCTCGGGGTCGGTGGCGCGTCCACCACCTGCGAGCTCGGCCTCGGCTTCCGCGCCTTCAAGTTCGCCCACCTCGTCGCGGGCCGGATGCAGGTTCGTGTGTATGGCGCATCCACCTCGCAAGCGATGATGAACCTCCCGAAGATCCTCGGCGCGGTGCACCCGATCGCGAACGACCACCACTTCTTCGTGACCCACTGCCGCTTCGAGCTCGACCGCGAGGTCCCCTACGAGATCGGCGGCGATCTCGTAGGCCACCGCCGCCAGTTCGATCTGAAGCTCCACGAGAAGCCGATCTCCCTCGTCGACTTCCGCAAGACGCACTGACAGCGCGTTACTTGCATTCTACATATTTTTAGTAACCGTACGAGATCTGGCAGCGATCGAGGTAGCAGCACGTCGCGGGGGTCTTCTCGCGGCGGCTCTTCGTCTCGGCGGGGCTGAACGCCTTTCCGCCGCGCTTGGCCGGGCACGCCTCGTAGGGTGACGGCATCGCGCCAACCTCGTTCGCTTGCGGCGGGTTGCACACGAAGAACTTGATCGGATCGCCGGCGGTGCACTTTGGCTCGTCGAGCGGAGGCTCGGCGGCGGGCGCGGTCGCGACGGAAGCGGACGTCGACGGCGCGATCACGAGCGGCGGGGCGGAGCCTTGCGCAGAGGGCACTGGCGCGACGAGAGACGGGACCGTCGACGGCGCGGTGGTGCACGCCGTGACGAGCACGAGACCGCACGCGAGCATCGAGCGGACGACGACGGGACGAGACGACACGAGCTTCATGCAGGCCTCCATGGGGATCAAAAGATCGTGATCGGGCTCTCCCGCACGCCGAGGAACTGATCGCGACGAACACCCGTTCGCCGGAGATAACCGTCGAGGAGGCCTTCGAGGCGCGCGCGGACGGCAGGTTGGCTCGCCGCCAAGTCGTGCGTCTCGCCCGGATCGCTCGCGAGGTCGAACAGCGAGACCTCGCCGCGGCCCATGTCGAGCACGAGCTTGGACGCGCCTTCGCGGACCGCGCGGTGGTGAACGAAGAGCCGGTAGTCGCTCTCGGAGAACGTGGGCGACGACGCCGCGCGGCCCTCGAGGAGCGGGACGAGGCTCTTCCCGTCGACGTCGGCCGGGCCGGAGAGCGAGAGCGCGTCGAACAAGGTCGGGAAGAGATCGACTGTCTGGACCGGCGCGCGGACGTCATCGTGCACGGCGCCGGACGGGAAGCGCACCATCATCACCACGTGGAGCTGCTCCTCGAAGAGCGTGTGCCCATGGTCGACATGACCGTGCTCCATAAACTCGTCGCCGTGATCGGACACCACCGCGACGATCGAGCGCTCGAGGAGCCCGAGATCACGCAGCTCGCGTACGAACGCGCCGAGCTCACGATCGGCGGCGGCGACCTTCGCGTCGTACACCGCGCGGAGGAAGAGACCATCGTCGCGCGTGAGGGTCCCCTCGAGGCTCGCTCGATCGCCGGCCTTGTGGATCTGGGCGAGGCCGCCCTCGCGGAGCTTCGCGTTCTCCTCGATCGAGCCGTCGAGCGCGCCGCGGTAGCTCGGCGCGAGTCGCGCGCGATCGAGCCCCACGAGCGGGTGCTGCCCGTGCACATCGTACCCGTGAAAGAACAGGAAAAACGGGCGTTTACCGCCGCTCGACGCGCGCGCACGGAGCCACGCGGTCGCCTTCGGGCGCGAGTAGTCCATGCCCGCGAAGCGCCTGTCGTCGAGGTACGTCTCGAAGCCGCGACCGAAGCCGAACCGCGCCGACACGCCCGCTCCACCAGTGAACGCGGCGGCGTCGTATCCACGCGCGCGCAGCCGATCGGGGAACGTCTCGATCGCCGGATCGAGCGAGGCGTCGGTGGTGGCGAGGGTGACCGGATCGGTGCGGAGCTTGTTCACCATCCCGTGGCGAGAGGGGTAGCGCGCGGTCCACATCGACATGTGCGAGGGCACCGTCCAAGGCGCAGCGGACTCCGTCTCGTGGAACACAACGCTCTCGCGCGCGAGGGCGTCGAGGTTCGGCGTGAGCGTGGTCGGCCGCGGCCCGAGGCCCGTGCGGTCGTAACGAAGCGCGTCCATGCTCACGAGGATCACGTTCGGCGCGGCGTCATGCTCGACCCGGTAGCGCGACGACGGAGACGACGAGGACGACGCCCCCATCGGCGCGCGGTCCGACACAGCGGCGGCGGGGTCACGGCACGCGCCGAGCACGAACGCGACCACGACCAGCAGCGCACGGGACGGGAAGCGAGCCACGGGACACGATACGCCGGAACCGAGCGCGACTGAATGCTGCCTGGCCGCGCGCCACGCACCTCGTTGGTCCCGACGTGCGTCTTTTGCCTATTTTTCCCATGGATCGCGCGTGCATCACGGCCCACGGTTGAATCACGCGCCGGGTTGGGACGTCTCGCCCTCTACCGTGTATCGAGACGAAAAGGTCGCCATGCTGGAGCGGGTCGAGCGCCTCGAGGACCGCGTCCGCGAGCTAGGGCCGGAGCCGCTCCCTACGCGCCGGAAGAAGGTCGCCGTCGTCGTCGGCCTGCTCGTCGCGCTCGTCGGGACCGCGGTCGCGATCTACGTGCTCGGCAGCGTCGACGGCCAAACGGTGATGCGCTCGAGCGCGGGCCACATGATCACCGTGCGCTTCGGCACCACCGTGCGCGACGTGCGCTGGTTCGACGCGAAGGGCACGAAGAAGGATCCGCTCGTCATCCCCGACTACCTCCAGAAGGGCAACGATCCGGTCCAGGCGAGCTCCACGCTGATCGTCCCCGACGAGGCGCTCTCTCCCACCGGCACCACGTCGTTCGTCGTCCGGTACCGCGCGTTCGGCATTCCGCGGCGGGCGACCGTGTCGTTCGACGCGAAGGTCACCGACGTCGAGACCACGAAGCGCCTCCTCGCGGGCCTCCCGCCGTGGGTCGCGTTCTCGAGCCACGACGAGCCGTACCTCTATTTTTCCACGCTCCTCGCCTACAAATACGCCCTCGCCTCTATCACGTGGGGCCTCGACGACGGGCCCCTCGACCGAAACGTGCAGTTTGCACCCTCGAACGCGCTCGGCATCGCCCCGACGGACCAGATTTACGTCAAGCTGCCGGCCGACGCGCGCTCGGTGCGGGTCAAGCTCCGCTACAAAGACGGCACCGAGAGCGACGTCCGTGTCTTCGAGCGCAAGCACCACACGCTCCGCTGAGACGTGTGCATCTTGCATATTTATCGCACGAGGACGATAGCGGCAGCAGCGATCACCACGTGGCGGGGGGCAGCGCCGCGAGCCGCAGCCCTTCACGCACGTATTTCGCGACGTCGTTCGGCGCGCCGGTGCCCTGATCCAAGATCTCCATCGTGCGGGTGTCGATGAGCGCGTTCCAGGGGAAGCCGTCGATCCCGAACACCGCGAGGCGCTTCGCGTTCGCGTCGAACAGCACCGGGTGCGCCGTCTCGTAGGTGTTGCACCAGGTGTCGAGGTCGACCAGCGTGGGGCCCGCGCTCCGTGATTTTCCCTGGAAGAGGATCTGCACGATGACGGCGCCCTCGGCCTTCAACGCCTCCGCCACGCTCAGCGTTTGCCTCGCCTCGCCGGCGCAGATGGCGCACCAGCCGGCCACCCCTTGAATGTGCAGAATCTTGTGCCGCTTCTGCTCCGGATCGAAGAAGTCGGCGAGGGACACGTTGCCGAGCACAGCGCCCGACTTGCCCTCGAGGTAGCCCTGGAACGCGAAGTTCTGGATGCGATCGCCAGGGCGGCTTCGGCTTCGGCTGCGGGTCCCGATGTTGTCGGTGGGGTACGGCGTGCCCTCGGCGTTCGCGCTCTTCGCGACCACGTCGACGTCGGCGAGCGGCGTGTCACTCGTGCCCCCGCATGCAACGAGACCGAGACCGAGACCGAGCGCAACACGGACGACGGCGGCGGCGACCGACGGCGAGCACGACGACAAAGGAGCGGCACGTCGCTGCATGCTCCAAGCTTTGCCGGCCTTCGCGATCACGACAAGCTCCGAGTGCGGACGCGACCTACGAAAAGCGCGCGGGCCGCGTGCCCGAAAGCACACGACCCGTGGATGACACGCAACGCGACACGAACGCGGCGATCGCGGTTTACTGCTGCTGCGTGCAGACCGCGTAGTTGCCGAGGTAGTCCTGGTAGCGGCCGCGGAACGTGCCGCCGTTCGTGGGGCGGAGCTCGGTGCCGTTGACCGTGAAATAGAGCTCGATCTCGGCCTCGACGTACTGGCCCGAGGCGTCGCGGGTGAGGCGATACGCGGGGCAATCGGCCGCGGTGCGAATGTTCGTGCCGGCCGGGTAGTTGAACGGATCGAGCGCGCGGAGATCGAGCGCGTAGTGGGCGTTGTTGCCCCAGCGACCGTCGAAGCTCACGTAGGCGGTGGTGAAGTTCGCTTCGCCCACGTAGCGGCGGTGCACCTGCACGTCGAGTTGCTGCCAGAGCTGGTCGTTGTCGCGATCGGTCACGCCCTGCTTCCACACCTCGAAACCCGCTTGCCGAACGGCGGCGCGCTGACGAGCCCACGTCTCGTAAAGGAAGCCGCCCTCGAGCGATTTCCACGAGCCGGCGCAAGGACCGCCGTTGCACGTCTGGCGCTCGATCGCGTAGCTCGCGTTGCCGACCCAACCGGGCGCGGCCTCGTTGGTGGGCTCCTTCACGTCGAACACGTAGTTCTGACCGAACGCCGAGTCGTACTCGTTGCAGCCCCAACGGTCGTTGTTCTGGAACCACATCTCGAGACGACCGGTCTGGTCGAGATCGATGCCCGGCTCGGGCGCGGAAGGATCGGAGCGGAGGCCCGCGACCTGCACCGTGCGAACCGCGCCGCCGTTCCAGCGGTAGTGCGCGATCACCGACCACGCCGGCTGACCGTAGGCGGTGCCCTGGCACTTCGCGCGCTGCGAGGCATAGAGCACCTTCAAGCGGCGACCGCGCTCGAGCTTGCCGCGCACTTCCGTGGTCCAGTTTGCGTGGAACACGACGGTGGCCTCCGACGACGCCGCCGACTCCGACTCGCCCGCCTCCGCGACCACGTCCGCCGAGCCGCAGCCCGCCACGAACGAGCCGACCACTGCCGCGAGGACCAACGAACCCAGGCGAATCGCGTAACTCATGCGGGAGTGACTAGCGCGCCACTGGCAGGAGTCAAGGCGGAATCGCACATGTAGGTGTCGGCCTCGCTTTTGGGGAGAAACGCCTGCCTTTACATGTGCACGATCGCCACATACCGGTTTCAGATGGTGATCGACGACGGTCTCACTCCACGCAACCGCGGGCTCGTCATTTTGGTCGGGAGCGCGGGGCTCGTGCTCTTCAATCTGTTCGTGATGCAGGCGTGCGGGAAGCACCTCGTGTTGCTCTTCCCGTTCGCGGGCGCGATCGCTCCGGCCGGCGCGGTGCTGCTCGTGACCGGCGCGACGGTGGACCGCCTCCGCGACACGAAGCGCGGGTTCGTCGCGCACGCGATGCTGTCGCTCATGCTCGTGGGCCTCGTCACGGGCTTCGCGATGAACGCGCTCGCGGGCTGAACGGCGCGAGCGTCACGCTCGTCGTGCTCTCCCTTTACCTGCGGTCGTGCAGGGCGTAACGCTCTCGCATGGCGTACGCGCAGGAGTCCGGGCTGTCTCCGAGGAACCGCGGGCTCGCCATCTTGGTGGGCAGCACCGCTTGTGTGCTCATCAACCTCTACGTGATGCGCGCGTGGGGTGAGTACTACATGATGCTCTTCCCGTTCGCGGGCGCGATGGCCCCCGTCGGCGGCGTGCTCCTCGTCACTGGCGTGAGCACGGACGAGCTCAAGGACCAGAAGAAGCCGCTCGTCGCGCGGATCATGCTCGGCCTCATGCTCGGGGGGCTGTCGGTCGGCTTGCTCGTGAATCACCTCGTGCGCTGAGCATCAATCGCAGGTGAAGCGGCAGCCCTTCGCCGTCGCGACGACGTCGGTGAACCCGCCGCTCCCGCACGCGGTGCCGAGGATCTCCGAGCCACACATGCATCCTGCACGCACCGTCCCGGCGGGAGGTTTTCCGGGAGGGCACACGAAGTCGACGGTGCGCCCCTTCTTCACGGGCACGGGCGGGCCGACCGGAGCGGCAGCCTTCGCGGGCTTCGCCGACGGCGCCGCCGGCGCAGGCGGGTCGTCGTCGGGATCGGGCTCGTCGGCGGGCTCGGCGGGCTCGGTCGCCGGGGGCCTCCCGGGCTTCATCGGCGCCGGTTTGGCCCCCGCCGGCTCGCTCGCCACCGCGCCGAACACGAAGAGCGCCCCCACCGCGCACGCCCCTCCGCCGAGCACCAACACGGCTCCGAGGATCAGCAGCACGATCGTGAGCGACGACATGCCCGAAGAGGGCTGCGGCGGCCCAGGGTAGCCCCCGCCGTTGTAGGGAGATTGCATGCGTGGACGAGCTTATCACCCGTCCGCATGGGCACCTGCACCGGCGCTCGCGCGCGAGGAGCACGCTCGCGGGTGACGTAGAAACTTGCACCATGCACTCATACCGACACACCGCTTGTGACGGCGACGGGGGGCGGGTACGTATCGCTCGATGCGCGCGCGATGGTGCTTGGCTCTCGCCTTTTGGGGTCTCCTCGGTTGCGACAAGCCCAAAGACACGGTCGAGGCAGGCGGAGCGGATCCCACGAAGCCGGTCGGGATCGACGCGAGCGGCCTCGGGGTCGATCCTTCCGATCCGGTCGCGCCGGCAGGCAATCTGAAAGACGAGGCCGAGCACGTGAGCTCGCTCGAGGCGTGCGTGGCAGAGCGCGCGAAGGTGGACCCGCTCATCGGCGACGCGATCCGCGCGATCGGCTACGACACGCTTTTTTACGATGGATGCCGCACGCTGCTCGCGACGAGGGATCGCGACGTGCGCGCGTGCGAGCCTATCGTATCGAGCGCGCTCCGAGCCCGCTGCGAGACGCTCGTGGCGATCGCGAAGGGCGACGTGGAGGCGTGCCCTCGGGTCCGCGAGAGCACCGTCGTGCGGGGGCGCAGCGCGACGTGCCTCGCCGCGGCCTCGGGCGACGCGCGGCTCTGCCAAGGCGAGCCGAAGATCGCGCGCATCCATTGCGAGGCGCTGGTCCTTCGCGACGAGAAGCGCTGCGACTGGCTCCCGAGCGACACCGACCGCCCCGGGATGGGCAAACGTTCGTGCCTCCGCGAGCTCACCCGCCTCCGCGCGCTCTTGCCGGAGCAGAAGGTCGCGCTCCCTCCGCTCGCGACGGCGAAGGCCACCCTCAAGGTCACGATCGCGAAGGACGAAGGCGACGGCGGAGCTCCCGCGGCCGACGGCGGCGAGTCGGCTCCCACGATCGACGTGACGCCCGAGATCGCGCAGGGCCTCGTGATTTTCCCTGGATACGCGCGCCGCGAGATCTTCGACCGCACCCGCCTCGCGACCGAGATCGGCACCGTGGGCGACAGCGCGCCTGCGTTCGTCGCGGCTGGGCCTACGCGCGGCGCGCGGATTGGTCTCCTGCTCTCGTTCGCCAAGGGCGGCAAAGACGTGAGGATCGAGCGGGTCGAGCTCGATCTCCCTGGCGCGCGCTCGCACCTCTATCCGGGCGAGCGCTTCAAAGGCGCGGCGAGCTTCGCGAAGATCGACGACGTACGTGGAGCAGAAGTCACCTTCTCGTTCAGCGGGGAGCTCGACGGCATCAAGCTCTCCCTCGAGGGCACCACGTTCGTCCGCGACGTGGTCGCGACCATCCCCACGACGCTCCCTTCGCCGTTGCTCGCGTCGCCTCCCGATCGCGACGCCGGGCTCCCCTCGCTCGGCGACAGCCCGTGGCTCAAGCGCGACGCGAGCCCCGGAAGACCCTAGTTTTTCCGACGAACCTTACGATTCGGCCTCTGTCCCTTCCATCCGTACGTTACCTGCATTCTGCATACGTAACGCGCGCGATCCGACCCTTGCCCCGCCCGCCGATGCCACGCCCCGCCAGCTCGTCACGCACGCCTCCGACCCTCGACCACCTCCGCCGCTACGCCGTCGCGCGGAGCCTCTTCGAGCCCACCACGTTGGTGGCGGCGGTGGAGAAGCTCGGAGGCTTCGTGCAAGCCGACCCCTTGCGTGCCCCGGCGAGGGCGCAAGATCTGACCCTGCGTCATCGCGTGGTGGGCTACCGCGCCGGCGATTTGGAGCGGAGTTATCCGGAGCTTCCGCTCCAGGAGGACTTCTTCGTCAACTACGGCTTCGTCACGCCCGAGCTCCGCGCGCTCATGCACCCTCGCACGGCGCGCCGCGTGTGGGACAAGGCACGTTGGAAGCTCGCGCAGGCCGTGCTCGACGAGGTCGCTCGGCTCGGCGAGGCGCATCCCGACGCGGTCGACGCGGCGCTCGCGCAGGGAAGGGTGAAGAACTGGTTCGGCGGGAGCAGCCGGCTCTCGACCGAGCTCCTCGACGGCCTCCACTACCGCGGGCACCTCGACGTGGTTCGGCGCGATGGTGGCACCCGCTGCTACGCGCTGGCCGTCCCGTCGACTGCGCCGAGCGACCCTCACGCGGCGATGGACGCCCTCGTCGCCGCCCTCGTGCAAAAATACGCGCCGCTCCCCGCGAAGGGCCTCGGCCGCCTGGTCACGATGCTCCACAGCGCCGCGCCGCAGTGGGCCGCCCTCCGACGCGCCGCGCTCGCCCGCGCGAAGGCGCGCCTCGCCCACGCGACCGTAGAAGGCGCCGACTGGTACTGGCCCGAAGGAGAAGATCCCACCCGCGCCTTCCGCATCCCATCGCAGGTGCGCCTGCTCGCCCCCTTCGACCCGGTCGTCTGGGATCGCGACCGTTTCGAGCGTCTGTGGGGCTGGGCCTACCGCTTCGAGGCGTACACTCCAGCGGCGAAACGCGTGCGAGGCCACTACGCCCTCCCGCTGCTCTGGCGCGACCGAGTCATCGGCTGGGCCAACGCCCGCGTCACCGAGGGAAAGCTCCACCTCGACTGCGGCTACGTCGAAGGCAACGCACCACACGACCCCGCCTTCACTCGAGCGCTAAGAGCCGAGCAAACCCGCCTAACCAAGTTCCTCGGCCTCCCCGCCTAGCACGACGCGACTTGCATGCACTCCACATGCATCTCCCTCCACCCGCTTAAAATCGCCCCAACATCAAGCATCACCTGCATCATACACACTTGCCCGTCCGTCCCGAACGCGAGTCCCGAGCCCGCCCGCATCCCAGCCGTCTCGCATCCAACGCGAGTCTCCGAGCGCTCTCGCATCCAACCCGAGTCTCCGAGCGCTCTCGCATCCAACCCGAGTCTCCGAGCGCTCTCGCATCCAACTCGAGTCTCCGAGCGCTCTCGCATCCAACGCGAGCCTCCGAGCGCTCTCGCATCCAGCGCGGGTCTCCGAGCGCTCTCGCATCCAACGCGAGTCCTGAGCGCCCGAAAACCCGAGAGCTCGGTAGGGCGATTCGGGTCGAGACCGAGCCTGGGCTAGGAGGTCGCGCGGAGCGTACTTCCTGTACGTGAGCACGACCGACGACGCCCAGGCGAAGGTATCGGCCCGAAGCGCCCTGCCGAGCAGTTAGACGCCGATGAAGAGGCGGTGCGCAAAGTTCCGCTCGAGCCTGGCTCGGAGAACTTTATCCGCCGCGAGCTCGATGTCGTACTCGATGCGCTTGAACTCGAAACGCTTCTTCTCGGTGTCGAACACCGTGAAGCTCGCGCGGTTGTCGAAGTCGCGCGGCTGACCGACGCTCCCGACCGAGACGATGTACTTCTTGTCGGCCTCGAGCTCGAAGTCGGCGCTGGGCAGCTCCTCGACCGAGTTCTTGGTGAGGGCGAACACCTTACAGAGGTGCGAGTGGCCGATGAGCGTGATGTGGCCGAGCTTGTCCCAAATGGGGAGGCACTCGCGGGCCTGCTCCGGCGCGAAGATGTACTCGAACTCTTCGAGGCGCACGGGCGAGCCGTGGCAGAGCAGCACGTCGGACTCTTCGACCTTGTGCTGGTAGGGCAGGCCCTTGAGCCACGCCATGTTCTCGGCCGAGACCATCGCCGCGTGCACGTCGAGGGCGTGGCGGGCGGCCTCGTAATAATACGAGTAGTCCATGCGCCCGGAGACCGCGGCGTCGTGGTTCCCGAGGATGGTCACCTTCGCCAGGTTGCGGACGAGATCGGCGCACTCGTTCGGGGAGCCGCCGTAACCGACGGTGTCACCGAGACAGAAGTACGTGTCGATGCGCTCGTCGCGGTACGCCTCGAGTACTGCGCTCAGCGCTTCGAGGTTGGCGTGGGTGTCACTGAAGATACCGAACCGCATGGGCTATTTGAGACCGTAGAGGGTTTTCCCGCCGGATGGAACCTAATCTCCGAGGAATTTCGCGCGGCGTCTCCGATTCGGTCACCCGCTTCGGATCTAGCCTGATTCTCGGCCTTCCGCGGCCATCGTCCCGACGTGCCGTCGCGCAGCTTGCGACGAGCGCCCCGTTGTGACACTCCCGCCGCCGCATGAGCAACGGAGAGACGAACGGGAAAGCGAACGGCCACGCCACGCTCAACGAAGACGGCGCCGTCCACGAGGACGAAGCGGCGAACGGTGAAGAGCACGTCCCGGAGGACGAAGCGCCGGAAGAAGAGCTCCCCCCGCCTCCCGCCGTCATCGCGGAGGCCATTAGCGCCTGCGTCCGCTACGTGCACGCGAAGTACGGCGTGCTCCTCGACGGCACGTCGGACACGCTGAGCCTCCTCGATCAATACGTGAAGGATGCACGGACCGAGATCGCCGCCAAGCCGAGCGCGCTCGACCTCCTCGCCCTCTCCGCGGGGGCGTACCTCGGCGAGGTCATGCGCAACGAGATGGGCGGCGAGTGGTTCGCGGAGGGCGACACCTCCGGCTTCAAGCTCTATTTTTCTAGCGTATTTCTCTCGTTCAACCCGATCGGCATGGCGCGCGAGGCGCTCACCGGCGAAGAAGAGAGCGGCTGGCACGCCCACCTCTCGCCGGACCCCGCCGAGCAAGACGAGATCTCCGCCCGCCTCGCCGCCCTCCCCGAGGTCGACGACGACGAGTACCGCTTGCCCACCACCCGGTTCGACGTGGTCTCGATCGTGTTCGAGCACCTCCGCGGCAAGGCGATCGCGGCCGGCACCGCCGACGTCCGGTTCACGCGCGAGGACTACTGAGCCTTAGGTGCACTCTGCACCGATTCGGCCGACGCATGCGGCGCTCACGTAGACCGACGGTCGGACGAAGGGGCTACTTCCCGGCGTCCTGCGCCATGCCCCAGACCGACTTGCCCGGCACGGCGATGCTCTCGAGGGGCGCGCTCAAGTCGCCGAGCACCGAGCGGTAGGCGACCTGGTAGCGGCCGGGGGCGAGCCCGAAGAGCGTGAGCTGCGCCGCGGGGGCCACCCACGCCACCGCGACGCCGTCGACGTAGACCACCGTCAGCGCGGTCGTCGGGTTCGAGACCTCGAGCTCGGCCATCGCGGTCGGATCGCCGTGCCGAAACGCGCGGAGCTCTGGCGGGCCGAGGAAACGACCCGCGCGCTCGCGGGGGAGGAGATCGTCCGCGCGAACCGCGCCCGTCGGCGGCACGAGGAGCTGCGCGGCGGGCACGTCGGTGAGGCGCGCGAACGACGTGGCCTCCATCACGAACGTCCCGTGTAGATTCCACCTATACTCGGCGAAGACAGGGATTTCCTCGGGTCCGCAGAGCTGGGTGCGCGGCGAGGCGCTCGCGAGGTCGAGCACGAAGCGGCACGCCATCACCCCGCCCTCGCCGAGGTCGGTCGTGTGCACCAGATCGACGAGGACCTTCGCGGAGCGCGCGACGATCTCGACCCTCCGCGTGTGGAGCCCTAAACGACGCGGACCCTCGCCGCGCGGGATCACCTCCGCCACGTCGAGCGGTCCCACGTCGAAGCGGCGCTCCCCGACGAACGCGCGGAGGGTGCCCGGCGTCAGGGCGCGGTACTTCCCGCCCACCACCGCGACGTGGCCGAGGCGATCGAGCCGCGCCCGCACGTCGACCTCGCGTGGGAAGAGCGAGCCACCTCCCTCGAACCGGAGGCGCATTCGTGTCGACGAGAGCGTCAGCTCGGCGCGGAGCTCCGTCTTCTTTCGGGCTGCGTCGAGGCCGAAGCCGTTCACCTCCGCGCCCTTCGCGAGGGGCGGCGCGTCGCCGATCCGAAACGCGAAATCGAGGCCAAAAATAGGGGGATCCTTCGCCGGAGCCACGTCCGTGAGCTCGTCGTACGTGTGGAGCGCGACGGCGGGTGCTCCAGCGTCGGAGAGCGGGACGAGGACCTCCGGGAGGAGGCGCGCGCTCCCGGCCGATTGCGCCGGAGCGAGCGGCGCGGGCATCACGCTCGCTTGCGGGCTCGCGGGGTGATCTTGGGGCTCGGCGCCACCTTGCGGCCGCGAGCACGCCGGAAACGCGAGGACGCTCGTGAGCGCGAGCGAGAGCGTGCTCGCGTGGACCGAGAGCGACCGCGCTCGCTCTCGACGCTCGTTCATCCGCCCATCGCGAAGTCGCCGACCACGTGGACGCGCGGATCGAGCGCCGGCGCGCCGGGGAAATGCTGGGTGTCGACGAACACGCACTCCGCCGATCCGAACTGATCGAGGATCACGTTGCAGTTGCCGGGCTCGTTGTCGAACACGGCCACCACCTCGCCGAGGCGCGCGAGGCGCGGGCCGTACTCGCGCTTGAAATCGGCGTCCGGCATCTCGAACGCGGGCTTAAGCACCAGCTCCGCGCCCGGCACGCCGATCGGAAAACCGAGGTCGCGCAGGCTCTTCCAACTCCCCACGCTCATCTGCGGGAGATCGCGCCCGGTGAAGTACGCGATGATCGCGCCGCTCTCGTAGCAGGCGCGGGTGAACTCCACCGCGCCGGGGAGCGGCTGGTCGAAGCGGATGTGGTCGTCGGCGAAGAAGTGCGCCTTCCAGTACGCGCACGCCTCGGCCACGCGGGCGGGCGAAAACTCGAGCTTCGTGAGCGAGTCGCTCACGAGGTACTCGAGCTGCTCGGGGCCGATCTTGGCGAGGAGCGCCGACTCCGCGGGGTGCAGGCTCGCCCACTCGCGAGAGAGCTCTCGCAAGATGGCGCAGGTGCGCGGCCGGTTGTCGAGGAGGGTTCCGTCGAGGTCGAACACGACCACCTTCGCAGACGAGCCAGAAGGCCGCGCGCGATCGAGGATGCGACGAAGGAGGGCGTTTTGCTGGTCGAAGGCGAGGCGGGTGTACGGCATCGAGAGGAGCGACGGGGCACGACGAACGAGGGCAAAACGCGCAACGTTTCCGTTCCAGCGGAGGCGCGCGCCCCCGGAGCGTCGGGAGGGTCGGTAGCATAGGTTTCGCTCGCGCGCCAAAAGGCCATTTTCGCGGGCGTGCGCGTCCCGTCCTCGGCACGTCGCCGACGAGGGCTGCCCGCGAACGGCCCGGGTGTGCTACGTCGTGGGGCGTCATGTCGCAGCGGGATCACTACGAGGTTCTCGGGCTCTCTCGCGGCGCCACCCCCGAGGAGATCAAGGCCGCGTTCCGCAAGCTCGCGTCCCTGCATCACCCCGACAAAAACCCGGACGATCCGGGCGCCAGCGTTCGCTTCAAAGAAGTGAACCAGGCCTACCAGGTGCTCTCCGATCCGCAGCGCCGCCAGCTCTACGATCGCCTCGGTCACCGCGCAGAGGATCCCGGCTCCCCGTTCGGGTCCGGTGGTCCCTTCGCCGGCGGTGTGGTCGACATCAACGATCTGAACATCGACGGTTTCCTAGGTGATTTGCTCGGCGTCTTCGGCGTCGGCAAGGCCGACAAGGGCGACCTCAAGCGCGACCTCGAGGTCACCTTCGAGGAGGCCGCGTTCGGCTGCGAAAAAGAGCTCTCCTACGATCGCGTGGTGCCTTGCTCGGACTGCGACGCGAGCGGCTCCGCCCCCGGAACCAAGCCCGACGCGTGCTCGGTTTGCCAGGGCCGCGGGCGCATTCGTATCCAGCAGGGGCTCATCCCGATCGCGGTCGAGCGCACGTGCGGGCGCTGCAAGGGCTCGGGCCGCATCGTGGTCACGCCCTGCAAAACGTGCAAAGGCGCCGCCGCCGTCGCGAACCGTCACACGCTGAAGGTCACCTTGCCTCCCGGGGTGGAGCACGGGGCGGCGAAGCTCGTGAATGGCGGGGGAAACAAGCCTCGCCCCGATCGCGGCGCGGGCGATCTCGAGATTACGATCCTCGTCGCGCCGCACACGTTCTTCCGGCGCGTCGGCGACGACGTGGTCTGCGGCGTGCCGATCGCGTTCGTGCAGGCAGCGCTCGGCGCGGAGGTGGAGGTTCCCACCCTCGAAGGCAAGGGCAAGCTCCGCGTCCCCGCGGGAACGCAGCCCGGCACCGTGCTCCGCATCAAGGGCAAAGGCATTCCCCATCGCGGCGGCCTCGGTCGCGGCGATCAGCGGGTCGAGGTCACCGTCGCGGTGCCGACCACCCTCACCGATCGCCAGCGTGAGCTGCTCACCGAGCTCGCCAAAGAGACGGGCACCGATCTCACCGTGCAAGAGAAGACGTTCATGGACAAGCTCCGCGACTTCTTCGGCTGACGCGATCGGCAGGGAAATTATCGAAGGATCGCGGGACGGCTCGCGCGCGGAGGTCGTCGACCGTCAGCCCTCGTACTTGCGCGGACCTTCGTCTTGCCAGGCGCGGAGCTCGGCCTTGGGGGCGCCGTCGTGGAGCTCGATCACGAGGTGCGTGCGGGCGGCTCGATAGGCCTTTTGGCCGTGCTCGAGCTCTTCCTCTTCCGCCCACGAGCCGAGGTTGATGTAGGTCGCTTTGCCGTCGGCGCTCGCGGGCTGCTGCACGGGGATGTGGGTGTGCCCCATGACCACGAACGCAGCGGGCAGGAGGCGTGCGAGAGTGCCGGCGCGCGCGGCCATTTCTTCGGCCGGATCGAGCTGACGGCGGCGCGAGAGCAGCACGTGCGCGACGAGCCAGGCGGCCACGATCGCGAGCGCTCCGTAGAGCACCGTGCCGTGGAAAATTCCGACGATGCCGACGACCACGAGCGCGAGGCACGCCGCGAAGCCCACCGCGAGGCGATCGAGGAGCACGCTCCCGAGGATGCCGGGGATGGAGCGCGTGATCGGCGCCACCTGGAGCGCGGCGAGATCGCGGAGCCGATCGGCCCCGAGGCGCGTGACCTCCGCGAGCTTCGAGATCCTTCGGTCGTGCTCGGCGCGGAGCGCGCTCATGGCCTCCGAGAAGTGCGCGCGGCGAAGGCGAAAGAGCTCCACGACGGCCTTCGCGAACTGCGTGACGAGGCCCACGACCCCGCGCATCCCGAGCTTGAAGCCGAACGCGAAGTAGTCGAATACACCCAGGTTTTCGTGACCGTGCTCCTTCATGCCCTCGGTGCGGCGCACCACGTAACGAAGGAGGATGCTCGAGAAGCCGCGCGTGATGCGGCGCGGATCGAGGGGCGAGAGCGGCGCCATGACGTGGTCGTTCGCGCAGTAGGGATCGTACTGGTGCCCGTGCTCGATGTAGGCGACGTCCTTCCAGTAGAAGAACCAGGGCTCGAACTCGATGCGCCCCTCGAACGCGACGGTGTCGAGGGCGCCGTTCAAGAGCACCGCCCGCGCGAGGAGGAGCGCGCGAAAATCGGACTTCACGTCGTCCCAGTGGAGCTCCACGTCGTGGTTGCCGTGGACGAAGGTGAGCGCGTTGCCGCGCGCGACCAGATCGGCGAGCGCGTCGAACACGTCGCCGTGACGCTCGGCCACGCGACGGAGCTTCTCGCGCGCGTGATCGGAGGCGCTGCCGAGCCCGTGGGCCTGCTCTTCGTCTGTCAGGGTGGTCGCGATTTCGCCGTCGCCGCCGCGGACCGTCATCCCGATGAAGTCGATGAAATCGCCCGCGACGACCACCCGCCAGCGGTCACCGGCCGGCTTCTCGAGCGCGTAGTGGCGGAGGAGCTTGGTGAGGTCGCGGTCGATCTCGTCCGACCTGCGCGGCGACGTACCGTGGTCGTTCAAATCGCTCCCGAGGTGCACGTCCGAGAAGACGAGCAAGCTCTCGCGAGGCGGAGACGAGGACGAAGGCGAGGAGGAGGAGGAATTCACGCCCCTTCATGGTGAGGTCAGCCCCCGCGCGTGCCCGTCATGATCCCGTCATGGCCGCGGAAATGAAGCGTATCGTGAGCTTTCGTGGGCGCCGAAGCGACCTCCGCCGGCCCACGAACGAAGGTCGGCGCGCGGCTCGGCGCACGAGACGACACGGCGCGCCGAGTCCGTCGCCCTCCCGCGCGCCGAGGGGCCCTGGCGTCACCTGGGCACCCGTTCGGCGTCGGAGCCACGCGAGGCCCCCTGGGCGCTTTGTGTCGCGCGAGCGGCGCCATGCCATACACTCGCGAACCTGATGCGCTCTTCGTCGTTTCCGGTCCTACTCTCCGCGGTCGCCATCGTCGCTGCGTGCGGCGGCGCACCGGTCGCCGAGACCGCAGCCGACAAGAGCTCCGCCACGATCCCGCGTAAGCCCGGGACGTGCGCCGGTTCGAGCATGGTCACCACCATGGCGTGCGCGAAGCGAACGGTTCCTCCCAGCAACGCGACCTCCGACTACGGCTGCAAATCAGATGCAGAATGCAAGGATGGGATCGAGGGGCGCTGCGTGAAGAACGCTTTGGATTCGTACGGAAGTCGGGTACGACCCGTTCCGTCCCCCCTCCTCGCAGGACCGCCTCCGCCTCCGCCCAAGACGATTTGCACCTACGACCGATGCAACACGAACGCCGACTGCGGCGCTCAGACGCGATGCTCGTGTGGCGAAGGAACCGCGCGCAACACCTGTGTGCCGCTCGATGCCTGCCGCGGCGA
>JAAFHV010000143.1 GCA_013297655.1 Myxococcales bacterium | reverse complement strand
AGCCGAGCGACCTTTTCTCTTGGAAGACTCGGCCTACGCTTATGTCGACGCGCGGGCGGGCTCGCTCGTCTTCGGGCGCGACGAGACGCGCGGGGGCGCAGCCCTCCTCGGCCCGCCGGCCGTCCCACCGGCCGTCCCCCGCGGTCAGCCTGCCAAAACGAACAACGGCGAAGACACGAGCGTCGATCTCCGTCGGTAGAGCACCGACCAGCGATCGCGCACCTCGGCGGTGAGCGCCAGCGGATGACGATGCGCACGCGCGCGTCTTCCGGCAGCTCGTAGGGCTCGTCGCGGTCCGTCGACAAGGTCGCGTCCTCCGCGATGAGAAAGGTAGACAGCTCGCCGCCGAGTCCGTCGACGCCCCACACCAGGCGCCGTGCAAGGCGTTGCATCAGCGGGTGCTTCACGAAGTAGCGCTCGAAGGCCGACCGGTCCCAGATGCGGCCGTGCACCATCGCGCGCTCGAGGCGCCGCACTTCGGCCGCGGCCAGGGCCTTCGTCTCCGCCTTGAGTGCGCGCCACAGGTCTTGCGCCCGCGCGGCCTTCTCCGCGTCGTCGGTCTTGTTGGGGCGGGGCAGCGCGCTGGTCTGCGCGCCCGCATGGTCGACCACGTAGGGCTGAAGGTCCTGGTCGAAGCCGGCGCGGTACGACCGCGGACCGTAGTCGAAGAGCATGGTGCCGTGCGCACGAGGCCGAGATCCGGCACATATCGTCCGTGGGCGGAGCTGCTCGTGGGCTATGGCGTGAAGCTCGGCGCCCCCTCCGAGATCACGTGGAACTTCGAGAAGCTCCTCGTCGATCGCCAGGGAAATGTGGTCGACCGCTTCGCGCCGGACGTCAAGCCAGACGACGCCGTGATCACCGCCGCGATCGAAAAGGCTCTCGCCGCGGGCTGAACCAGGCCTTCCAGCACCTGCGCACGGGTCTTAGAGCAACTTGCGCCTTTATCGATTCCCTCGAGCGAGCTCCGTGGCGCGGTTGGACGAATCGCCGCGAGCGCGCTTCGCGCCACGCGATGGCCGCGCCGCGCTCGCGAAGGTAACCGCCGGGCTCGAGGCCATCGTCGCGACGGAAGCCGCGCGCGGTCGCGGCCGTGATAGTTAGGTAGCGTCGCAGTGAGCATCGACGACGATCACCCCTTGCCTCGGCGGCAGCGCAAGCGAGTGGCGCAGAGTCTCAGGGTGTCGTTGCAAGTCGTGGACGAGCACTGGGCTGCGAGTCGGCTCCGCGTCTACAGGCCGGGGTGGCCAGCGCCGCGCGTCATCCCCCTCCAGGCGCTCGTGTTCGACGACGACGTCGTTTTGCTCGACGGCGCTCCGATCGGCCCGGCCGCCGCCACAGTGTGCGCGGTGCTCAACAAGGCGAAGGGCGTCACGTGCACTGCGCGTGATCCAAATGGGCGGGCCGATCTCTCTCCCTATCTGCGCGTCATGCCGCCGGGTTGTTTCTCCGTCGGCCGGCTCGACCGCGACACCACCGGGCTCCTCCTGTTCACCAACGACGGCGATCTCGCGAACGCCGTGCTGCGGCCGGATCATCGAATCGACAAGCTCTATTGGCTGTGGATCGACGAAGCATTGTCGGCCGACGACCCGCGCCTGACCCAGCTCGTCGACGGCGTCTCTCACAACGGCGAGGTCCTCGCGGCGCGAAGCGTCAGCGTGCTCGCCACGAGCTTTGCCGGGACGGAGCTCGCACTGACGCTGACCCAAGGCCGAAACCGGCAAGTGAGACGCATGTGCGCCGAGCTCGCCCTGCCGCTCGTGCATTTACATCGCCGCCGAGTCGGCCCGCTGACGGACGCCGACCTCGCGCCCGGGGCCCTTCGCATGCTCGACCCCGCCGAGGTCGAGGTGTTGTGGCAAGCTCTCGGAGGTCGAGGCGAGCTCAGACAACGAAGGGTGGACAGTCTCGCGCGGCAAGCGAAGGAAGCGCGGGACGCAGGAACGCCGGACCTGCGGCTCGAGCGATGGCTGGCATCCGAGTCCGCTCGACTCGTTGTTGCTCACCGGTACGACTGACGACCCGAATCATACGCCACCGTTTCCGGTCCGCGCGCCGCGCCACCGGCCCACCAGCCACCATGTCCCGCCTTCCCCTGCTCGCAAAAAGTGGCGCAGGGCGCGGGGGCTCCGGCAGTGGTGGTTTCTGCATTGGTATGCCGTCGCTGGAGACTTGGCGTTGCAGTATATGCCGTAGACGCGAGCACGCCGAGGCGTCAAAGTGCCCACAGGTGGTGATCGGCGCCTCGAAGGGCACGCTGATTCCAAGCGGGTCGACCGACGACCAAGGGCGTTCGGTCATCCTGCGTCACCCGTTCGTGCGTCGGCAGAGCCCCCTCCCACGAGTACCATCCCAAGATGCCCTATCGCGCCCTCGCCTTCGTCGCGCTCTTCGTCTCGGCTTGCACGGTCACCACCGCCCCGGGTGGCGGAACCGGCGAAGATGGCAATGGCACGCCGCCAACGGGAAGCACCGCGCGCTGCGTGGGCAAGCCCGTCGAGGCGTACACCATGCGCGACCGCGCCTCGTGCGAGGCCCAGGGCTCCGACTGGGGCGACACCTACCTCGAGTGTCGCGGAACCAGGTCACCGGTGAACTGTGCGCGCACCGATGGCTCGTCGCGCCCGGAAGAAGCCCTGCGGAGCGCCTGCCTCGACATGCCCGGCTGCGGCTTCACCGAGAAGGACGGCACGGTGACCAAACCCACCGGCCGCTGCGAAGGCACGAAGACCCCGTGCTCCGCGCTCCAAGAGGCCGAGTGCAACTCCCAGCCCGGGTGCTTTTACTACTCGACGACGAAGTGCACTCCGAGGAACGGCCGCTACTATCTCGACAACAGCGACTGCGCAAATCTGCAAATCTCGAACACGGTTTCGTTCAGCGTCGTGCGAGACGCCTGTCGCCGCGCCAAAGGCTGCACCTGGGTCGAGTGACTGCACGCGCTCACGGTGGTGTTCTCCGCACCTCTCACGCTCGCGCTTCCATCCACGCTCGACTGAGCGCAGACGTGCGCGGCCTCCCGAACCGGGCCGCGTTCGAGAGCGCCTGGAGCACGGCCGTCGCTCCGGGCTCGCAACCCGTCCAAGGAATCTGCCCCTCATGACCGAAGAAGACCTCCTCCAAGCGCTTCACCGACGGCTCGCCATCCCCGAAAAGCGTATCAACGCGACGACCGACGCAGTGCCGCTCTATCCTCCCGTGTCGCCGGCTACGCTCGCCACGGCCGAACGCGCCCTCCGGTTCGCCCTCCCGACCATTCTTCGCAGGCTCTACACCGAAGTCGCCAATGGGGGCTTCGGTCCCGGTTTCGGTCTCCTCGGAATCGATGGCGGGCACCGCGACGAGGGTAGAGCCTTGGTCCAAATGTACGAATATCTCTGCTCGGAGGGTTGGCCAAGCGGCTACCTGCCGCTCGCCGACTTCGGGTGCGGCGCGTGGGCGGCGATCGACCTCGCGACTCCGAGCGAGCACGTGGTCGCGATGGACGAGTGGGGCGTGACCGAAACGTCATTCACCCTGTGCGCATGGCTCGAAGCCTGGCTCGCCGACGTCGACCTCGAGCGCGAGATGTTCGAGTCGCTCACGCAGATGAACCCGTTCACGGGCGAGCCGATCCCCGTGCGCGGAAGAGGGAAGGGGAAGGTGCTCGTCTCTTGGGATCATTAGGGTTTTGCCGGCGCGGCGATCGAGGCCATTCTTCTCGAGAGTGACGCTCGACGGGGCCTCGAGAAGCACCACGTGCGTTGCGATTCGGTTCGGCAGACGTCCTCGCGAGAGCGTCCAGCGCTCGCTGGGGCTCGCTCGTCTTCGGGCGCGACGACACGCGCGGGGGCGCAGCGCTCCTCGGCCCGCCAGCCGCTCCACCGGCCGTCCCCGCGGTCAGCCTGCCAAGACGAACAACGGCGAAGACACGAGCGTCGATCTCCGTCGGTAGACCCGAGCACGACCAAGCGCACGTGCGCGCCTACCGCTTCCGCGTGGGGCGAACGTCACGTACCGTCGATGGCGATGCGAAGCTCTGTCCTCGTGGTGCTCGGTGTCGTCGGCCTCGTCGCTTGCGACTCCAAGTCGAGCCTCCCTCAGAGCGTGTCGCCGCCGACGCCCGCCGCGCCGAGCGTCCCCGCCGCGACGGCCGCCGCTCCCGCGCCAGCCACGTGGGACAACGAGATCCTCGCCATCGCCGCGAGCTACAAGTCCTATGGAATCATCGCCGAACGTCCGCAGTGGGCTCCCACGCTCTGCGCCGCCCCGCCTTCTCCCCCGCGGCCCGAGACGCCGCGCCTCAGCGACGCAAAGGAACCGAGCCCGCACGGCGAAAAGCTCTATTTCCTCTACGCTCGCGACTATTCAGGATACGTAAAGACAGGCAAAGAGGGCGCCGAAGCGCCTGCGGGGCAAGTGATCGTGAAAGAGGCCTTCGCCCCCGCCGCTCTCGCCGCGAACGCGCCTCCCACCAAAGACGTGCTCTATCGTGGCAACAAGGCGTTCGTGCCGGGGGCAAGGCTCGGGCTCTTCGTGATGAAGAAGGTCGGCAAAGGCCCCGCCACGGACGACGGCTGGATCTACGCCGTGACGGACGCCGAAGGCAAACACGTGACCGCGAGTGGCAACTTGCCAACATGCGCGGGGTGCCACCGCAGCGCCCCCCACGATCGGCTCTTCGCAAAAGACATCTGACGACCAGCGAGCGCGAATACGGCGTCCGTTCCCGCTCTGGAGGTGCGCCCCGCGATCGCGCGCGCGCTTGGGGTACGCGCCAGTCCGTGCCATCCTCCCCGCATGGAAGACATGCGAAACGGCACCTGCGCCCTCTGCGGCCACACCAAGGTGATCGAGCTGCGGCCCAAGAGCCGCGGGTACAGGAGCGCATATAATCCTGTCGTCGTGGCCAACATCGACGCGGGCTTCTTCTCCGCCGAAAAAGAGGTGGGGCAGCTCCTCGTCTACGCGTGCCTAAAGTGCGGCTTCGCGCAAACCTTCGTCGAAGACGTGGAGAGCGTCCCCATTGGCCCGAAGTACGAGACACGCCTCGTGCGTACGAAGCGGTCGTCCGAGCCTCCCCAAAAATGAGCTTCGTCGAGGTGTATGCCATTCGCGTGAGCGGCTTCGTGGAAGGCTTCCTCGCGGCGCAGAAGCTCGCGGCGCGCGCGGGTGCGGTGCTCCGTTGGGCCGCGGCATGGCTCGACCCCACAGAGCCCACGCACCGCGAAAAGCACTCCGCGATCACGCGCTGCTTCGGTGCACGCCTCGTCGCGACCGGCCCCGTCGACCCCGAGATGCTCACCGCGTGCGTCGCGAGCCCCACCTCGAACGAAGCGCACGACCTCGTCGCGCACGCCGCGAGCCTCCCCGTCGTATTCCACTTTAGCCCTCCACTGTACGAGGGAGAAGAGGGGGAGGGCGGCGACGCTATTTGGATATCGTTCATAGACCACGCCGGCCACCACCGCGACGACGCTCGCGTTTACCGCATCGAGCTCGCTGGCGACGCGGCTCCCCTCACGGTCGCCGATCGCCCTGGAATGAGCGGGTTCGGCTACGGCCCAGCGCTCGCCTCTGGGTGGCACCTCCACCTCGTGGCCATTCGCGACCACATGCCACGATCCGAGCTCGTGCGCTGGCTCGCGGAGGCCGCCGACGTGCCGCTCGACGCGATTGGAAGCCCGCCGTAGCCCGCGCCCGTTTCGGGGCCGAGGAGCACGACGTGAAAATCCGAGGTATCGAACACGTAAACGCCAGTGCCCTGCATGAGCGCGACTCGAGGGCGCGGTCGAAGATGGCCAGCCTCCGAAGCGGGCGCTCCCGCATCGCCCGCACTCGACGAGGCATGTCGGCCGCCACCTCCCCGACACCCTTGCTCGGGCGACGTCGGCCTCGGCACTGCCGTTCGAGCGACGTGCTCCGTCGCTCGTTCGGTGCGCCGCCCGTCGATGGCTCGAGCACGGCGTCGTGGGTGTCGGCTATCCGCCAGATGGCGGGCCGGCCGCGACCGCGCGCGGCCGAGCGCCCAATTTCGACCGAGTAGGTTTGCTCCGCTCGCCCACTCGCATCGCTTCACCTGTGACAGCGCTTCATGCAGTCGTCGAAGTCGCTCGGCTCGGCCGACTTCGTGCCGTGGCACCTCTGCTCGCAGAGATTGCCAAACGCCGCCCCGCACCCGCTCGCGAGCGCAACCACCACCGCGACGAGCGATAGCCCAGCAACGAAACGCACCCTCTTCATGATTGAAGGGTAGCGCCTTCGGGCGAGGCGAGCTCTCGCGGAAAGAAGCTCGTCCCTCGTGATGAGCTTTCCCATCGAGTCCTCCGGGGCGATGTTAGCGAACACGGTAGGCGATCGCACGCGCGTCGACGAGGACGCGCCGACGCCTACTCCTCGAAGCTCCGCAGGACGAACCTCCGCGCCAGGCTCTGCACCTCGCGATCCGTCTGCTCCGCGTACTTCTGGACAATCGCGACATCGCCCCGCGTCACCGCGAGCGGCTCGGCGAACACCGCCCAGCTCACGAGCTCGTCGTGGGTGCCCGAGGTGAGGGAGCCCTCGTAGCGATAAAAGCGATAGGGCCGCGGCGGGATGAGTCTCTTCAGGTCGACCCGTATCGAATCGGGAGCGGGTGCGGAGAAACACGGTCCGTCGGAGTTGCCACTCTCCACACGAACCGAGAGCACCACCAGCGTAGAGCCGCGCTCGGCGCTCACGAGCTCGTGAACGAAATGAATTTCCCCGAGCTCGGTCTTCTGGCCCGCGATTTCGTGCTCGCTCGTTCGGTGCACGTGCATGGCCCTGAAGGAGGCCTTTTTCCCATCGAGCGCAATCCACGGCGCGGTCCCCGCAGCTTCGCTCCATTCCAGCTCCTGATGGCCCTTCTTCCGTTCGAGCACCACCTCGCCGTCCGGATAAAGCACGTGAAGCGCCCCCGCGAGTGCCGGCACGAAGAAGCTCTCCGGCCTCGCGATTCGTATCGGGGACTGCTGCTGCCAGTACCTCGAGCGCTCTTCGTTGGGCATGACGCAGGCTTACGGATACGCCAAGCGCAAGCAAGGACTTTGCGAGCTCCGAGACCCCCGTCGCGACGCTCCACGCACGAGCTCGTCTCGAGGACCGAGCGCGCCTGCTGTACGCTCGGCCGTTCGGGGTCATCGCGCCCTGCGCTTCGGTCTGCATGAGGGCTACAGGTTTTCGGCGGGGAGCACGAGCCAGCGCTCTATCTTCTGCGCCCCTCGACCCGAGCCGGTGTCGCCTCGAGCCAAAACGTCCTGTCCTACGCCGACGCCACCCCTCAATACCAATCCGCCCCGAACCCCGCCGTCACCAACAAAACCGCACTCCCCTCGATGACCACCACGTGCGGATCGACACCAATCGTCAACCCACCACGCGCTCCAGTGGCCGGGTCCCGATCCGACGCGTGAAACGCAAAGCGGCTCGCGACACCGAAGAACACCGTCGTGTCGGTCGCGGTTTGGGCGCTCTCCGCCGCGATGGTGCTCACCGTCGCGCCGGCATACACGAGAGAAGGGCCCGCCGCGATCTCGAGCCAATCCGCCGGCGTGAACGAAGACAGGAGCGACATCGGCACGAGGCCCAAGAGCCCGCGCCGAATCTCGTTCTCCTCGTGCGCGATCTTCGCGAACAGGAGTGGCATTACTTGCGCGTAGACGGCGTAAAGGCGCCCCGTTTGCACGCCCGCGCGAACTGCGAATCCGCCGCCACCCCACACGGCGGGCGCCACGATCGCGCCACCATTGAAGTTGAACCCTACCCGCAACCGCATGCGCTCGTGAGCCACGTCCGGGGAGCGCGGCCGCACCCAGTAAATCGTGTCGTCCGCGCGCGCTTCGTGGTCGCTCGCGAACAGCGTCATCGCCGCGACCCACGCGCCAACGAAGGCGCGAAGGGCAGGGGTCGATCGACGACGTGAGGGCGAAGCGAGCATGGCCGCGACGAAGCTACCCGCGCGCCGCCATCGCCCGCAAGGCCCGTCGCAAACGCTCGAAACGAGCGCGCCAACGGCGCGAACCGGGCTATCCTCGCGCCGTCGTGCCCGGCCTTCCCTTCCACGAATCAGCGCGCGATCCTGGGCGGTTCGCGACCCTTCGCGAGCGTTCCCCCGTCGCGTTCGCCGCGTTCGCCGCGTTCGCCGCGCCCACGAGGGTGCTCGCCGCCGTCGCTGCCTTCGCCTGCCTCGTCGCGCCCACCCGCGCATATGCCTTTATCTACCCCGAGCATCGCGACATCGGCGTCGCCGCCGTGGCGCGCCTATCCCCCGCCGAACGGAGAGAGCTCGACGCGTTATGGGCCTCGGCGCGGGGCACGTTCGGCGGACCGATGTGCGCGGCCACGTCTGCCGGCGAACAAGGCCCCGCCCCCCGCTGCATCGACCTCCCCGCGCTTCCCGCGATCGCGGGCGACCACTCCTGCAGCCCCCGCGACATGGTGCAAAACGTGCTGCCGAGCGCGTGGATCACGAACGTGGCGCGCGTCGCCCAAGAGACGAAGCTCTCGCTCGCAAGAGCCGATTCGCCGAGCGAAGTCTTCAATGCTTCGGCCGCGATGAACTTGGATCTCCAGCGCGTCGATCCGGATTATCTGAGTCGTGCAGGGGCGAACTCCGCTCACTTTTTGATCGCGCGGGAAAGCAACGAGCTCGCCGAGTACATCGTGCAGTCCACGCGCGCGGGCGCGCCGCTGAACGCGCTCGGGCTCTATCTGCATTACCATGTCGCCGCGCTCTCCCTCGCGCAGGCCCTCGCCACGGGTGCAGCAGAGGCGCAACCCCGAGCCGCCGGCGCGCGCGACGTCATCGCCCTCGAGACGTTCGCCCTCCATTGGCTCGAAGACTCGTTCGCCTCTGGCCACGCCGCCGGCACCTGGGGCTCCGACGCCTGGCGCAAAGGCACTCACGATTATTACTGCGAGCGCGGGCTCGACATGACCACCTGGAGCGGCGAGCGCATCGTCGCCTTCGGTGATTCGCACATGCAGCTCGCCGACCTCGCGCGCGCTTCCAAGCTCGTCGCGACCAGCCTTCGGCAAGTGCTCTCCGCCCTCCAACCCGGCGATCCGCTCGCCGCGTCCGTGCGCGGAGCCGGCCTCTCGTTCGCGGCGGCCTATGCCCTCGACTCGTGCAAAGAAGAGAAAGAGCCGCCCCCCAACGGACTCGACACGATCGCGATGCGCTCCGGCCTCGCGCGCGCCCTCCGCGATCTGCCCATGCCCGCGCGCGGCGCCGACGACGTGCACCTCGCCCGCTTCCGCCAAGAGTTCGGCGTGTTCGCCGGCGGGTTCGGAAACGTGATTGGCTCTCTCAACGGCGGCGAGCGAGGGGCCGAGGCATTACGCCCTTCAGTCGAGCTCGCCGGTGGTCTGCGTGTGGGCTACGCCGCGCCCGCGATCGTAGGCACCTTCGGCACCGCAAAAGCCTTCGTCGAGACCGGCCTCGTGATGCAGTCGTCGCAAGAGCAAACGTGCGACGCGGCCGACGGCTGCACACCCCTCGTCGCCAATCTCCTCCCCCGCGTTCCCTCGCGCACGGGGCTCCGAGTCGGCCTGCGCCTGCCGTTTTACCTCGTGCCCGGCGATCTCTTGCTCCTCGGCCCGCTCCTCCTCGCCGTCGCCCCGAAGGAGCTCCCGAGCGTGGGCATCACCGCCATGCGCGGCGGCTTGATTCCCTACGAGCGCAGCTTCCGAACCTCCGCCGGCACAATTCAAATCGTGGCCGGGCGCGAGGCGGAGGTCACCTTCTTCGGATACCTCTCCGACTCCGTCGAGGTGCGCCCGATCGGGCAAGACGCGAGCGGCGAAGAGCTCGGCGGAGTCGTGCGCTCCAAATCGGTGCGTATGCGCCTCCCGCTCCTCGAGCTCACCCCCATCCGCAGCTTCGCCACCAATGTCACCTTCGCGGTGCCGATCCAAGCCGGCTTCGGCTTCGAGCTCCCCACCTCCACCACCGTGCTCCTCCCCGAAGGCGCCCGCGACGCCGGCATCGGCGTAGGTTGGGACGTGTTCCTCCGCCTCCAGCTCGACGTCCAATACTTCTTCGGCGAGCGGGAAGACTCGCGCTGATACGGTCACCGTCCAGTCGACGACGCGCGCGCACCCGAAGCGCGCAACTGGGCGCTCAGAAGAACTGACGGAGCGTGAACTGCCCGTAGTACGTAGTGGGCAACGCGCTGTCGCCGTAGAGCGTGCGATAGCGCGATTGGCCCGATTGCAGGCCCACGAACACGCCAATCTGGGCCGACTTCCTGCCCGTGTAGTGGAGCCCGGGGCCCATGATGAACACGGTGTCGTAGTCGGCGCTTTTGTCCGTCGCCTCCACGTACGCGTTCCCCATCGCGAGCGAGGTCTCGAACGACACGCCCAGCGGGACCCCTGCGCTCGATCCGTCGAACGTGAGCGCGGCGGTGAGCCCGTGGGTCACGGACACGAGGTAGATGTCCGATCGCGTCCGCGAAGCCAAATCATAGGGCGAAGCGAGCAGGCGCTCGCGACGAAGGTTGTACGATACCTGCGCACCGAAGAAGCGCCCGAACGCCTGCGCGACGTGGAGCGAGCCACCCCATCCGGTGCGCCGGAGCGGCGTGTTCGAAGCGGCGATCAGGTCGTTCTCGAGCCCGAACGCGCGCCCGAGCGCCTCCTGGTTCGAGGCCGGCGGCGACGCGATCTCCTGCGCCGCCACCTGGCGCAAGCTCGGAAGCACGTGGCTCACGTCGAGCACCGAGCCGAACGTCGCGGTGTAGTAGGGCCTCAGCGCGACTTGGGTTCCCCACTTCGGCAGCGACAAAAGCCGCACCACCGGCCCGAAGCGCACCCCCGCCGCGAACGAGCTCGGCCCGCTGTAAAGCGCGACCTCGCTCGCCCCCACGATCGCCTGCACGTCGGCGGTCGCGGTGACCCCGAGCCAGTCGGTAAACGCAAAAGTCGTATCCAAAGATTCCAGCGCCGCTGCCGTCGCGATCGACTTTTTGCCGAGGAACGTGTCTACGCTCCCCGCGTCGACGTAGAAGAAGCCCTGTCGAAACCCGATGCTCGTCGGCAGGAACGCGCCATCGTCCGCGACCGGTCGAATGAACGTGTGGCCCTTGATGGTGCGATCGTATCCCATGGCGCGCTCGGCCGGCTCCGCCGCCGAAGGTGCGACATGAAAGAACGCGGCGAGCAACGCCGCGACCGGCATGTAGGGCCTTACCATTGGCCCCTATCTACCATGGGAGGCGGAGCGGGCTGCCGAGTGTCTGCACGACTCCGACACGAAGACGGCGGCCACCCGCGCGTTCGTGACCACGTCGGTTGAAAAGGCGGCGCCGTAGCAGGCGGAGGCGTCGCTCGGAGCACGAGGTTCCGCGCTCTGCTGGCGCGCTGCGAGTCCCGTCGGTGCGCCCCTTTTTGCGTGCGGAACACGTCAACGCCTACGGAGCAACGTATCCAGTGATCGCGTCGTCCACGTGCACCACGACGAGGCGCGGATCCTTGCTGATATCGCCAGGGTTCGAGCCGGGCTCGTCCTCCGGGACGCCCATTCCGAACCGGTCGTAATACGCGACCCAGGCGGGGTGCAGCTCACCCGTGACGAGGTCGCGAAAGCTCATCGGCTTCTCCGCGAAGAAAGCTTCCCCGCCATTCGCCGCGCGAAACATGTCGACGAGCAGCTCGCTGCAATAGAGGGCATTCTCGCCGGTGAGATAGAGCTGGTCGTAGGGCAGGTTGCGCTGCTGAATTCCATACGCGATCGCGGGCCCGATCAGGTCCCCGTAGGCAGGGACGAGACGAGCGAGGAGGATTCGCGGCGCCCCGCCCTCGTGCTGGGAGCGGCGCACGAATACGTCGATCTGGGTGACACGAACCTCCGGCGGAAACGCCTCGAGCACGAACGTTCCTTGATGGTTCACGACGACCACCCCGACGTGGTTCACCCGCGCACCACGATAGCCCTCCGTCACTGCAGAAATGGCATTCGCCGGTGCGCCAATTTGAGAAAAGATGAAATCGCCGTGCTGATACATGGTTAGGCCCCTCGGTCTTGCTGTCGACCGCTCGAGCGCCGAACGTCGCGTCAGCCGCTTGGTCCGCTCGCTCGTCATCCGACAAGAGACGCCATGGTAGGCGAGAATTCTTTGGCGGCAGCGCCTATGCCCGCGCGAAGCGCCTCGCCCGCGCGATTCCTACGAGGCACTCGCCGCTTCCGCGTTCCCATCCCACGAGCGCTCGCCGTCGCGAGGCTCTTCCCCGCGGTCGCGCGCGCCGACGAGCCCTCTCCGCGTCGACCAAGGGGGCGGAAATTTCGAAGCGACGAGCGGCGCGAACCGGCGCCGCCGCCGAGCGCTCCTCCGAGAAATCGACCGCGCGCTGACATTTCTCCGTCCGGATCGGCGACCCTCCTCCGTCTTCCTTCTCGAACGAAGCGGATGCCCAGCCTCCTCCCAACGGAATTCACCGAAGCCTACGGCCGCTTTTGGCCTGCGATTCGCGCGAAATGTCGCCGCATGCTCGGCAGCGGCGCCCTCGCGGACGAAATCGCGCAAGAGGCTTTCGTGCGTCTTTGGGAGGCAGGTCCGCAGCTCGATGGGCGAGGGGAGACCCGAACGATCATGGCCTGGCTCTATGTCACTTCCACGAGGCTCGCGATGGACGCGCTCCGGCAAGGCAAGCGCATCACCTTCGATCCCGCCGCCTCCGAATCCGCTGCGGCCCCCGGCTCGCTCGCGAACATCGCCGCCGCGCGCTCGTCGATCGCCGCCCTCGTACGCCGTGTAGGCGCCGAGGAGCTCGAAGCGGCCGTGCTCACCCGCATCGACGGACTAAGCCAAACCGAGGCCGCCACGCTGCTCGGCGTCACCGACCGCACCGTGCGCCGCCTCCTCGACCGCTTCGACGAACAGAGCGGCGTGCTCCGCGACGAGGTCGCCCATGGCTGATCACCCGTCGCTCTTCGAGCTCGACGTGCTCCACGCGTCGACCGCTGCCGAGCGTGCAGGGGAGCACGCCGCGCTCGAGGCTCACCTCGACGCGTGCGCCGACTGCCGCGCCTACGTAGACACGCTCTCACGCGACGAAGGTATGCCGAGCGCGTTCGCGGCAATGCTCGGCTCGCGCGCTCTACCCGTGTCCGAGTCAACCTCGTCGAACCAAGCGCCTGCGGCCGCGAACGCAGACACCGCGCCTCACTCCGCGAACGAAGCCGCGCGGTCCTCGGCCTACGCCGCGGGCCCGGCTTCGGCCGCTCCGCCCTCCCTCGATGTGGCGCGCCAAAAACGCGCGCGGCGCATGGTTTCCGGTGCGAGCGCGGTCGTGGGGGCGCTCGCGCTCGCGGCGAGCATGATCTTCTTCATTCGTGGTCGTCACGTCGTCGATCCCACCCTCCCCGACGACGAGAGCTCGTACGTGGGTGTCAAAGGAGTGCCCGCCGCGCAGGCTCTCATCAGGCGCGACGGCAAGACCCGCCTGTGGGACGGCGCCTCGCGACTGCGTCCCGGCGACGCGCTCGCCGTGGGCCTCGCCTGCGAGCAGTTCACCCGTGCGGCGGTGTATGCGCGCGGCGCAGTCGGCCCCTCCAAGCTCTGGGAGGGCGAGTGCCCACGAGGTGCGAACCCCACATTGCCCTTTACGCTCGTCGTCGACGGCGAGCCCGGTCGTGAACGATTCAGCGTGATCTTGAGCCGAACGCCGCTCGATGACGAGCGCTCCGCGCGTGCTCTCCAGGCCTCCACTCGCGGGGCCGATATTTGGACGATCGACTTCACCTTCGAAAAAGAGACGCGATGATGCGCGCAGCTTATTTCTCCTTCTTCCTGGTGCTCTCCACTCTCCTCTTCGCCCTCCACGGCGGCGAGGCGCGGGCGGCCGGTCCCGCGCGACGGCTCGCCATCGTCGTCGGCGCGAACGAGCCCGCCCCCGGTCGCGACCCACTCCGTTATTCCCACGCCGACGCGAGCATGATCGCGGGCACTTTGGTGCAAGTGGGCCACTTTGCACAATCCGACGTGCGTGTGCTCCTCGAGCCGCGCCCGGACGACGTGCTCGCCGCCCTCGACGCCGCCGCGGCCACCCTCCGCGCCACTCCCGGCGAGTCGCTCCTCGTCTTCTACTATTCGGGTCACTCCGACGGGCAGCACCTCTACCCCCACGGCGAGCGCCTCGCCCTCGCCACCCTCCGCGATCGACTCGAAAAATCCCCTGCGCGCGTCAAGATCGCCATCGTCGACGCGTGTCGCGGCGGAAGCTGGACACGCGCCAAAGGGCTGAGCGTGGGCCCGCCGATCGACGAGCTCGAGCTCATGAACGTGGCGACCGAGGGCATGGCGCTGCTCTCTTCCAGCTCGGGAGTGGAGAGCGCACACGAGGCTGGCTCCATCCGCGGCTCGTTCTTCACGCACCACCTCAACGCGGGCCTCCTCGGCGCCGCCGACACGAGCGGCGACAGCAACGTGACCTTGCAAGAGGCCTTCGTTTACGCCCGCGAGCGCACCATCCGCGACAGCGCGCGCCTCGCCGCCACCACGCAGCACCCCAGCTTCGACATGCAGCTCCGCGGCCGCCAAGACATCGTGCTCGCGCAAACACGGTCGAGCCGGAGTGCCCTCGATCTCACGCAGAAGAACGCGCTCGAGATTATCCACCTCGGCAGCGGGTCCACCATCACCGAGACCACCCCCGGCGTCGCGCGGCTGCACATCGCCCTCTCGCCCGGAAAATACGTCGTGCGCCGCGTGGAGAACGGCCGCGTGCTCTCCAAAGAGATCACGATTGGGCCCGACGCCACCGTCGCCCTCGACGAAGCTCAGCTCGCGCCGGGAGGGGAGCAGCTCGCTGCCAAGTCCACCGGCGAAGCCACCCCTGCTCCTTCGAGCACCCCTTGTATCCAAATCATCGTCGACGGCGCCACGCCCCCGCCGTGCAAAAAGACAGAAGAGGACCCTTGGGAGAAGACCACCGTCGGCGGCCTCCGCGGCTCGTTCACCCACGTGGGCGGCTCGGATCGTGAAGGCAACTATGGCGCGCTCCTACTCACGTTCGCCTCCGAGCAATACAAGACCGAGGGCATCCTCTCGGGTCGCCTCTCCGGCAGCGGCGGTCTCGGCGGCGGCACGGGCGGGTTCGAGGGGGGAATCGGCGGCAACATCGCGGGCGGCGTTCGTCTCCCGGTGGGCGCGGATCACGGCCCCGTCGCGCGCATCGGCCTCGGCGGTGAGCTCATGGGCAACAAGAACCTCTACTTCTCGCGCATCCAGCTCCCCATGCTCGAAGTGGGCTATCAGTACATTCATAACCGCACCGTGCTCGAGGCGGGCATGCGAGGCTCGGTGGTGCTCACCGGCCGCTATTACACCGGCAACGACACCAAACGAGACTTCGGCGACGCGAGCCTGGAGTGGGGCGCCTACCTCGCCGCCCATACCCGCTACGGCCGCATCGACGCCCAGTTTTACCGCATCGAAGGCCGAGGCACCGATCCGAGCGGCCCGATCAACATCGCCCGCGGCTGGCTCTGCGGCTACATCATCGAAAAGGTCGGCATCTGCGCCGACGCGATGGTCCTCGACGGCGACGCGCTCCGCGTAGGACCAGGAGGCCCCACGAAGACCCGAGTCGCGTCGTTCTACGGTGGCTTGATGGTGGGCGTGCTCACCTTCTGACTCACTTCGGCGCCCGCACCACGCCTTCGGGCCCCGACCAATAGACCGCGTCGTCTCCCACCGCGAACCTCCTCGCGTCGTACGGCCCTTTGATGTTCGTGGCCGCGCCGGTGGCGAGCGAGATCCGCCAAATCGCCTTGTCGGTGACCGAGTAGAGCGAAGCGGCGTCGACGAAGAGCGACCCGTTCGGGAGCGTGGCGAAGGGGGTGACGGGGCCTCCCCCCAATCGCATGCGTGCCAAGCTGGCGCCTGTCTGCCCGGTGGCCCGATAGTTGTCGCCGAACACGTAGACGTAGTGGCAATCGATCGCGATGTTGGGGTCGAGACCTACGATCGCGACACTCTCGACGGCACCGCCGCGGGTCGGGACTCGAAAAAGTGTGTCGGGCCGAACCTCGTCGCGCACGTCGCGTCCCGTCCAGTAAACGTAGCCGTCGCGGAGGGTCGCGCCGTCGAGCCCGCCCGTCGCCAGCACGACGCGACCGCCGCTACCGTCGATGTTCATCCGAACAATCTCACCGCGCCGCGAGACCAGGAAAACCGAAGTAGCGTCGTGTCCTGCGTGCGCCGCACCCTCCTCGTAGACGAGCGAGTTGCCGGTCGCCTTCGCGATCACCATGCCATCTCCGTAGAGCCATTCCCCATCGGATTCGAGCTCCGAGAGTTTGTGCGTCGACACCCTCCGCGGGGCTCCGCCCTCTTTCGGAACCGCGTAAAGCCCGGGCCTTCCGCCGACAACCCCGGCGATGAAGACCTCCCGCTCGTCCACCGCGAGCGCACTTACGCCCGTTGCGTCCGCGATCGGTTTCGGCGCACCCGGCGGTCGATCGGCGGGAGCTTTTGGCACGTTGGTACACGCTGGCAGCGGCCCCGCATCTGCGCCCCCGTCTGCGCCCGCGTCCTCGTCGATCACCGCATTTCCACGGGGCTCACAACCCACGAGCAGCGCCGCGGACACGAACGCTGCGAGCGCGCGCACCCCCCGCCGAGACCAAACCAGAACGCGGAGCCTCGCACCACGTTTCGATGAATCGGGAGAAGACACCTCCCGAGTGTAGGCGCGTTATCGCGCTCCGATCTCGGAAAACGAAGAGCGCGCGGATCGTTTCCAAAGAGCGCTCACCGACCATGGTGCCCTTCGGCGCGAATTGTCGGACGACACCAGGGGCAGGCGCTCCGGGGTTTGCTATCCTCCGCGGATGCATCACTTCGAATCGCTTGCATCGCTCGAAGAGGTCGCCGCGGTGCAATCGCACTTTCGAGCCGCGCTCTGGCTCCTTCGTCGGCGTCGCCCAGCAGGGCTCGATCCGGCGCAAAAGAAGGTGCGGGCGCTCCTCCTCGACGAGGTAGAGGCCTACGCCGCGCGTGGATCCTTCCCGAAGAATCGGCACGCTCCGGGCGAGCGCCAACCGGTCTTCATCGACGAAGACGGCACTCGCTGCGCCGTGGCCCACCTCTTGAATTTCACCGGCGAAGCCGATCTGGCGCTCACCGTTCGCGCTCGCATGAACTTCGCCACCGTCGGTGAAATCGCCGAAGATCCGAGGTTCGCCGCGTGGCTCGGAGCGGCAGGCTTTACGCGCGAGGAAATCGCGCTCGTGCAGCCCTCCTACTGCGCCGCAAAGCGCTCCGATTGCATCTGCGGCCGCGGCTTCGTTGGCCAACCGAACCTCGCCCTCGTCACCTACGCAAGAAAGGGCTGGGGCTACGAGGTCATGGAGGTTCACAACGCGTCTCCTCACGTGCACGTGGGGCAACGATTGACGCTCACCGAGGATCTCCGCGAGGAGCCCGAAGGCTCGCAGTACCTCGGGTTCGTCCTCGCGGCGGACGGCGTCGAGCCAGAGGTTCCGCACGCTTCCGGCGCTTACGCTCTCGAGGATGGCAAAACGACCACCTGCGGGTACCAAGCCGACCGTGCGCTCCGCCTGACGAAGGCCGACGCGCTAAAGGCCCTCCTCTCCCCGACGCCCCTCGCCTGCAGCCAATACCTCGAATACCTCGACAGCGAATGGGACGACGGCGGCTGCTGCGAATGCGACATGACCACGCAGACGGGCTCTTCGACCGCGAGCCTCGCCCTCTTGGCCGCCGTCGTGAGCGCCATCGCGATGCGTCGCGGACTCCGCTGAGCCCATCCCAGGGCGCGCGGCGAAGGCGTCACTGTCGGCTCGTATCCTACATTGAGCCCGTCGTGCATTCGCGCCCGCCGACGAGCGCGCAGCCGCGTTTTCCCGTGCAATCCCTCTGCGTCAATCGATCCCCTGGATCGCGAGCGGTTAGCGGAGGATCGATTCGACGGCGCGCGGGATGACCATTTGCGGCCCGCGCCTGCAGGGAATGTCGAGTCGTCCGCGCGGAGCTTCAATGGCTCGCATGTTGCTGATGGGTCGGTATGACGCTCATCCGAACCGCCGCCCATCTCGTCGCAGTTGGCACCCTGCTCGTCCTCGGGAGCGCATGCAGCGCCGAGCTGGAAGACGACACGCCGGACGAGATCGCAGACGAGAGCTCGGAAGAGGCGCTCCGCTCGAGCCAGTCCAACACCGTCTATTCGGCGACCGCCAGGACCGGCTCCTTCATCAAGACCTCGACGGCGGACTCGAGCCGGCTCGCGAGCACCGAGAAGTGCGCGATCGACAAGGGCGAGGTGCTCAAGCTCAAGGGCGCCACCATCGTCGGAAATCATGTTCGCGGGTTGCTCATGTCGGCCCACGGCTGCGGAGGAAAGTTCGGCGGCGGCGCGGTCGTGTTCGCGTTCCGAAGCGACTACAACTGGCCCGCGGGAATCCCGTCGAACGCCGACGAGGAGGACGGCGAAGAGCCGACCGGAGGCTCGGGCTCGAGCAAGGCAGGGCCCTGTGCGGGGACCGCCTTCGACCGCGCGGTGGCGTGTGCCATTCGCAAAGGCGCCCGCGTTCTCAGCTATTACCGCAGCCCCGCCGACCAAGAGCGCGTGCGACGCCAAAACGGCTGTACCAACCGCTGCACCGGCATGGACGGCTGCGTGCGCCCCACCGCCGGATGCAACTCGTCGCCCCACACTTCGTGCCGCGCGATCGACCTCATCGACGACGGCGCGCCGGTGAGCCGCGCAGGCCTGCGGGCTTGCGGCCTCGCCAAGACCAGCCTGCCGCACGCGAATCACTACGACTTCGTCAATTGAGCTTCGGCCCGCGACGATCCGACGAGGGGCTTTCGACGTCGTGCGCCTCGAAGCTCGTGGTCGAACGAACGAATGCTCCCCATTCGTATCATCCTTTGAAACGACCGAGTCGCGCGATGGCGGGGCGGAGTTTTTCAGCGGGCTGCTCGACTAGCCCTTTCGCGCGGGGCCAGGCCGAACCCCCTCGGACCGAACATCCTCCCGCGCGAGCGCGTCGCGAAATGAAGCCCAAAAGCGCGCTGACAGCGAGCGCGCGACCGAAAGCGTGCTCGTGTTCGCGACCGCGGTGAGCACGGTGACGGCGCCCGCATCGCCCGCGCGGCGAAGGGTGTTGCCGACGACGTGAACGCGACCGGCGTCGAGCTCGAACGTCGCCGCACGAACCGAGGTGCGCAGGGCGTCCAGCACGGCGGCGAGGCACGAGACGTCGACCGTGCGCCCTGCGACGTGGAGGCCCCGCGGCTCGTGTCCGCTCATCACGTAGAGCCCGAGCGCGAGGTCGTCGAAGCGCGCGCTCCCCACCGCATCGACCGCGCGAAGCGCGGCCGCGACGACGGCCCGGTCCATCGTGAAGAACCGCGTCGCGTCGTGGCCCGGGCCTCGGGCGGCAACGGCGAGCGCACCCATGTCGAGCCGCCCTCGTTGGCGTATCGCCGCGAGCTCGCGCGAGAGATCACGCGTCGGCTCGTCGTCGCTCGGCAGTCCCGTCGCGTGGCGGGCGTCGAGGGGGCCGCGTGAGCGCGCCGGCGATCGTTCTTCCGATGTCGACGCGCGCGCTCGTCGTCGCGCATCCGTGTGTTGGAGAGCTGGTCGCGTGCGAGGGGTCGCCGCGCGGTGCGCATCGTGGTCGGGCTCGCCGTACGTCGTAGTGGAGGCCGTACTGCGGATCGCGCCAACATCCGCGCGGAGCATCGAAGCCAGCGCCGCGTCGCCCTCGAGCGCGCCATAACGGGCATAGGCCATCACCCCCGCGACGAGGCCTATCTCGCCAGACGGTTCGTCGTCGACGATGAGCCGGAGGGAGCTCTGCTTGCGGCCATAGAGCTCGAGGAGCTCGGCGAGCGTGACGTCGTGGATGGCCGCGAACGCGCCAGCCGCTTGCCACGCGGCGACAGGCGCTGCGCGACGTGTGCCGCTCACACGTGGTGTCTCGTGGTCCCCCCAGCGTTCGCTCTCTTGGTCTCGCTGCATCGCCGCCCCGCGCCGCGTTTAGCACCTTACGCCCGAGAGGCCCGCCCGCGCGTGACGATAGGCAAAATTCACCAAGGTGCGATCGGTTCGATCGCACCTTGGAGCACCCGCCGAGCCGATTCGTTCGAGCGATTGCGGACAGAAATGCATCGTCGGATGCCTCGAAGACAACGGAACGACCGATACGCCAAAACGCGCTACGCGAGCCCATCCGTACGCGTCTCGTCCTCCGATGACCGCTTCCGCGTCGCACCTCGAGTGAGCGGACGCCCTCGGACCGGTCGCCTCGGCCCGTGTTCGGCGTCGACGATGCACGTTCGAGGTCCGTGAGGCGCGGCCTCGGGGGCGTCGTTCTCCGTCGTCGAGCCCGACCTTTCAGGTCCAGTGGTCCTCCACGATCTCGCGACCCACGAGGCTCCAGCCCGTTGGTCTACGGACCGAGGGCAAGCCTCAAAAGCAACTAGGCAAAGTGCCAATTCCGCACGACGAGCCGCCAGCGTCGCGGCGCTTCTCCACGTCCCCGAACGAGGCACGGAGCGCCTTGAAGTTGATATGCACGCTCAAGGCGTCGCACGCTCTACCCTGGCCATCCGAAGTGGGAGCGCTCGGGATGTCGGCCGCGCCACAAACCAGCTTTCGTACCAAGTCGTACGTCCCCGAATCGCCACAAATCGTCCGCGTCGGCGCGAGCGGATCGGGGAACGACTCGATGTCGCGGAGGATCGACTTCGTGGGCCAGCGCCCGGCGATGACACCATCCAGGCTCTCGCCGCCGGGCCCGATGTCGGCCACGATGATGCCCGCCTGCAAGTCGGCGCGAAGGGGCGGCTGCGACGGCGCACCTCCGATATCGATAGGAAAGTCGAAGGTGGCCACGAGCCGCGAGCCGGACACGTAGGCCGTCTCGTCGCGATACGAAGGGAGATACGCCACTCCGCCCGCGAGGGAGGCCTCGTCTACCTTCCAGCGGTCCTCCGGTCTTCCGGTGGGGCGCTCCTCGGAGCCCGTCGAGCCGTACACGGAGACCACCACCCTCGGATCGTCGGCGAGGCCGTTGTATCCCTCGATGCGCATGAGCGCGCCGGACGTGCCGGTGCGGAGCGCCTCGTTCAACGTGGTCTGGTCGAGCACCTCGAACCTACGGAGGGTGCCCAAGAGAGGCGTAAGCGCGCTGTCGACTCCGCGCGGAGAGTCGCACGCGGCATCGGCCCCGCGCGGGCGCTGGCACGCGTCGGCCGCCGGGCAGGTGCAGCGCTGGTCCAGATTCAGGCCATAACGAAACGCGCCGTCGATCGCGAAGTCGATGTTCGAGAGCGCGAACACGATGTCGCGTTTGGTGTCGGTGTCGGCGCTCGTGGGGGGAGGGGGAACGTTCGTCGACGAGCAGGGATCTGCCGCCGCCGCCTCCGCCTCGCGGGCCCCGCCGTCGTCGAGTCCAGCTTCGGCTGCGGGCGAGGCCGGGCTCGGCAGATCGGTGTCGATCCCGACGAGGAATTGGCACGCCACGAGCAGAGCAGGGGCCAAAAGGAAGGTCGCGAGGAGGGGAGTGCGCATCTCGGGGTGCCGGAGGAGGGACCATATGGCCCGTCGGGAGGAACGAGGTTGCAAATCGACCCTGCTTGGCCAGAGTACGCGAGCGCTCCGTCATGCTGCAAATCGATGAATCGAAGCTCGAGGAGGGAGCCCACGTCGCCGACCGCTACCGGCTCGATCACGTCCTCGGCGAAGGTGGCATGGGCGTCGTTTGGAGCGCAACCGACGAACGCTCCGGCGAGATCCGCGCACTCAAGTTCATTCGGCGCGACAAATGTGGCGACGGTCGCAGCGTGGCGCGGCTCCTTCGCGAGGCGCACGCCGCCTCCACGGTGGCACACCCCAACGTCGCGCGTGTCTTCGAGGTCCTCGAGCTGCCGGAGGGCACTCCGTTCCTCGTCATGGAGCACTTGGAGGGCGAGACGCTCTCGTCACGCCTCGCGCGCAAGAGCATCGGTCCGGCTGAGGCCTCGCGTCTCGTCGCCGCGATCGCGCACGGGGTCCGCGCGGCGCATGCGCTCGGCATCGTTCACCGTGATTTGAAGCCCGATAACGTGTTCATCCTCGGCGACGGCACCGTCAAGGTCATCGATTTTGGCATCGCGAAGGACCTTCGAACGGGCGCCGACACCGACCTCACCGCCACCGGGGCGATGCTCGGTACACTGCATTACATGGCGCCCGAGCAGGTCTTCGGCGACGTCGACGTGGACGAGCGCGCCGACGTGTGGGCCCTCGGGGTGGTGCTCTACGAGTGCGTCGCGGGCCGCCGTCCCACCGAGGGCTCCGGCTCCGGCCAAGTCCTCAAGGCGATCATGACAGGCACGTTTCCCACCCTCGTCGACGCCGCACCAGGCTGCCCGGAGGCCCTCTCCGATCTCGTGCGCGAGATGCTCTCTCGAGATCGCGCCGAGAGGCCCACCCTCGACGACGTCATCGACGTGCTCGAAGGCCGGCCCTCGCAGCGGCCCTCGCGCAAACCCGCGCTCGCCTCGGAGGTGCTCCCTCTTCGCACGCCGTGGACGCGCCGTCGCGTGCTCCTGGTCGGCACCGCCATCACGTTCGCGCTGGGAATCGCAGGTGCGGGTGCGGGTATTGGCCTCCGCGACAGGGGCGCTGCAGCGACCGCGACCGCGAGCGCGACGGCGAGCATCGATCCGCCCACCCTCTCCGCCACGAGCGTGAGCAGCCTCGCCAGCGCGTCGTTCGCGAGCGTCTCGGCGACGGCAGCGAGCTCTTTGCCAGCGAGCGCGAGCGCGAGCGCGAGCCTGACAAGCCCACGCGCGAGCGTGTCGGCGAAAGCGTCGTCCGTGCCGCGCCTGCCGCCCTCCGCGGTCACCCCGGGAAGCGCGCCCACCCCGCCGCCCTCCGCCCCGTCGGTGCCCCCGATCGCGACCTCGCGACGCATGTGAAAGGTCGCGCGTCGGTCGCGAGATCGAGGTCGGCGAGACGGCCCCACGCTTCGCGTTCGTGCCCATCCGCGCGCCACCTGCCGGTGCGCGAAGAGCCGATCCCCTGAAAATAAAGGGCCTTCGTGTCGTCGACGGGTGCGTCGGGGCGAGGTCGCCGCGGGTGGAAGAATCTCGGGCCAGAGGCTCGCGATCGACGCCCGCAGGTAACGTGCGCCGATCGCGACTCCTCGATAGACTGCACCGCGTTCTATGGCTCGCCATTCCTCCACCGTGATCGCTGCGCTCGTCGTGGTGGTGTCGTCGTCGGTCCCGTCCGTGGTCCGCGCGCAAGCCGCGGGCGACCCTGGTCGCGCCGCGCCGGAGTCCACAGCCGGCTTCGCGGAGGCGCTGTTCGACGCGTCGGTGAAGCTCATGCAAGCGGGCAACTACGCCGAGGCGTGCCCCAAGCTGGCCGAGAGCCACCGCCTCGATCCCGCGAGCGGCACGGTCTACAACCTCGCGATCTGCCTGGAAAAAGAGGGCAAGAACGCCTCGGCCGCGATCGCCTTCGAGGAGACTCTCTCTCGCTCGATCAAAGACGGAAACAAGGAGCGCGAGTCTCTCGCGAGGGAGCGCCTCGCCCGGCTGAAGGAGCAGGTCGCGCGCGTGGTCGTGCGCATCGGCCCCAAGGTCGCCGCCCTCGACGCGGTCGACGTGCGCTTCGATGGCGCGAGCGTGCGTAGGCAGGCGTGGGGCATCGAGGTGCCGATGGACCCCGGTGTGCACGTGCTCACCGTCGTGGCGCCTGGCAAACGCGAGGCGAAGCGCGAGGTCGACGTGAACGCCCCCGGCAAAGTCTTCGAGCTCGCGATCGACGCCCTCGAAGACGAGCCCGCCTCACGATTGCCCTTGTTTCCCACCGCAAAAGAGGCCCCGCGAGAGGTCGCCGACACGAATCGGCGGGTGGTGGGCTTCGGTCTCCTCGGGCTCGGCGGGCTCCTCGTCGTCGGCGGTGGCGTGAGCGGGGCGCTCGCGTTCTCTCGCCACGCCGAGACAGAGCGCATCTGCGCGAGCGCCGTGGGGTGCAACGCCGATGCTCGTTCCGCGGAGGCCGCCGCGAACGGCTTCGCGTGGGGGGCGAACATCGGTATCGCGCTCGGTGTCGTCTCTGCTGCGATAGGCACGTATCTCCTCGTGACCACCAAGTCCGCCCCGCGCGTCACCGCCGCCCCGCGCGGCCTCGCGTTCGTGTTCTGAAGTCGCAGGTCACCCCCCGCTCTCGGGTCGTGCGCCCGGGGCGCGCCCGCTCGGTGCCCGCCGAGAGTCCCGTGCGCACGCGAAATCGAGCCCGTATCGCGCAGATCGCGTCGGCCCGAGGATTGCTCATGGTGCCGGCATGACGCCCTTCGCCGTTCGCGCCGTTCGC
>JAAFHV010000142.1 GCA_013297655.1 Myxococcales bacterium | reverse complement strand
CTCCTTCGTGCACCACGCCGCGCCTCCGCAAAGAGCACGAGCGACAAAAGCCCCGCCACTTCGGCCTCGAGCGGGAGCAGCTCGCGCAAGAGGCGACAGAGAAAAATAGCCTCCGCCCGTAGATCGACGAGAAGAGGATCCTCGCCGATGACGTCTTCCCACGCCGTCCCATAGGCGCCGTAGATCGCCTCGAGCACGGAGTCGAGTCGCTCCGGGAGCTCCTCGCGCGCCGGCACGGTGAACGGTATACCAGACTCGGCGATCTTCACCTTGCTGCGCCAAAGACGCTGGCCCATCGTCTTGGGAGCGACACGCATCGCCCTCGCGATGCGCGCGGCGTCCAGCCCGAGCACCGTTTGAAGCATGAGCGGTACTTGGGTATCGGTCCCGAGCGCGGGATGGGTACACACGAACAAAAGGCGCAAACGCTCGTCGGGGATGTGCGCGTCCGCGTTCATCGCGTTCGTCGCGGACGCCAGCTCGTCGAGCGCGGCCTCGATCGCCGGGCGCGCACGCTCTCGCACACCGGATTTTCGGCTCGTGTCGAGGAGGCGCCGGCGCGCGGCCGTGACGAGCCAGGCCTCGGGGCTCTCGGGAACACCCGCCGTCGGCCAACTCTCGAGCGCGCTCAGAAACGCCTCTGCCAGCGCGTCCTCGGCAGCGGCGATATCACCCGAGCGCGCGGCGAGAATGGCGACGAGTCGCCCATACGAATCTCGCGCGACGCGCTCGGCTGCGTGGCTCACGTCACGCCTGGGGAGGAGGGGGCAGGTTCGGCCGCACCTCGACGCTGCCGGTCGAAGAGGAAGGGCACTTCGCCGCCCACGCGAGCGCCTGGTCCAGGTCGGCGACCTCGATGACGAAGAATCCGCCGAGCTGCTCTTTCGTATCGGCGAACGGTCCGTCGTGAACGGCGCGCTTGCCGCCACGCACTCGCAGCGTCGTCGCCGTTTGCGGAGGGGTGAGGCCCGCCCCGCCGCGCACGATCCCTGCCTCTGCCAGGGCGCGAGAGTAGTCCGTATACGCCGCCCAGTACGACTCGCTCCGCTTCGGGTCCGTGCGCGCCGCGAGCTCTTCCGCCGTCTCGTAGACCAAAATCGTGTAGTTCATCGTTCGCTCTTTCTCGCTCGTTCGAGCGGTTCACGAGGATGTCGCGCGAGGGGCACGCCATTCTACCGCGGGAGTCTCTTTTTCTTCGCGCGAGGGCGGGAGTCAACGAGAGGAACGACGCGATCCTCTTCGTTGGTGTGCGCGATGTCGTTCGACCCTGCGAGGGTACCTGCCGCAGCTAGGCGCTCCGGGCGGCGGTGCTCTGCGTTCTCCTCGTCGCGTCGTCGATCGACGTGGCGATCCGACCCGCGATGAAGGCCTAGCGACGACATGAGGACCTCGAAAAAGAGGGCCGCGGTACCATCGCCGGGCGCCGACGGGCGACCGCACGGATTCGCTTTTGGAGGCGCGGCCTTCACGCTTCGTCCACGTGAGGTCGGCTTACTCACCGGTGACGCTCCCCAACCGGGAAACGCTGCGGCGATCCGCGCGGAGAACCCTCGCCACCGCGGGCCGTGGGTTCGCAAATGGCCACCACGCAGAGAGCACCTCGGAAAATATTACTGACCATTCGGCCATAGATATAAGCAGACCCCGCCCATCGTGCTAGGTATTTTGCGTGGGACGCGCGAAAGGAAGCCGAAACAAGGACTTCGAGAGCTCGCGGCGCGAGATCGCGGCGAGCGTGGTGCGCCACGCCCTCGACGCTCCCGGGGAAATCCCTAGCTTCCGCGAGCTCGCGCGGATCGCCGACGTCACGCCGAACGCGCTCCGGCACTACTTTCCCTCTCGCGACGCGGTTCTCGTCGCTGCCCTCGCCGAATCGCGACGCGAGGGTGAGGTTCACCTCGAGCGGGCCGCCGGCGCTGGCGCTGCCACTCCGCCTCTCGCGCGTTCGCTCCGCGAGTACTTGGAGCACTTCGTGATGGGGTTCACGTTTGGCGTAGGGCACCTCATCGCGTTCGGGCTCGGGGCGGGATTGAGCAACGTGGCGGTCGGTCCCGCGTTCGTCGACAGCATACTCGAGCCCACCCTCGCCGCGCTTGAGAGCAGGCTCGCCCTCCACGCGGCGCGGGGGGAGCTCAAGCCCTGCGATTTGCGCTTGGCGGCTCTGTCTCTCTTGAGCCCTGTCCTCATGGGTCTCATTCACCAGCAGCCGCTCGGTGGCAGTACGTGCCGCCCGCTCGACATCACGAAGGTGGCCGAGGAGCAGGTTCGTGTCTTCGTCATGGCCTATGGCGAAGTGCCGAGTCGCGACGCCGCGCCTCGTCCGTCGCCACCGAAGACGACGAAGGCTCCTCCCGCTCGACGGCCCCGCACGAGCCGCCGCGGAGGCGACTGAGCACGTAGGCGCCGATCCCGTCGCGGAGGTCGCGCACACGCACCAAGCGGTCAATCACGGCCCTCCGGTGCCCGTCGCGCCGCGGAGGAATGGCTCGCCTCGAAGCGCCTGGACTAGCGTGAAGAGGCACAGCGCGGCAATGAGGCCAATCACGAGCGCCAAAGCGATGGCCCGCGCCTCCGCCGAAATAGGACACCGCGTGAGAAGCAGGGCGCTGAGTGGCAATATCTGTAGGGCGTGGAGCGCGAAGAAGTGAGAAGCACGGAGATCGCCGTGCCGCGAGCTCCACCCGACGACGGGGAGCCCTCGTCGACCGTCTTCGCCTCCGACCGAGTGCCGCATTCGTGAGCCCATCGCGAAGCCGGACACCGGCACCAGCAGCAGCAGCCACAGGCCCGCTCGCCACCCCGCCGCTACGAGCGCACTCATTTCGCTGCCATCCGTCTCGCGCAACGGTCTCGCGGTCGCCACGACCGCGACCACCACGAGCCCCACCGAAGCCATCACGATCGCCCACACCATTATGTGCCACACGGCGCGGTTCGTCGCTCCCGATACGTTGAAATGAGAGCTCGTTCCGCGTAGCGCTTGGCCCGCGATCGCGAGCATCTCCACGGTCATCGTGCCCGCAAAGACCCACGCGAGGGTCGACCGTGGTGTCGCGCCGAGCGTGAGGTGGTGAAGCGCCACGCCCATGGTGGCGAGGAAGATCGCGATCGATAGCGCGAACCGGAGCGGCTTCGTCACGCTCACGCGCCGCCCTCTCCGCCGCGCCTCCACCACCGTCGCCACGAAGCACACGATCGCCAACGCGCCGTGGGATGCCGCTGCGATCCCTAGCGGCGAAGGAACACTCTCGACGAGCGACGCGAGCCACATCATACGAAGCCTCGCACAGCAGACGTGTCTGCAAATACCGTATCACCACTCACCGCTGCACCGCCACTTGGGGCACGGGCGACGATCCCGGAACGGGGGTGGTGAGCGCCTTCGCCTCTGCCTTCTTTTTGATACCTGCGAGCCATACGTCGTGCAAGCGGTGAAGCTTGGTGGGGACGAAGATCTTCTGCATGAGGGTCAGGAACCCGTGCTGACTCTCTTCCGTGATCACGTCGCAGCCGTCTCGTGTCGGGACGACAAGCCACGCGTGATAGCCCTTGATGGTCGACTTCCGCGACTCCCAACTGAGCCGATACGGCGGGGCGAGCTCTTTCACGGTCGACGTAAAGTCGAGGCCCATCGTGGTCCAGGTGAAGCTCGTACCTTCGGTGAGAACGCCGCGGGCGGCACTCGGAAGCTTCACGTCGGACGCGCCCTCGTACCATGTGGGCCACGCCTCGGCGTGCACGAGCACTTCCCAAACGAGCTCGGGAGGCGCCCTCACGTGGACCTCGTTGTGAACGAAGAAGCTCGCCTCCTCTGGCCGATAGCCCGCGGGCCAGCGGATCTTGTCGCGCGGGGTCGTCGCCTGCGGAAGAGCGTTCGTCGGGTCGCCGACCGGGGGCAGGGAGCCGCACCCACAGAGCAGCGCGAGACAGGAAACGATCGTTAGGCAAATTCGCATACGAATGTCGAAAACCATCGTCTTCTCCTCTTCGTTCATCGTGGAAAACAGGCGGCGAACCGGCCGAGGAGCGCGCGATCGCCCCGAACCTTCAAACGCCCAGTGAGCACCGCGAGGGTCGGGCTTCGCCTCTTGGTCGCGACTTCGAGCCACACCTGCCCGCTCGCGCGAACCGTCACGTCCGCCACGCCGACGAGGCCATCGCTCACCTCGAGGGTGCCGTCGTCGATCCTCACCGTCGCGCTCACGGAGTCGTCCCCGGAGAGGTCGAAGTGGAACGTTGCGCTCCACCCGGTAGCGGGGCCGCGTTGAAAGGTGAGCGGGATAGCGCGAAAGAACGCGCGCGCGCTCGTCGGCCGGAGGCTCGATTTCACGACCCGCACCGGCTTATGGGGGAATCGCTTTTTGACGTGGGCCTCGGCGTCCGAGCCGGCGACCACGTAAATGGGCTCCGTCCGCTCCGTGAGCGGCTTGACGACGGACCGCAAGTGCCCGGCGCGGTCGCGCAAGAACGTGCCGATGACGTCCTCCCCCGCGGGGCAAACCGCGATACAATAGGCCGCTTTGTAATTCGGCTTGTACGCGAGCGACTGCCACATGGAAGCCGTCTCCGAGATGGACACACGATCGCGGAGCTCGTTCCGATTTTTGCTGTCCGCGATCTCCTCGACGAAATCGCCGAAGCCGGTCATGAACTCTCGATAGTTGTGGTCGTAACAGGCAGAGAACCGAAACGCGCCGTCCGGTTCTATCGCGCCGACCGGACACGCCGCTACGCAAAGCTTGCAGCTTACACATGGATCGAACGAGAGGGGCTCGGCCTCCTCGTGGATCTCTGCCGAAGTGACGACGCAGCCGAGGAGAACGAACGAGCCGAGCTTCGGGTGAATGACGCTTCGATGGAGCCCCATTCGGCCGAGCTGGGCGGCGACGGCGACGACCTTCTGCGACACGATCCACGTGCGTCCGGGGAAGGCTTCCATCTCCATCGGGAACGCCATCGCCGGGTTGATGCTCGGGTGTCCGAGCGCCGCGAGCGCCACCGCGATGCGACGCGCGACCTCGTCTACCTCCGCGCCCGCGCGGTGAAATTCGAGGTTGGCGACGCTGCGCGCGGGGCTCCGAATGTCGTCCGGGTGCGTGCTCATGACGATCGACACGATGGAGCGAGCGGCAGGGAACGCAGCGCGCACGTGCGGCACCTCTGCGGCGAGATCGGGGTGCTCGAGAGACACCACTCCCGCGTCGTCGGCGCCCGCTTCGAGCGCGATCGCACGAATCCGCGCGAGGGTGAGGCGCTCCGGGGCGGGCTCCGGGCGGGCTCGCACCGCGCGCACGGTGGGGTGGTCGGCGAGGCGAGCGCGCTCGGCCGGAGAAGAGCGGGCAACGGAGGCTTTCGGAGATCTTTGCATGACGATCGTCATTCCATTTCGCGAACGTTTTCCCAGCGCCACGCGGCGCTGGGTCGTAGGGGTAGGTGCGGTTAGTGAGCCTTTGCGGCGTTTAGAATGCGGGCGGCGAGGGCCGGGTCGTCGACGAGGCGCGCGAGGACGACCGCACCGATCATTTGGGCGGACAGGCGCATCGCCTCGTCGCTGAGGGTGCCTGCGGCGCTCTTCGGGTGAAGCTTCGTCTCCAGCAGACGAACGAAGCCACGGGCGGCCTCCGCGAACGCACGACGCACGGGCTTGGACTGCGCGCGCCCCTCCGTCCCGAGGGCGGCGATGACACAACCGACCTCCGGATGCTCGACGTGCCCTATCGAGAGATAGGCATCGAGGGTGGCGTCGAGATCGCCTATTTCGGGAGAGAGCACGCGCGCGGCGGTTTCGTGTGCAGCGGCGAGCACGGCCTCGGAGACGAGCTCGTCGCGGTTCTCGAAGTGGGCGTAGAAGCCCCCGTGGGTGAGCCCCGCCGCCTTCATGAGCGCCGGAATGCTCACGCCCGCGAGACCGCCCGCACGCAGAGCACGCGCCGCCTTCGCCACGATCGTCGCGCGAACGGAGCCTTTGTGGCCTTCTGGGTAGCGCATGCGATGACGACCATCATGGCATACCCCACGCGAAGCGCAAGCGGGTGGTGACGCACGCTCGCGGGACCCTCTCAAGAACGGATCGCGGCCCGATCATCTGTGACCTATGCCGGCGTGGGAGCGGGCTTTACCGTCTCTTCCACGGGCTGCGCACCCTCCGAACCGAGCGACACGCTCGATTGGTCGACCGTGTGTGCGGCCCGCGTTTTTGCGCACGAGGAGGCTCCCAATGACCACCACGCGTTCGCGGTATTTCGTACGTCGCTCGAAGGCAATCGCCGTGCTGCTCACGATCCACGCCGTCATGTTCGGCAGCGGAAGCGCGCGCGCAGACGACAAAGCGGCGTGCGCGTCTGCCTACGAGACCGGCCAGGAGATGCGCAACCGCGGCGAGTTCCTTCGCGCCCGCGAGCAGCTCGTGGCGTGCGCGCGACCCGTATGCAAAGACTGGATGGTCGCCGAGTGTACGAAGTGGCTCGACGAGCTCGACCGCCGCCAGCCGACGATCGTGCTCACCGCCGAGAACGAGCGCGGAGAAGTCGTCGACCTCGTGAAGGTAATCGACGAGAGCGGGCGCTCCATCGCCGAGGGCGCGACAGGCCGGGCGATCGCGCTCGATCCGGGGCCGCATCAGCTCACCTTCGTCGCACGTGACGGCTCCAAGGTGGTCGTCCTCAAAATGGTTCAGGAGGGGCAACAGGCCGTCCCGATCAAAGCCGTCTTCGAGCCCGCCAAAGTTGCGATCGTATCCACTCGACCGGGGGCGGAGCCGAAGGCTGCGACGAACAACGCTCACCCGTGGCGCACCGCCGGGTGGGCCGCGGTGGGCGCGGGCATGGTGGGGCTCGGGGCGGGCGCGGCGCTCGGCATCGTCGCCCTAGGGAAAAAGAGCAGCGCCAACTGCGACGACGCCAACGTCTGCGATCGAGGGACGACGAGCGGGATCGAGGGCGCGGCGCTCGGCTCCACGGTCGGCTTCGTGGCAGGTTCGCTGTTCCTCGCCGGCGGGCTGGCGGTCCTCTTGTTCGGGCCGAGCGCCGCACCCGAGCGCGCCGGCGTCGCGGGCCTGCGTGTCACGCCGATCGCCACCCCGAGCGGCACCGCGCTGCTTTTGGGAGGTACCTTCCAATGAGCGCGCATCGGCACGCTCCTCGCCTCGCCGCAGCTCTCTCCTCGCTCGGGCTCCTCGCCGGTTGCGGCGCGCTCCTCGGTGACCTCACCGAACGAGCGAGCGACGCCGCGACGGATGGCGCGGTGGTCGACGACGCGAGCACCACGAGCGACGCGCGGCCGCAAAACGACGCGGCCGACGCTGCCCCCGGGGTCGACGCCGCGTGCGTGGCGGAGCCGCTCACGGTCACCTGCAAGTCGAAGGCGTGCGGTCCCGCGACCAACGACTGCGGGGTCGTCGTGGCGTGCCCGGACACGTGCACCGACGGCTCGGTATGCGGCGGGGGCGGCCCCAACGTCTGCGGACCAGCGAGCTGCGTCGGCGGCGGAAGCGGAGTCTCCACATGTGGCGCGACAGGGACTTCGAGCTGCTGCGCGAGCTCCCTCGTGCTCGGCACCACCTACAACCGTGCTCCCGGCGGCTCCCCCGCCACCGTCTCCACCTTTCGCCTCGACGACTACGAGGTTACGGTCGGCCGCTTTCGAAAGTTCGTCGCCGCCGCCGTCGCCGGGTATCGGCCACCCGCCGCTTCGGGCAGGCACTCCCACTTGGGCAGCGGCGGCCTGAACGGCGGCTCGGAGACGGGCTGGAACGCACTCGAGTGGAATGCGTTCCTCCCCGCCACGGCCGTCGAGTGGGCAGAGACCCTCAACTGCGGGAATGGCTATCAGACGTTCACCCCCGCGCCCGGCGCAAACGAGAAAAAGCCTCAAAACTGCGCATCCTGGTACACCCTTTATGCCTTTTGCATTTGGGACGGCGGGTTTCTGCCCACCGAAGCCGAGTGGCATTTGGCGGCCACCGCGGCGGGCACCCGAACCTACCCGTGGGCGGGCGGCGGCCAGCCCGGGGCCAACGCCGATCTGGGAGCGTGGGGTTGCTTCTTCAACGGAACCGGTACGTGCTCGGGCTCGGCCAACATCGCCCCCGTCGGCGCCATCGCGGCGGGCGTGGGCGCCTACGGCCAGTTCGACCTCGGAGGGAACCTCTACGAGTGGGTGCTCGACGGCCAGCCCGAACCGTACGGAGACTGCCGGGACTGCGCTCACCTGCCCGCGGGAAGCCCGCCCACGCGCACCATGCGCGGGGGGTCCTTCCAGGGCGATTTTCAGCTCATGCAGGGCACTGCGCGCAACATCGAAGGCGCGCGTAATCCGTTCCCCTACGTCGGCGCGCGCTGCGCGAGGAAGCCGTGAGCGACGCGAGCCCGCCTGCCCCTTCGTCCGAATCGCCCACTCCTGCGCGCGCCGATCGGGTGGGCGAGGTGCTCCTCGGCAAGTATCGTGTCGAGCGCGAGCTAGGGCGCGGAGGAATGGGCTTCGTGGTGGCTGCGCGCCACCTCGAGCTCGGTGAGCTCGTCGCGATCAAGATGATCCTCGGCGAGTACGCCGCGAACGACGACATGGTGCGCCGCTTCATGCGCGAGGCGCGGGCGGCGGCGCAAATCGCGAGCGACCATGTCGTGCGCGTGAACGACGTGGGTCGGCTCCCGTCCGGTGAGCCCTACATGGTCATGGAGCTCCTCAAGGGTGAGGATCTCGAGGAGGTGCTCGCGCGCGCGCCGCTGCCCGTAGCGGAGGCGGTCGACTTGCTGCTCCAAGTGCTCGAGGCGGTGGCCGAAGCGCACGCGGTGGGGATCGTGCATCGCGATCTGAAGCCCGCGAACCTCTTCCTCACGCGACGCAGGAGCGGCGCGCCGTGCATCAAGGTGCTCGATTTCGGCATCTCCAAGCTCGTCGGCGACGAGACGAGCCGCACCCTCGCACTGACCCAAGGCGTGCTCGGCTCACCCCTTTACATGTCCCCCGAGCAGCTTCGAACCCCGAGCGAGGTCGACGGACGAGGCGACGTGTGGTCGCTCGGCGTCATCCTCTTTCAGATGCTCACGCAGGAATATCCCTTCGTCGCCGCGTCGCTGCCGGAGCTCGTGGCGAAGGTGCTCGACGCGGAGCCGGTGCGGCTGCGCGCGCTCCTCCCAGACGCGCCGGAGGAGCTCGAGCGAATCCTTTTGCGTGCGCTCGCGAAAGACCGCGACCATCGTTATCCCTCCGTGACCGAGCTCGCCGGCGATCTCGCGCCCTACGGTACGGAGCGCGCACGCACCTCCCTCGTCGCCATCGAGACCGCGCTGCCGTCACGCGCGAGCGTGTCCTCCCCCACCCTCCCGGCGCCGCCCATCGTCGCGACCGAAGCTTCCGCGCAGCCACCCCCCTCCACCCCAAAGACCCTCGCGATGTGGCCGAATCGTGCGTCTACGCTCGAGCCGGTGGACACGTCTGTCGCCACGGCAGAGCCCGAGCCCGTGTCCCCCATCGGGCGCCGCTTGTTCGGGATCTCGGTGGTGGTGGGGATCGCGAGCCTCGTCGTGATCGCATTCGAGGCGCTCCCACGAAGCGCACCGTCCACACCGTCCGCGTCGACGCAGGCCCTCGATCCGCCGCCGTCCACGCACTCGATTCCCGATTCGGGGTCGGCCCCCCCCTCGGGACCGCGGAGACCACCGCGTCAGTCGCGACCGCGACCGCGACGGCGCCCTCGTCTCCACCGCGCGCAGGCAAGCCGAAGCTCGTCCCAACCGCGACGGGGACCGAGCGGCCAAAACCGACCGCGAGCGCGACGACGAACGTGGCGCCGCCACCGCCTCCTCCCGCAGCGAACTGCTCCCCGCCTTACAAGCTCGATGGGAACGGCAAGCACGTCCCGAAACCCGAGTGCCTCTGAGCCACTCCGAGGTCCATCGTGCGCCTATCGCCGAGGCGGGCGCGACAGGTTCGGCTCGCTACGGTAGCCTCCGACGGAAGATCATGGATCTCGACGAGCTACGGGTTTTCGTGTCCGTCGTGGATCGCGGCTCGCTCGCCGCGCTTCCAAATCGCTCAGGTTCCCGATCGCGACGCTGCGTCGGCGCTTGAACGAGCTCGAGGCACGCCTCGGGGTGAAGCTGCTCGAGCGAAACCAAAAGGGCGCGGTGCTCACCGGCGCCGGCACCATGCTCGTCGAGAAGGCGCGCAGCCTCTTGAACGAGGTCCAGTCGCTCTCCGACCTCGTGCGCACCGCGGGCACGGAGCCCACCGGCGAGGTCCGTGTCGCGATGCCACCGGGGCTCCCGGCGGGGCTCGTCGCGATCTGCCTCGAGCTGCTGATGCGCCTCTATCCAAAGGTCTCGTGGAAGGTCGTGAGCGTCGACGATCCGTCGAGCGCGCTCTCTGGCGACGCGCACGTCGCGCTCTGCATGGCTCCGCGCCCGCCCGATGGTCCGTGGATCGCAAAGAAGGTTTTGTCACTCGAGGAGCGCTTGCTCGCGACGGCGGACTACCTGAAAGAGCACGGCACGCCAAAAACCGTAGACGACTTGCGCTCTCACCGACTCCTCGTTTGGCAGTCTGCGGGCCGCCAAACGAACGAGCTAACGCTCAAAGACGGGAGCAAGATCGCGATCTCCCCCGCCGTCGCGATGAACGACATCTTTCTCTTGCGGCGCGCGGCGCTCCGCGGGCTCGGCATCGTGTACGCCCCCGACGGGCCGCTGCCGCTCGAGTTGCTCATCGGCGAAGAGGGGCTCGTGCGGGTGCTCGAGGGCGAGGTCGAGGTAAAGACCGCGCTCTGGGTGCTCACCCACCCCGCGACGTACCAGCTCCCTTACGGCGGCGCGCTCATCGAGCAGCTCACTCGCCTCCTCTCGGCGCTCAGATAGCGGAGTCCGGGGCTACGTAGCACTCCCGTCGAAGGTCGAGCTCGTTCGACGCTGGCGCGTGCGTAGCCCCAAGAGTGCCGAATACCCAGCTTCGGCACGCGTCGGCTCGCACGGACGGCGGAGCGCGGGACACCGGCGGCGATCTCCCCTTGTGGCGATCCGGGCTCGCGCTAGCATCGGCTGTCATGCTCACGAGCTCCGACGTGCGACGAGCGTTGTCGTCGCGAATGGCCTCAATCGGTCCAGGCGCGATCTCGGCGCGTGCCCTCCTCCGCACGAGCGCCTCACCGCAACGAGGCGCGCCGTGACCGCCGACAAAGCCAAGAACGCCCGCGCGACGGTGCACGTCAGCATCGACGTGCCGGACCTCGCCGCTGGGCTCCGCTTCTACGGGGCGGTGTTCGCCTTCGCGGAGGTCGCGAGACCATTCCCCACGATGGCAGTCGTCGACGCCAACAACGTCACTGTATGTATGCACGAAAAGGCGACCGGGACGAAGAGCTCGTCGGCGGGCGCGGAGGAGCGCCACTACGAGCGTCATTGGACTCCCGTCCACCTCGACCTCCACGTCACCGACGTGGACGCCGTCTTGGCCCGTATCCGCGCCGAGGGCGGCACGATCGAGAACGAATTTCGCCCGCCGGGAAAGAAGCCCGTCGCCTTCTGCAGCGATCCTTTCGGCAACGGCTTCTGCGTCATCGGCGAGAGCTCCCCCTAGCTCCCTCGAAAAGCTTCCCCGCGCACCTCGTCGCCTCGTCGTGGCGCACGCGGAAGGCTCGAAGCCGCGCCGCCGCTCGGAGGCCGTCGAGCGAACCCATCGAATCTCGCGGGAAGCACTTCGCGTGATCCGACGTAAGACCTCCGTATGGCCGAAACGACGCCACCTTCGGCGACCCCGAAACTAGGCGTTCCATCGGGAAATCGTGTCTTCGGCGGCATCGTGCTCGGGCTCGGGCTCGTCCTCGTCGGGCGCGCGGCCGAGCTCCAGCTCTCTTCCCGGAGCGAACGGGAGGCGGCGCACCTCACGGCAGAGCGCACGCGCACCATGCACCTCGCCGCCCACCGAGGGCGGATCCTCGACGCCCACGGTCGGTTGCTCGCAGAAGATCGCGTCGAGCACGACGTCAAGGCGAGCCTCGAGCTTCTCCGTTCCACTCCCGCGCGCGCCGAGCTCGTCGGCGCGCTCGACCTCGACGCAGCGGAATCCCGCGCTCTCGAGTCGAAGGTCCGAGAGCTCGCGAAGCGCAACGGCGACCGGTCGATCGTCGTGAAACGGGCCGCGTCCGAGCCGGTCGTCGCGCGAGTGCGCGCGCTTCGACGGCGCGGGCTCACCATCGAAGACACCATTCGCCGCCACTACCCGCTCGGTGCCACGCTCGGACACTACCTGGGTCACGTCGGGCAAGGCGCCACCCCCGCGGAACGCGTCGGCCGCTCGGGGGTCGAGCGTGCGTTCGAGTCGTCGCTGAGTGGCACTTCCGGAACTCGCGTCGTCCCCTCGACCTCGTGGATACGAGGCGAAGCCATTCGAACGACACCCCCGCGCGCCGGCGACGACCTAGCGCTCACGATCGACGCGAAGCTGAGCCGCGAAGCCGCCGATATCCTCGAGCGCGCGGGGATTCGACGGGGAGCCCTCGTGGTGCTCGATCCGCGCGACGGCTCCGTACTTACCTCGATCTCCGTCCCCGCGATCGATTCCAATCCACGAAGCCGAAGCGCGCGGCTCTTCGGCACCGAATCGCCGTGGGTCGACCGCACCCGCCAAGACGCCCAGGCCCCTGGCGCCCTCGTCTTTCCGTTCGAGGTGCTCGCCGAACGCGAGCGCGGCATAGGCACTCCAAAAGAGACCTGCCGCGGCTTTGCCCTCTTCCAAAAGCGCATCTTTCACTGCACGCACCTGCACGGCAGCGTGACGGCGGCCTCCGCGATCGAGCAACACTGCAACGTCTACTTCTATCGAAACGCGCTGACCTTCGGGCTCGCCGGAATGAACCAGGCGCTCCGCAGCGCGGGAATGATAGGGCCCGTCGGCATGGCCTTGGGTGAGCCTGCCAGCGCGTTTCCACTTTACGAGCACGATGAGCGGCTTGCGTCGATGATGTCGCTGCCGGCCTCCGTAGGGCAAGGGCAAGTGCGCACCACGCCGCTCGGGGTGGCCGTCGCGTACGCTGCTCTCGGCAATGGCGGGCGGGTCCTCGCGCCCCGGGTCCTCGGCGCCGACCCTATCGTGGAACGAGGCGTGCTGCCCTCGCGCGACGCGCTCGGATCGATCCGGGACGCGCTGAAGAAGAGCGCCCTACGTTACGATGCCCCAGCGAACGTCGCAGCCACCGTGGCGGCGGGGCAGCGAAAGGATGGCCCGGACGTGCATTGGTTCGCGGGGTTTGCCCCCGCGCTCGCCCCGCGCGTCGTCGTGGTCGTCCTCAGCGAAACCGCAGCCACCTCCGCGGAGGTCGCCGCGACCGGATACCAGATTATCGAGGCCGCGCTCGGCGACGGCGAGACGGAGCGGCCATGACCCGCGCGAAGCAGATGAACGTCGCCGCGATCGTCGCGGCGGCGATAACCCTCGTCATCGCGGGGCTCCTCACGCAACACAGCGTCTCGGTCGGCGTGCACCGGTCGACGACCCACGCGCTCCCTTACGTGGCCGCGGGTCTCGCGTTCGCCATCGCGGCGTTCGTCCCGGTCGACGGGCTCGTGAGATATGCCCCCCTGTGTTACGGCCTAACGCTCTTCGCGACGTGCCTCCCGCTCGACCTATCGCATGGCGTGCATCGAAGGCTCACGATTGGGCACTTCGGCTTCCAACCATCCGAGCCGCTCAAGCTGACGCTGGTGCTCATGATCGCGTGGGCGCTCGGCCGGCAAGCGAAGCGCGGCACCCGCGAGCTGGCTGCGATTCTCCTCATCGTCGCGGGCGCGATGGTTCCGGTGCTCGCTTCGCCCGATTTGGGCACCGCCATCCTCCTCGTGCTCTTCGGAGCGACGATGATGGCCAACGAAGCGTTCACCACTCGCGCGCGTGCGTTCGCGGTGGCGCTCGTGGTCGTCGCGGTGCCATCCTTCCTCCGTTTCGGCCTAAGGGACTATCAAAGAGCGCGACTCCAGGGCTTCCTCGGCCATGATCCGCTCGGGGCGGGGTATCAATCGGCGCACGCGATCCGCCTCGTCGCGACGGGCTCGTTTTGGGGCCGCGGGTTCGGAGCGTGGGCAGGCGCGGAGCCGCGTCCCCTACCGGAAGCATCGAGCGACTTCGCTTTCGCGGTATGGGCGCACGAAATGGGCTTCGTCGGCGTCGTCGCGATGGTGCTCGTGTTCGGCGTCCTCGTCGCCGCCCTCGTTCGGGCGAGCGCCCGCGCGCGCACGGAGACGAGCCGCCGCGTGGCGCTAGGGGTCGCCGGTCTCGTCTTTTGGCAGGCGGCGACGAACATCGCGATGGTCCTCGGGCTCGTCCCGGTCGTCGGCGTTCCCCTTCCGCTCGTGTCGCATGGCGGGAGCAGCCTCGTCGCGGTGGCCTTCGCGCTCGGCCTCGGCGTCTCCGTCTTACGCGAGCGACACGAGGTATCCACGAAGTGAAGCCTCGCCGGCCGACCGCGAGCGCGCCGAAGGTATCCTCTCCGCGGCCGAGCTTCATTTAAATTATCTCGCTCGAGACACTTCGCTCCCGCTTTCGAGCGTAGCATCCGGAGGGCGGTTTGCTCCGGATGCGACGCGCGGTGCGACTCTACTGTTTGCAACCCTCCACCGCGCCGGCCTTGTCGACGACGGGTCCCTTGCGGGTGAAGAAGCGGGCCGGCTCGGAGCTGCTCGTGAGGAAAGCGACCGCGCTCGCCTCGAGCGACGGAATCCATGATTTTTCCTTGTTCACGCTCGAGTCGCGCCAAGAAAACATGGAATGGCTCGCGTTCTCGTAAACACATAGGCTCGTGCGCGACGCGCCGGTCACACCCTCGATGCGTTTGGCGACCGCGAAGACCTCCGCATTGCTGACGACGGGATCGTCGACGACGCCCGTCATCTGCACCTTCGTGGGGAGGCGGGCGAGCCCGGCGACGCTGTCTTGCACGAGCTTTCCGTAGAGGAGCGCGCCGGCCAAATGGCGCACCCGGAACTGGCAAATTCCTGCCCTCCCCGTCGTCTGTCGTTCGACGAGCTCACACTCCGCGCCCCACCCTAATGGCACGTCACCGAGCCGCTCCCAGATCTTGGTCTGCGCGAGCTTCGCAAAGACGCCCGGATCGACGGACAGGCTGGCGATCGAGTCCAATACAGCGGCGCGGGTCGTAGCGTCCGCGGCTTGGCTCAGCGCCTCGCCGGCGGCGCGGACGACGTTGAGCTGACCTTGATTGGCCTGGTAGAACGGCGCCGCGACGAGCGCGCGCGTGTACGGCTTCTTCGTCGCGAGCACGGTCGCGTGGGTCGCGAGCGCGCCGCCGACGGAGATGCCTCCGACGACACGATTGGCCGAGTCGGGGACTTCGGCGACCACGGCGTTCATCTGCCGAACGAGCTTGGTATAGGGCGACCCCTCGAGCTGGTCCCCCGTGGTGAGCGGCGCCGGAACTCCGCTCGCGTCGTCGATCACTGGCCACTTGTCGACCGCGGGATCGGGCAGCGCCTCGGAGCCTCCCTTCCACGCGGGGTTCGGCTGCGCGACGCGACCGTGCCCCGGGAGCAGCGGGAGGAGCACCTCGTATCCCGCGCGGCTGAGCTGGGCGGCGAGGCCTACGGTCTCCGTTCGCCCGTTCACGGTGCGCTCGAAGTTCATGAACTGCTGCGGGCACGCCGTGTAGCCGTGAAACAACACCACGACCCCCTTCGGGCGCCTAAGCGCCTTCCGCGTGCTCGGGTCGATCGCCGGGATCCTCAGCGGCGCGCAACCCGGCTGGAGGCGGACTCCCTTCGTCGCCTCGGCCACATAGGCATCCCAAAGCCGCTTCGCCGCTGGGGTGAACGTCTCGTTCGCGGCGAGCGCGTCGCCCACTTCCTCTTCGACGGACTCCGTATCGGCGGCCGTATCGCTGCACCCGAAGGCGAAGCTCGAAAGAACCGAGACCATGGTCGTGAGTGCAAGAGCTGCTTTCCGCATTCCGAGCGATACTGCAAGCGTCGCGCCTACATGTAGCTGCGCAATTTCGTCGGCGACGGAGCGTAAAACGAGCGGTCGGGGATCCACCAAAGGACCGAATGGCTCCTTGCCGCGCGTGCTCCCAGCGACGACGTGCAGAGCAGGCCTTCGACGGCACCGCTTCTCGAGCGCGCCCGCCGTATGGGCACTACGCGATGCTCGTCCGAGGGCTCGACGCCGATCAACCCGATTGCTCTTCGAGGGCGAACGGCTCCTTGCCTGCGCGGACACGAAGGTCGCGCATCGATTTACGCACATTCTCCTGCGCGAGTATTTTGCGCAGGATTTCCTTCTTTTTCGGCGAGTCGAAGAGTCCCACTCCGAGCGCGATGACCAAAATGCCCGGGCCGGGGAGCACCAGCATCGAGAGGCCGAGCGCGACGAGGAGTCCGCCGCCGATTCGACGCGCGAGACGCACGCCTCCCGAGCGCTCCGGATCGGGCTTCACGAAGTGATCGCTCGGGAGCCTCACGATCAGCGCGCGCACGACGACGAGCCCACCCAGAAAGACGGCGAAGCTCACCAGGGCGGCCAAGCCGAGCTTTTCGGCGGGAGTCATCTGCGATGACCGTACCCCAAGAATGCGAGCGGAGCCCGACGCAGACCGTACCGCGAGGAGGGTCGATTCGGCGCGCCGCGTCCGTCGGCGCGAACCGCTATTGGACGTAGCAAAAACGCCCCCGTGCCGTCGCGCCCAAATCGGGATGCATTCTCAGAAGGAGCCCGCACGACCTGCGCGTTCATGAGCCAAGCAGCGACCGCGGCGCGGGCGGGCGACACGGGCAGAAGCTACGATTGGGCGCGTCGACGGCGCCATTTACGCAGCCCGTGAATGCTCCAGCACCTCTTCGAAGATCCCAATTGCGAGCTCGTGCCGCGCCGCTGCGTCGAACAGCGTGCTCCCCGCGGTCGACGTTCGGCCGGCCGCGCGCGCGCACTCCTCGAGGTGGGCCGTCAATGCACGAGCGGCCCCGCGGGAGAGCGTCGCGAGGAACCACGCGTGGAGATCCCAGGCGAGCTGGGCATGCTCCGTCTCGTCTGTGGCGACGCGCTCGAAGAACGCGCGGACCGCGGGCTCCGGGTTGGCTTGCGATTCGTAGATCGCGAGGAGCGCAGCGCGCGTCTCGGTGATGCACCCCTCCGCGGCGTTGTGGAGCGCCACTTCGAGCAGCGACGCTGGCGCCGGCGGAGCGCGTCGCACGATGACCGGCACGAGACCTCTCGCGCGCAGCTCGCGTTCGGCGAGACGGGCGTGCTCCTGCTCCTGTGCCGCCGCCACGATGCAGCGCGCGACGAGATCGGCAGGGGCGCCATGGTGCGCGAGCGTCTCGGCGAGCTCCTCGAACGCGAGCACGGAGGCCGCCTCCATGTGCTGCGTGAGTATCCAAAAACGCTCGGCCTCGTCACGGGTATCGGCGCGCGGCGCGACGAGGCCAAAAGGCACCCGACCGGCAGCGCAGTTGTCGACCGACTGCCTCGTTGGGGGAGTGCATACGACCTCGCGGTTGGCGAACGAGCAGGAGACCGGCAGATTGGCACCTTCGCTCGAGCTCGCCGATTTGCAAATCCGTCGGCACTCCGCGCCGGGCGCCGGACCGGAGCCCGTCTTCACCGCCTTCACCTGCGCGAGCTCCGAGAGGGTGAGCCACGCCTCTCGCTCCTCTGGGCCGAACGTCGCGGCGTCGACCGCGACGTCGACCGTCTTCGCTCGCCCGTCCTCGTCGACCCCGTCCCGGCAGGGGAAGGAGGTCGGGAGCGGCGTCGTGGGAGGCGATGCTCCCGCGCACGTAAGCGCCTTGCCGCCGCACACGTGCTCGCACAAAATCGATAGCGGCTCGTTCGTCACCTGCGATTCACTCACAGTGACGTCCGGCGGCTGGTACTCGATCGGCGCGCAAGGGCCGCACGAGATTCCATAAAGCTGCCCGACGGCATGACCTGCGACGAGGCGCCGGAAGAGCTGCTTCACGTCGAGGCGTCGGCTAAGCATGAGCCAGCTTATCACCGGGCGCCCGCCGAGCCAGGCATGCAGCCTTTGCGCAGGCTTCCTACGACAAAGCGCGCCGATCCCAGGTAAAAAGAGCCGGATGAAGACCAAGATCCACGTGACCGTAATCGGCGCCGGAGCCGTGGGCGTAGCGGCGGCGGTGTCCATTCTCCACGGCCGGGTCGCGTCTCGCTTGACGCTCTTCGACGTCGTCGCGGACAAGGCTCGTGGGGAGGCCCTCGACCTCGCGCACGCCGCCCCGCTCTTCGGCGGTGCGACCATCGAAGGCGGGGGCCACGACGACATCCACGGTGGCGATCTGTGCATCGTGACCGCGGGGGCCAAACAGCGTCCGGGGGAGGACCGCCTCTCCCTCCTCGCGAGGAACGAGAAGGCACTCGACGACATCACCGAGGCGCTCGAGCGCCATCCTTTGCCGCGCGTCGTGCTCGTCGTGACGAATCCGGTCGACGTGATGACGGAGGCGATGCGCCGTCGCTTGGCGCCGAAGGGTGTCCGCGTCCTCGGGTCCGGCACGCTCCTCGATACGCTGCGGCTTCGTCATGCCCTATCGGGGTTGCTCGCGATCTCACCAGAGAGCATTCACGCCTCCGTCGTCGGCGAGCACGGAGACTCTTCCGTGTGTCTCCTCGACAGTGGGCGCGCCGGTGGCCTCCCGCTCGCTGACGCGTTTCGCGCAAAGGGAATAGCCCTCGACGACGAGCTCAGGCGCACGCTCGCCGCAAACGTTCGTGGCGCGGCATACCAAATCATCGCTCGCAAAGGCGCCACCTCGCACGCCATCGGAGTCGCCGTCGCGCGCATCACGCGCGCCATCGTCGCCGACGAGCGCGTCGTTCTCCCGGTGAGCGCGCCGATCGACGACGCCACCTGCGCCGGCATCCCGTGTGTTCTCGGAGAGGACGGCGCTTCCCCCCTCGCGCTTACGTCGCTCTCGGTCCGAGAGCAGGCCGAGGTCGAGCAAAGCCTCTCCATTCTGAAGCAGAGATGCGCAGAGCTGCGATCCGCGTAAAGGGCTATCGCCGACCGACGCCGCTCGGAGGGCGAAAGCAACGTGCGAATGCCTTTTCGCGGACGCGGGCCTCGCTCAGCGGCCGATGCGGACGAGCTCCGTCGCGTCGTCGCCTCCGGAGCGTGAGGCGATCGCGCGAAGCACGTCCATCGACGTCACGATCCCGACGAGCCCGCCGGTGTCGCTCACGACGAGCACACGATGGATCGACTCGCGCACCATGAGGCCGATCGCCGCCGTGACCGGGTCCGTGGGACGAACCGCGTAGAGCACGCGTGTCATCGCCGCTTCGACCGCGGCGATCGGGTCGTCGTGACGCGGATCACACACGTCGGTGGTCGACACGACACCGACGAGCTTGCCATTCGGGGAGACCACGGCGAGCGCGCTGACACGTTCGGAGGCGAGCACTTGTTTCGCCTCTTCGATTCGCGCGTCGGAGCGAATCGTACGGACCGGGCTCGACATGAGGTCGCTTACGCGGACCAAACGTTCTGTCGCAATCGTGAGCACGGGCCGGGAAGAGCAAAGGGCGTGCCCCGCCGACCGGGGAATTCACCGCCCTATTCTGCACCTTCGCTGCCAGTGGCGCATCGCCTGCGCTCGGGTCGCAAAACCGGCGCCGCACGGGCGCTCGCCGCACGAGAGCGCAAAGGCATGTCCTTTACCGAGCGCCTCGTTCGCGGGGACCGAAGCTCGACGTCAGAGCTTGCAGTACGAGGGGAACGACGAAGGCAGGCCGCTCGCATACGGCGAAGGCGAAACGCCGAACGGATGGGCGGCGAAGAACTCCACGATGCTGGGAGCCGCGTCGCGAGGAATGGAGTGGCCTTTGCCGTGGTCACAAATCGCCGTGAAGTGCCCCGCTGCCCGGAGGGTGGAACGATAACGGTCGCTCGCTGCGGCGAAGTCGACTCCGAACACGCTGTCGGTCGCGCCACCATAGAAAATGAACGCGGCCAGCTTGTTCTCGGAGCCTTGCGTCGGCGGATCGAATCCGGCGGGGAGCCCACCGGAGAAGGTCGCCACGCTCGCCACGTACGAAGCGCGGAAGAAGCCGAGCGCGGTCGTCTGGAGCCCGCCGGCGCTCATGCCGGTCGCGTGCACTCGATTGGTATCGATGCGGCCCGCCTCCGCCAAGCACGCGACCACCTCGTCGGCGACGAGGAAGTCGTCCAATTTGGGGCTTTGATTGACGATGAACCACTCGAACTGTCCGGCGGACGGGTCGGCGTAGGGAACCGCGACGACGCCACCCGCGCTCGTAAACGCCGCCTGGCTCGCGCCCAGCGTGTACGCGGCTTCGGCGGGCGAGCTTCCCGTTGCGTGCCAATAGAGGAGGAGCGGGCCCTTTTTCGACGCCGCGGCCGAGTCCAATTCGAGCTTCACCTTCCGGGGGGGAGCGCCCGCCGGCGAGAACGTGACATCTCCCGCCACGATCGCGGGACACGTTCCGGTCGGCTTCGGGATCTTCGCGGCCGGGCCGACCGTGACGGGTCCGCTCGCGTCGGATGAGCCGCTGTCGGGTCCATTGACCGCGCCCGCCTCCACCGACGACGACGGCGACGGCGACGGGATCTCGACCGAGGTGCCACATGCCGTCGAGACGAGCGCGGAGAGGACGAGTCCCGCGCCACCACAAAAACCGAGCAAGAACGAAGGAGTGCGCATCGCGATAACACAAGCACCATCCGTCGCGCGCCGCAACGGCCGTTCACCCGCGCGCCGCGCGGAGCGACAATGGCCCCCGAATCGTCGGTGCGGAATACACGTAACGCCCGAACCGCGAGCCGGCGCTGCGCCGTAGCCGAATCGAGCGCCCTCCCCTACCCTCGCGCCGATGGACGGCTACCGTTATCGCCTCGAAGAGGGCTTCTTTTGCATCGATTTGCGCCTCGGTAGCGTTCGGCAACTTTTCGACGGGCGCGATCCGGCTCCCTTTCGCGAGCGCGACCTCGACGAGCACGCGGTCGACTACATCGTGGGCGCGGTGGAAGACTTGCCGCGTGGCGCCCCCTTCAAGGTGGTCGTGTTCGTAGAGGAGCCGCTCCCCGCCGACCTCCCGGGCGACGCGGTCATCGAGGCGATACGCGCGCACTTCGCGTACGACGAGCTCCGCCTCACCCGAGAGATACGCAAGCACGTGCGCCGCGGGCAGCTCGCCCTTCTCGTCGGCCTGTCCGCGCTGGTGGCGCTCCTCTCCTTGGCCGAGCTCGTCGCGAGCGGCGCCGGCCACGTGCGACAGGTGATTCGCGAAGGCCTCGTCATCACGGGCTGGGTCGCGATGTGGCGCCCCCTCGAGGCGCTCCTTTACGACTGGTGGCCACTCTGGGGCGATCGTAGGACGAAGCGAACGTTGCGCGAGGCGGCCATCGACGTACGTTCGAGCCAGGCCTAAGGCGCCCGCTCGAAATTGGTGATCGCCGAGGGGCAAAGGCCAGACCTCAGCGCGGCGACGAGAGGTGCACGTTGCGGAAGCGGACGTTGCCCGTGTGCGCTTGAAGTCCGAAGAATCGTGGCGCGCCGCGGACAGGCATCGCCGCACGATCGGCGCGCGCGGGGTCACCCGCGAAGGTGTACGAGCAGACGACCGCACCGTCGATCGAGACCGTATACGCATGACCGCGCGCGCGGACGACGAAGCGTCGATACGCGCCGGCGGTGGAGGCGGGGAGAGGAAACACGGACTGCCCGGGCATCTCGTAAAACGCCCCGGTGCGGTGGTGTGCAGCACCGGCGGGGCGCGCCTTGTCGTCGATCTGAACCTCCAAGCCGTCGTGGACGGCGGCCCATGCCGTGTTCTCGTAGCCGAACGATTCGGGATCGCGAAACCGGACGAAGATACCCGAGTTGTCCCACTCCGAGGTGGTGAGCACATCTATCGCGAGGTCGAAGTCCGCCGCCATGGGGAAGCTCGACCACAGAAGGCCGAGGCCGTCTCCGGGCTTGGACGAGAGCGCGTCGGCGATGACCTCGAACGCGCCGCGGCCCGCCATCGCCCAGCCGACGAGGGTTCGCCCGTCGAAGAGCGCAATCTGCTCGTTTGGCACGAGGGGATAGTTCGCGCCTCCTCGGTTGTCCCAAGAAGACTGGCCGGTCGCGTCCGTCGCCGCGATCCAGTACTCGAGCTTCGCGTCGGCGACGAGGTACGCCGCCGGGACGACCGCGCGCCATACCTCGTTGTTCTTATGCGGCCCACCCCCGCGCCGGTCGAGGATCATCGGTAGCTCGAGGGCCCCGGCTTCGCGGCGCACATGAAGCGTGACGGTTCGCGCAGCTCCCGGCGGCCACGTTTGTGTCTCGACCTCGAGGTCGCGGCGGGCCATGACGAGAGCGGTCGAAATCGTCACCCCGTCGTATCCGAGGGTCGTATCGCCGACGAACGCGAGCGCGCGCGCGTCCGGCGTCGTGTCCGGTGGGGCTATTCTAGTCATCGCAGAGTCGGTCCCTGGCGGCGCGGCGTCCGCGGCGAATGCGTCACGAGAGCTAGCTTCGCACGCGAGCGGAGCGGCGGCGACCGCCACGAGCGCGGTCGCGTACAACAGCACGTGGAAGGATCGTAGGGCCCGGTTCGTCACGATTCCGGTCTACGCCGACGCCGACGCGGGGACCATGTCGACTCTCCGCCCGAGCATGTCTAAAATCGTCAACATGGCGCTCCGCACGTTCCCGCAGTGGAAGGGCTTCGACCTCGGGCCTCGCGGGCGGGGCCTCGCGCAGGTCGTCGACATGACGGGACCGATGGGCATCGCGTACGAGCGAAGCATCGGGTTCTTCAAAGACGAGCACGTCCACGACCGGCTCATGATCGTGTGTCCACGGCGCGGTAGCTCCCTCACGATCGTGTCGCCCGCCGCCTCGGTGACGATCGATCACGACGCTGTCGCGATCGTGGCAGAGGGTTGTCCGCATTCCGACGTAAGCGCTTCTACCGTGTACGACACGTTCGCGCTCTACCCCGAGGCCGCCCTCGTCGCGGAGGGGCTCGCCGCGGTCGGCCTCTCGCGCGCCGCGTTCGCCCGCGCGACGGCAGCGCCCGTGCTCGTGCGACGTACGCGTTGGCTCGACGAGGCGATCGAGCGCTATTTCTCGGCCCGCGTGCTCGTCGACGATCCGGCAGTGCGCTCGCCCCGCGCCGCCTTCCTCGAGCACGAGATCGTGGTCGAAGTGCTCGGCGCCCTCCCGACCTCCAAGAGCACGACGCGGACGACGCCAGTCGACCCCCTCTTCGATCGGGCGGTGCAGACGATCGAGGCGCACTTGTTCTCGCCCCTCGAGCTCGACTGGATCGCGAAGCGTGTCGGCGCGAGCGTATCGACGCTGCTCCGCCTCTTTCGTCGCGAGATATCCATGACCCCGTACGCATACGTGAAGGTGCGGCGCCTCGAGGAGGGCAAGCGATTGCTCGAGGAGGGCGCGCAGGTCAAAGAGGCGGCGCTCCTCGTCGGCTACGAGAGCGCGGCGAGCTTCTCGAAGGCCTTCCGCGCTGCGCACGGCGTCAGCCCGAACGACGTACGCGCTCGTCGATAGCCTCTCGCTCGGGCGCTCGAGTCGCTCGAACCCCGCTGGAATCCATCGTGGGGAGTCGACGCGCCGTGAGGTTCGTTTGGGCGCGAGTCGTTCCACTGGCGCGCGGATCGGACTCGAGAGATGCTCTCGCTAGAGAAGTCATGAAACGTAAGCCAATGGCAATCGTCCGGCGCGTCGCTCCGTGGTCGCTGCTCGCGACGCTCGCCTGCACACCCTCGCCGCGTTCCCCCGACGCTTCAGGAGCTCCCCCGATGTCACGCGCGATCTCCTCGACGTCCCGAGGTTATCCCGTGGTGCGCGTGGATCGTGACGACAACGATGCCGACGAGCGGTCGTCGTCGAAGCTCGAGATCCGCCCCGACGGCGCGTTCACGATCGTGCACGTCATGTCCAACGGAGGAGCCGAATCCGACGTCACCGAGTGTGTGGGGCGGCTCCCTGCAGCCGAGGCCGCGGCTTGGGTCGCGCGCGTTCGAGGCGACGCTACCCTCGCGGCGCCTCCTCCAGGCGTGCGACGCGAAGAAGCCGTCGAGCGGAAGATCCCCTACCGGTACACGATCGCCTTCTCCGCGGGCGCAGGCAGCATCGCCTACGTAGAGCCCGAGCGCTGGACGCGCGAGCTCGAACCGCTCTTCGATCGCCTGAGCAAGCTCGCGCGATGCACCACCTCGACGCGACGCGACTGACGGACTCACGTCCTCGCGCGGCCGGTGCTCTACCTCGTCCTGCCGCGCCTCGCTTTGGGAGCAGAGACCTCGACGCGCGGCGCTCCAATGAGCTGTGCTTGGAGCTTCTTCGTCGCGACGTGAAGGAACGCGTCGCGCACGAGCTCGGCGACGAGCCCCCAATCCGGCCGCGTATCGAGGACCACGCCGACCCAGCCGCTCGGTCCTCGATACGCGGCCGGATT
>JAAFHV010000141.1 GCA_013297655.1 Myxococcales bacterium | reverse complement strand
CGCGCGTGCGGTGGCGCGGCTTCCCCTCACTTCGGCGGTGCTGTTTCGGGTGGGCCTCGAAGGCGGCGTGCCCCTCGTGCGACCCACCTTCTCGGCCTCCGGGGAGCCCGTGTGGACAGCGCCCGCCGTGCACGCGGCGCTCTTCGTAGGCGTCGAGCTTTTGCCGTGACGGAATCCGCACGAGCACGACAAGGCTCGGATGTGACTGCGCCGATCGCACCGCAAATGGCCGAGTTTCGCGCGCTCTTCGACGCCGAGTTCGACTTCGTTTGCCGTTCGCTTCGTCGCCTCGGGGTGCGCGACGCCGACGCCCACGACGTCGCGCAGGAGCTCTTCGTCACCGTGAGCGGCGCGCTCGCGACCTACGACGTTTCGCGTCCACTTCGCCCGTGGCTCTTCGCGTTCGCGGCCAGGTTCGCCGCCAACTACCGAAGGCTCGGTTGGCACAAGGGCGACGTGCTCTCGGACGAAGCACCGATGCCGAGCCCTCGTCTCGCCGAAAAGCTCACCGCGCGGGTGCTGGTCGCACACGGCCTCGACGCGCTCGACTTCGACAAGCGTGTCGCGCTCGTGATGCACGACCTCGAGGGGATTGGCGCCCCCGAAATCGCGGCCGAGCTCGACGTCCCGCTCAACACCGTCTACTCGCGCGTTCGCCTCGCGCGCGTCGCCTTCAAAAAACGGGTGCTCGAGATCGAAGCCGAGGAGAAAGCGCGATGAGCGATCTCGAGCCGATGGACACGGAGCTCGCGCGCCTCTTCGAGGAGGAGCGTGCGGCCCACGTAACCGAGCCGATCGCGCGTCGCGAAGTGTTCGCGCGTGTCGAAAAATCGCTGCTCCTCGCGACGCTCGCGGTCGGCGCAGTCAAAGGAGCCGCTGCTGGCCTCGGCGCGGGCTCGGCAGCCGCGACGGGCCTCGGGTCCAACCTGGCCAAGCTCAAGGTCGCGCTCGTGCTCGCGGCTGCGGCCGTGGGTACGTTCGCGGCGGGCGTGGTCGTCGGTCGCGCCTCGACGAGCACGCCGAGCGCGCCGCCCACGCCGTCCTCGTCGACCGTCAGTGCCACCGTCACTCCGGCATCCGCGACTGCGCCCTTGCTCGTCCCGTCGTCATCGTCGTCGTCCGCTGCGCCTTCGATTTCGGCGGCTCCATCGAGCGAGGTGCTCCCGCCGACAGCCTCCGCCGCTCCGCCAGTCTCGGCGAGTGCGGTGTCCGCGGCCACGGACGACCTACCGAAGGAACAGGCTCTCCTCGACACCGCTCGCGCGGCTCTCGCCCGTGGCCGACCGGACGACGCGCTCGCCGCCGTAGCCTCTCATGCCTTCAAGTTTCCACGTGGCAGGCTCGTCGAAGATCGCGACGCGCTCGCGGTGCAAGCCCACGCCGCGGCCGGCCATACCGACGAAGCGAAGGCGAGGGCCCAGCGCTTCCGCGCGCGCTACCCGAAGAGCATTTATTTGCCCGCCATCGATCGTGCCCTCGCGGGACGGTAAATTGGCTCGAACAACGGCCGAGCGCAGGGGAGGCTACGGCTATGAAACGACCAAACGATGCTTGGCGAGACCGATCTCGCCTCCGTGGCGTGGCGATTGGGCCGCGAGGTCGAGCGCGGTAGGCCCCCCTCGCAGCGCGTTATACAAGAACGCATACGTGCGGGAAGGGTCTGTCAGCGGATTATAGCCACGTAAAGGGTTGTTTGTCTGGAATCCACGCAACATGAACGCCAGGCGGGCGGTCGTATCGAGGCCGAGCCAATTGGGCAGATCGCCGGGTGCAGCGCGACCGATGTGAATCACTGCCGCGTCGAACAGGCCAGAACCGAGGGAGCTCATGGACATCGTCGCCCGGTGATGCGGTGGGCGGGTGACGGGCCAAGAGATCGACTGCTCGGTATGGCTATCTCGATGCTCGAAGAGGGTCTGCGCCGCGACGATGAGCGCTCGGGCGGCCTCCGGCGCGGGCAGCTTCGTTGCCAATGCCGCGAAGGGCCACGCGTGACCGCATATGGCAGGACCGCCGGGCAAACCGCTTCTGTAGGTCAGCGGCGCCACGGAGGCCAGCGCCTCGAACATCGGCTCCGCAGGCCCCCGCAGCAGCGCGCGCAGGGCGTCTGGGTTGGCGAACAGTGGCTCGTAGTCATCGGCGCCATCGGGAGGAAAGAGCGCTCGGAACGGGACGTAGACCGTCTCGTCGATGTCGCCGCGCACCTCGACGAGCGTCGGACCAAACTGCCAATCCCGCGGAGGCGCCGCGAGGTCCGTTTGCGAAACGACGAGCCCGTGCATGAGCGAGCTTCCGCGTCTCTCGTCTTTGTAGACCACCCGCTGCCCTACGAGCCCTATGAGGTCGAGCGCGACCCGTTGGCGGAGCATTCTATCGAGGTTTCGAGGGCCGTCCTTGGTGCGGTGATTCGTGGAGGCCCATGTGGTCAAGACGTGGTCGAGGTAGCGCGAGAGCGTTTGTTTCCCGGGCGGATCCACGTCGGCGAGGTAATCCGAGGCCACGGAGACCCAGGGGTCGTCGACGCCATCGCCGAAAAAGAGCACCGCATCTTGGGACTCGCCGAAGCTATCGAACGCAACGGCGCGCTCGAGGTACTCATCGGCGTCGTCGAACGTCGCGCCAACCGTGTCGCGCCCCAGGAGCTCTTCGATGGTCGGGATATCGAGGTACCCCGCCTGCGCGCCCGGCGCTTCGAAGAGCCTATGCCACGGTCCGTCGGTGTGCCGCCGGTCGTCGCGCGCCGGGTCGTACATCTCGTCCCCGATGTCGACCCACCGGAGCTGCACGCCGTTGGCCTGTCGGTACAGGGTGCGCAGCGTCGCAGGCACCGGATGGCCCCATCGCTGCGCCAGCTCGTCCAGCATCGCATCGGTCGCCGGAGCCCCCCTCCAGAGGTGCGTGACGCGGACGCGAGGGTGAGCGCTCAACGTGTCGACGAGAGCGTTGAACCGCGCGAGGAAGCCTTCGAGCATAGAAACTGTGTACCAAAGAGGGGCGCGCTTCTTCAATCCGCTAAGTGGCTCCGCCAAGCTGGGCCACCGTGCGCATTGTTCGGCGAAACGTGTGCATGCAGTGGGTCAGCCTGGGCTCGGCGGCGCGGAGTGCGCAGCGAGCTAAGTACCCTCCCGCGCGAGCGCCCTTCCCAAGGTCCTCGTCGTTCGCTTCATCACCGCGAGAGCGCGCGGCCTGGAGAGGCCCTGGCCTTCGCGTAGCCGCGTCCACACCTCGAACGATATCCAGGCCTCGAGCGCGTCCAGGTCTTCTTGCGCAGGGGAGCTCATGTAGGCGTCCACCAGCCAGCGCAGATCCGCGCGGAGGCGCTTTAGTCGTTCGTCTGCGGGCGGCTTTCCGGCATTGGGTAGCTGGACGCGTCGCCCGAGGCGGGCGAGAGGCTCGACCGCGACGAACATGCGAACGCGAGCTTCGACGAGCGCGTCCAAATCGCCGAGGAGCGTGCCGGCTGGGGTCCAATCGAGCCCGAGCTCGGTCGCCGCGCCGCCTACCCGTTCGTTGAGCGCGAGGAACAGCGTGTCGGTGTCTTGGAATTGCCGATAGAGGGTGCGCACGTTCACCCCCGCGCGTGCGGCGACCAGGTCCATCGTGATCTCTTGCTCTCGCTCCGCCAGCAGCGCGAGCACCGCCGTCACGATCGCCTCTCGCGTGCGTACGCTCCGCAGCTCGCGCCCATCGAACGCTGCCTCGGGAGGTGACTTTCGCTTGCGCGCGTTGACAAGTGTCATTCCGCATGACAATAGTTTGCTCGATGCAAGGCGTCCACGGCTTTTCACGTTTCGTGGGGCTGGCGGTGGGCGGGGTCATTTCCCTCGTTTCGTCCGTCGCGCTCGCGGACGCTGACGCTGACGCGGCGGACCCCGCCGTGCGCCTCGCGTTCGCAGAGTCCACGCTCCGAACCGAGTCCGAGGCAGCGCATCGCAGCCGCCTCTTGGTGAGCGGGCTCGGCATCGGGCTCGGGGGCGCCACCGTTGGTGTGGCGGGGGTGCTCCTCGCGCGGGAGGTCACTCCTGGAGCGGTGGTGTTGGTCGTGCAAGGCAGTTTGGTGCTGGCAGGCGGCACCTACGGTTTGCTCTGGCGCCGCGACCCGTTCGAGGAGCTGCAGGCGACGTTGGATGGTGCCAAGGTGGTCGGCGGTCCTACGGCTGCTTCGGTGCGCGCGTTCGAGCAGCGTTGGTACGAGCTCGCCAGTCGCGAGCGGCAGTGGCGCCACGTCGAGGGAGCGGCGTCTTCGGTTCTCGGGGGTGGTTTGCTCGCGACGGCGGTGATCGTCGCCGCCGGGCCAGGCGATGTCGACCCCACGACGCGCGGTCTTTACACACGAACGCTGCTCGGATCTGGCGTCGCCCTCCTCGGCGCGGGTCTCGCCAAGCTGCTGCTGCCCTCCGCGGTGGAGCGCGCGTACTCGGTATTTGCCGGCTCAACCCGCGCCGCCACGTTTCGCATATCGCCGCTACCTGGCGGCACCGGGCTCACGTTCGGGGCTCGTTTTTAGCGCCGGTAGCAATCGCAACCCCAAAGGAGAAGCACATTGAGCTCGGACAATCTAGGTCACGCTTCCGTCAAACCTTCCAACGTAGGCAGCGTGCTCCCGCTCGGTACCTATGGATTCGGTCGTGCCGTGCGGCGGACCGCGACGGTGCTCGCGGGGGTCGCGCTCGCGCTGAGCTCGGCGCTTGTCGCGCCCACGATCGCCCACGCCGACGCGCCCGCCGCTTCTGCTTCTGCCGCGCCGACGCCTTCCCCGCGAGAGCGACTTTCGGGGCGCTTTCTCTTCGTCGGCGGCGAAAAACAGGTCGCCGCGAAGGACGCTGCGATCGAGAAGGCCACCGAGGATATGTCGTTTGCGTTTCGTGGCTTCGCGCGAAGTCGGCTCCGTGAGGTAACGACGGTCCCGGCAGGGGTATCCGTCGTCTTCAAAGACGGAAACGTGACGGTCACGTCCGGCGGCGAGCCTCCCACCACGAGCCCCGATTCGGGCGCGTCGGTGCCGCACACGAAGCGCGACGGCAAGAAGGCACAGCTCACGCAGAAGCTCGTCGGCGAAGCGCTCGTACAAACCGTGTCGACCGAAGATGGCAGTCGCACCGTGACGTATGCCGCCTCGGCGGACGGCAAGCTCCTCACCGTGACGCACGTGATGAACAGCCCAAAGCTGCCCGCCCCCGTGCGCTACACGTTGACGTATCGGCGCGGCTGACAGCCTGAAATCGGCGGACCGGTCGGGCTCCCGAGCTCGGCCTCTTTACTCGCGCCGGTGCGGCTCACTCGGGCCCGCCCACGCAGCGCCCCGCGCGGCACGTCCCCGCCGTGCCCTCCCACGTCCCGTCGCGCCCGGGCCCACACGCCGCCTTTGGCGCGCACTCTGGCAGGCCCGACGCCACGAGGCGCCTCTTCACGTGCGCCGCGCTCTCACGGTTCACCGCCGTCGTCGAGCAACACCCGAGGGCGACGAACGTGCACTCCGCATCTTGTTTGCAACGCGCTTCTTCGGCCGACGCGCTCGCTGCGCTTACCGGCGCGGGCGCTGTAGCGGCGCTCGGAGCCGCGGGCGGGCGCGCCGCGGGCGACGCTGCGGGGTTGGCTCCACAGGCGACACCGACGAGCGACGCGACGACGATGACGAGAACGAGGCGCATGCCGTCAGCATACGCGACGATGGCCTAACGTTCGGAGCTCGGTCGTCGCCTGCGGCTCGGCGCGCCCGCATCGTGCCTCGAAGACCCAATCGCTGCTATGTTCGCTCGCATGGTCGACCTCGGGGCCCTCGCACGCCGCGTACGCGAGGAGCGCGCGCGCCGCGCCAAAGAGCGCCAACTCCACTACCAAGAAGTGAAGGCGCGGTCGCTCCCCGAGGTCGACGTCGACGTCGTCACGCGGGAGCTGGAGGACTACGCGGCCCACGTGCGCGCCAAAATCGAGCGCCTCGCGCCCTTGGCGGAGAAGCCGCGTGTTCTCGACGTTGGCAGCGGCCCGCACGGGCTCGTGTTCTTCCTCGGGTACGAGGGCGCGATCGGCGTCGACCCACTCGCCGACGAGTACGCGAAGCTCTTTCCCGTATGGCAGCGCCGCGCCGAGACAAGAGCGGTGGGGGGCGAGGCGCTCCCGTTCGCGGACGCATCGTTCGATCTCGTCTTGTCCGACAACGTGATCGATCACGCCGAACGCCCGCACGACATCCTCCGCGAGATCGCGCGCGTGCTGCGGCCGGGCGGGGTGCTCTACTTTACTGTGAACGTGCACCACCGCGTTTATGGCGTGGCCTCTGCGGCTTACGCGGGGCTCAAGGTGCTCGCCTTGCCCATCGAGGTCGGCCCCTTCGCCGACCACACGGTGCACCTCACGCCGGCCGAGGCCAAGGCCATGATTGCCGCGCTTCCGCTCGACGTACTGCACGAGGATCTGCCGATCGCCGAGGCCCTCGCGGCCGAGCGCGAGACGCGTCCCCGGCACCCCGGCGACATGCTCAAGCGAGTCTTCTTCAAGAACGTACGCTACGAGGTAGTCGCGCGACGGCGCTGATAGGCCGCCTTCGAGAGCAAGTGAGCGCCCCATCGCTTCCCTACGGCGGGAAAGCGCGCGCGGGCCGATTTCGAGCTCCCGTCACGTTCGTGCGCGCCTTTCGTGCCCAGCACACGCTCGAGGATCCGACCTCCGCGCGTACTCGGCTCCCTCGCATCGCGACGAACGTCTGCATCGACGAGCTCGCGAAGCGCCCGCCCCGATCTCGCGGGCCCGAGCTCGGGCCCTGATGATCGGGATATGCCGCCTTCGCCCGCCACCCCCGACGCGGATTGGATCGAACCGGCGCCGGCGGTATGGCTCGGCGGGGGAGGTTCCGAGGCGGGCGATACGATTGCGCAATATACGATGAAGGAGACTTCAGTCGCGGCCCGCGTCGCTCGCGCTCCCGTCGCTCGCGCCCGAATCGGTGCCGGCGCCGGCATCGCTCACCACCGGGACGGCGTTTTTGCTGATGACCTCGGCGTTCATGCGCAGCGTCTCCCAGGCGGGGCTGAGCGCCGCCTTCGCCGGCCCCTTCACGTACTTGTGTGCCTTTGCTTCGCGCCACAAGTTGTAGAGGCGGTAACACGAGGTGTGATGCTTGTCTTCGAGCCCACCTATCGTGACGGTGATCGGGGTCTTCTTGTCTTCTTTCATGAAGCCGGCGGCGAGGTAGCCCTTGCACGTCGCCGCGTCGATATCGCCCGTCTGTTGGTACTGCGCGAGCAGCTCTTCGCGCGAGAGGCCAGCGTCGAGGTAATAACCCTCGATCGCGTCGAGGAAGCCGGTCCAGCCGGCGAGCACGTCGTTCGGCTCGAAACCTACGCGCACGGCGAGCTCCATCGCGAGGTCGTCGGCTTCTTGCTCCGTCGTATACCGACCGATCCTGTTTTGTCGTAGTTTGGCGAGCAGGGTCTTCGCGGTCGCGTCGCGCTTCACCGCCGCGGCCTGAAGCTCCGTGATCACGTCGGCGACGCTCTTTCCGGCGGCGATCGAGGCGGGCGCCTCTTGGCCGAGGCCAACCGCGACGCGGAGCTCGGCGGTCGCGATCTCGTTCGCGCCCGGGTTCGTCTCTACGATGCGCCAATTCGCGGCGCAGGCGAGCATCGCCGTCTCGTAGCTCACATAGGCGGTTTGCTGCTCGGGGGTGGCCTCTTCACCGGGGCGAAGGGTCGGCAGCCCCGCGCGGGCGAGGTTCGCCGCGGCTTCGCAAACGAAGTTGCCAGTGCGCTGCACGAGCAGGGGCGCGAGGCCATCGACGAGGAAAGGGCGCACGCGCGCCGACACCTTCGTTTGCCATGTCTCGCCGCCGATCGGGCGCGCGCCGGAGAGCACCTCCGTGTAGAGCTCCTGAATCTCGGCCGCGTTCTTCGCCGGCACCGGGCGCCGCGCGACGGTCGCGCCCTGGTCGTACCAAAAGTTGTACTTGTGCGAATACATCGGGCTCCCGTGGGAGCGGTAGTAGTGCGCGAGCTCGTGCGCCAAAACCACGATGACGCTGCGCTCGTCGGTGAAGCGGGCGAGGAGATCGCTCGCGAAGCGGATGTATGGAGTCGTGGCGAGCACGGTCGTCTCCTCGGCTTTGGATTCGGCGCCGGGGCAGCCCGCCTTCACGTGGAAGCTCTGGTCGAACGACAGCTCGCACGCGTGTTTCCCCGTGTTGAACACGGTGGCGAGCTCTTTGGGAACCCAGCCTTTGGTCTTCAAGCAGGGCACGTCGCCCGCTTGCACGCCGGTTACGTCGAGGTGTGCCGTCATGCCCGGCGCCGTCTCGCCGCTCGCGAGATTGAACGGCGCGCCCACGCACGCGGGGAGGGAAGTGACCCACGCGTTGAAGGTGTTGTGGGTCTTCAGCACCTTCACGATCGGCTTCGGAGCGACGAACTTTTGGCCCGTTTTGCGCTCCACGTCGCCGCGCACCTCCGCGTCGATACGGTCCGACCACGTTTGGAGCCAACGCACGAGGTCGTCCCCTTCGCCAACGGTGGCGTGCGTCTCGCTACCGTACGCGGTCGCCAGTTGGTCGGCTTCCGCGAAGGTACTGTCGACCCAGAGGTAGCGCGAGTTCTTGTGAATGTGCTGGCCGACGGTGTGGTTTTGATACGACTCGTCCGCGTTTCCGTCGTCGGGGGCTTCGGCGCTGCAAGCCGAGAACGCGAACGCGCCGACGGAGAGCGCGACCACCGCGAAGCTCGATCGGGCGAGACGGGCGCGAAGGAGAGAAGGGGAAGAAGAGCGCAAGAAAAGCATGCGACCAGGATACGCAACCCCGAGGACCGCGCGAGAGGGGACGGGAGATTTTTCACGTCTCACGAGTGCGCTCTGCGGCAGCTCGCGCCCGATTCGACGGGAGGAGAGGTTCTTCCGAGGTGACCAGTAGCTCATGGCACGCCGCATCAATCTAGCTACCTGGCTGCGACCGAAGAGTTTGCCCGTGGCGGCGGGCGGCCGACCGACCCCGATCGCCGTCCACCGCGACGACCACCGTCGAGCACGCTGGCGTCACCCGGCGACGGCGGTCGTTCATTTTCGACACGCCGCTCAGCCCGGCGGGATCGGCAACAGCTTTCGACAACCCCACGCCTTCTCCAGATACACGCATTCGCCATCCGGGCCGCAGTGGGCGTCCTCGCTGCACGTGTCGTTCGCCGTACGGCAATAGGAGCTCTGCACGTGGCTATTGCCGAACATTCCGCGCGCGCAGTCGCGTCCACCGCAGTCGTTCGCGTCGCGGCAATTGCTCGGCCAGCACGCGTTCGGGGGCCCGCAGACGCACAAATCTCCCGCGGGGCAGTCCGTATCCTTCGTGCACGTGCTGCGGACGCACGCGCCGAAGGTGCGCCCGTGTGACGAGAAGGTTTTGCAGTACTCGTCTGCCTTGCAGTTCGCGCACCCGCTCGTCTTCGCGGCCGGGTCTGGAGGTGACGGCGCCACGTACGGACACGTGATCCGCGCGAGCTTCGGAGCGGAGTAGGCACGGGTCGTCGCGGCGTCGAACGGTGACGCCTTCGCGACGGGGGCCGGGCTCGGCGCGACGAACGGCGCGGCAACGGGAGAAGACGCCGGGCTCGTGGCGTCCGCCCCTGGGGCCTCGTCCTTGCGACAGGCGAGCGACGAGACGACGGCGCCGATCGTCAGAATCAAGGTTCGCACGTGCCGTTGGCTCGCGGCGTACCGTCGTGGATGGGTGATGGTGGTGGGTCGAAAGCGCAAGGCGGCAGCCTGCCTGCGGTTGGCGCGCGTCGCAAGGTGGGGCAGCACGGTGGGGCGTCCGCTCGAACGCCAGCGTGTGACGTCGCTCGAAGCGCTAAATGCAATGATCTGCCCGGCCGGCGGGCTCGAGGCGACACCCCGCATCGCATCGCACCGCGGTCGCTCGCCCGTCGGTGCACGTGTAAAGCGTGCCCGCGTCGCCCCCGGCGAACCCGCTTTGTCGCGAAGCGCCGCAATAGGCACCATCGTTCGCGGGAGCCACGCGCGCGCACGGCCCAGTGGGCGTGGGAGGAGCGGCGGGGGCACGCGCGGAGCTCGCGAGCTTTCGCGGGTGAATAATGCACTTTGCATGCATCCCACGGTCGCCTCGCGGGCTCCCGAAGAAGCCGTCGACACGTGGCGCGGCGAGCACGGGATATTGCACTCCGCCGTGGCCGTAGTTCTGATTCGCGAACACGATGGACGACGGCGAGACCGCCGTGACGACGCCCACGTGTCCCATCGCGTAGCCGCCCCACACGAGCAAATCGCCGGGCACCGGCTCGTACCTGGCCGTTCGTGTGTGCACCTCGAACGCGCCGCGATCGGCGTTGTCGCACATTTGGTCGGCGTTGCCGGCGATCTTCGGCGCGCCGACGCTCTCGACGAGCCAGCGATTCGCGAGCTCGGTGCACTGGTAGTACCAGAATTGCGGGTTTCGAACGCCTACGTTCTCGACGCCGTGGAGCTGGTTGCAATAGAGCGCTTGGGACCGAAGCCCGCTGATCGCGAGCTCGCCAATCTCGGGACAGCTCGAGCGCGACGTGCACGAACAACTCACCGCGCGATCGACAGTGGACGTGGAGCTGCGACCCGCCGTGGAGCCGCCGCGAGCCGGTGAGGGGGCGGACGGTGCGGCGAAGGGCGGCAAAGGAACCGCCGGCGCGGGGAGCGTGCGCGGGACGAGAACGCGATGCTGCAAACGCCGAACCCCGTGGTGGCGCGAACGCGCTGCGGCCTCGTCCGGGGTGTCACCAAGCAAGACCACGAGCGCGACGACCAGCACCCGCGCGTTGCGACCCATGGGCAGTAGACGCGCGCGAGGGAGGGGGGATTCACTGACGGTCGAACACTCGCCCCGTGCCCGCGATCGATGCTGAAAGAGCGCCCTTGCGTGGCCGCCGCGACCCGACGCGCACGTTTCCCCACCCATGCCCGTGCCATTCTGGCCGCCGCGCATCAATCATTGGCAATCCACGAAATGAGGCTGTCCATCGCCGCGCCCTCTGCATCTCCGACGTACGTGTGCCCCACCTTTCCGAGCGACCGAAACTGCGCGCGATAACCCGCCCGCTCGAGCTGCCTCGCGCTCTCTGCCATGTACCCGAACGTCTCGTCGTATTGGCCCGCGGCGAAGGCCACCTTCTTTACTCCCGACTGTTCCAGCGTCGCCTTGTTCGGGCGCACGTTCGCGCCCACGAAGACGACCGCGCGAATCGCGCTCGGGTACGTCGCGACGAGCTGCGCGGCGAGATAGGCGCCTTGCGAGAAGCCGAGGAGCACGATCGGCGCGCTCGGATCGACCTCCGGCTCTTGCGCCACTTGGGACGTGGCGTCGCGAACGACGGCCCATTGCTCGGCGAGCGAGCCACCCCACGAATAGCGGTCTCCCTCGCGAACGTTGGCGTGCGGACATACGAGCCATCCGTAGGTGGGCACGGCGCGCGCAAACTCGGCACAGCCTCGCTCGGGTCCACCCACGATGCCATGCAGGTACACGAACACGGGCTGCTTGCCGCCGCGATTCTCAGGAGGAAACGCCAACACGGTGCGCTTCGCGGGTGCAGCAGACGGGGTCGAAGATTCGTGCGGAGCGGCCGCCGCTTCACGAGGCGAGCCTGCCAACGCGACGAGCGCGAGAAACATCAGGCATGCGACGAACAAGCCGCGCGCGAACGCGCCGACGCGACCACGCACGCGGGGAACGAGACCCATGGCGACACTCCTTCGAGAGCCGTGAAGGCACCACGTCGCGTGCATTCGGCACGAGCTACGCAGCGCTCTCGACGGTCTTACGGAGGGATATCGCCCCGAGCGCACGGAATGTGACCCGGCCGCGCACGATTCGGACAGGTTGGGCGGAAGACCGCGGAATCGATGGGGAAGCTCCGCGCCGCGCCCGCCGTATACTTCGCGACATGGCCTCCCCGAAGTCCGCCCTGCGCGTCCTCCTCCCGCTCGTTTCGCTCGCTCTCGCCGCGACGGGTTGCAGGCGTCTCCCGGAGACGATCCCGTATCAAGCGATCATCGTGGAGAAGTCGGGAGAGAACGGCAACTACCGGATAACCGAGCTCGTCGGAGCGGAGCTCGCGCTCGACGGCACGAAGCTCGGGCAGATCCAGCAGGAGAACACGAAGGTCAGCGTGAATGTGACGTGGTCGGGCCCGAAGAGCGAGCTGCGCTCGACCCTGAATGGCAAATACACCGTCAAAGCGACCGGCCCCTGCGGACCGTTCGATCTCGCCGCCGAGGGGCCACCGCCGAATTGGAAAGCGCTGACCGACGGCGAGATCGCGAAGAGCATCAAAGACAGGAAGACGTTCTCCATCTACCTCGACGTGAAGATGCCTCCAAAGCATGCGATCTACATCGACCGAGGGGCCGCGACTGGCACCCTCCGAATAGGTCCGACGACGATCGAGCCCGGAAAGAAGATCGTCGACGTGGTGCTCGGCGGCTGCGCGAGTGCGCCGACGGTGACCCTCGATGGCGCTCCGATCGGGACGCTGGATTTGACCGCGCGCGCGAACCTCGTCACGCTCGAGCCGAACGTGTGCCACGTGCTCGCCGACGTCGCCTATGGCGACAAACAAACCACGAGGCCGGCGACCTACTATCCCGCCAAGTCCGTGGTCTCCATCGCCGAGCGGCCCGGTTACGTGCTCGAGTCCGCGCCGTCTTCGTTGAAGCTCCGCGGCGGCGGCACGACGACGACCGAGCTGCTCCGAGCACGCTGCCGGTAGCAGCGCCAACGACGCTCCACGCCCGAAGCGTGAGCCGCTCGAGGCTCGCGCCTCCAGAGCGACGCGAGGATGGCCGCGGCCAACCAAAGCGGCGCCGTCAGGCCCGTCGACGCGAGCCCGCATTGCGAGCAGCTCGCATCACGGGATACCAGAGGGGGGAAACCGCGAAGCGAGGCGGGGCTCTTGTCGCCCGTGTGGCGGGCTTGCATCGCCTTGCTCTCTCCCTCATTCTGCGCGTTGTGAAATACCTCCGCACTTCGTCTATCGTCGCGCTCGTCATCATTGCAGGCGCTGCCTGTGTCGGCTCCGATCCGGAGGTGGCCCCGGCGGACGGTGGCGTGAACGACGCGGGGCCAGGGGCGGACACGAGCACGTTGCCCGCTCCCGACTCCGCCACCACCGCCGACGCGAGCGGCGACGCGGCGACCTGCGCACAAGGAACGAGCTGCGGCGGCACCTGCGTCGATACGACCACGAGCTCCGATCACTGTGGCGCGTGTGGTCACTCGTGCGGTGGAGGAAAGTGCAATGCGAGCGCGTGCTCACCAATGCTCGTCGCGAGCAACATCGCGCAGCCGCTCGGTGTCGCCGTCGCGGGCGGGAGCGCGTTTTGGATCCGCAACGGCGCCGTCGAGCGCTGCCCGGTCACGGGTTGCACCGGCGCCCCCTCCCTCATCACGAGCGACGTCGCGATCGGCGCCAGCCAGCCCCGTGGCACGACCATCGTGAGCGACGGCAATCAGGTCGCGTGGATCGCGACCGGCAACGCGAGCGGCAACGGCCGCGATGTGTTTCAGTGCGGCGTCGCTGGCTGCGTGAACGGCTTTTCCCCGCGAGCGTCGAGCGGGCTGACTGACGCCCCGACGCAGCTCGCGGTGGAGGGCGTCACCGTCTTTGCGTCTCAGAACACGGGCGCTGCGCGGCAAGGTCCGCTCTCGACGCTCGTGCTCACCGGCACTGGCTTCGGGAGCGACGTCCCGACCGGAATCGCCGCCGACGCGACGAACATCTATATCGCGGGAGTCGCCCAATCGGCGGCCGGGGTCGATCGCTGCACGCGCGCAGGAACGGGGCCGTGCACGGGCTCGACTCGCCTCTTCCTCGGCGCGGTGTACATCGCGGCGGGCGGTGGCGTCGTGATCGCGACCTCGGCCGATGGCATCAAGACGTGCGCGGCTACCGGGTGCGGCGGCAACGCCACGATCGTGAGCGCGAGCGACAAAACCGCGGCCGCGATCGCCGCCACCAACACGGCAGCGGCGTGGGTCAACAGCGGTTCGACCACCACCGCCGACGGCACCGTACGCGCCTGTGCCCTACCGGCCTGCGCCGCCCCCCGCACGGTCGCGACTGGCCAAGAACAGCCGGTCTCCGTCACGGTCTTCGACGGATTCGTGTATTGGGCAAATCGCGGCGTCGGCGGGGGAATGGGCTCGATCTGGCGCGTGGCGCTGTAGCGAGCGTCGAGGAGGGCGCGTGGATTCGAGCCCCTCGCGCGCGGCTCAGCGCGGCTTGCGGGCTTGGCAGAACGAGTGTCCGTCGGGGTGGTCGCTGCGATCGACCGTCCCAGGATCTTGGCAGTCGACCTCGACACGGTGGCCGCAGCCTTCGACGACGTACTGCGCGCCGGGATAGCTCTCGATCGTGACGTTGGACACGGGGCAGGCGAGCGTGAAGGCGCCGAGCTCCTTCGCCTGGCCGCGGGTCGTCGCGCAGGCGCCGAGGAGCAGGACGAAGAGAGCGAGAGCGCCAAGGGAGAGGGATCGCGGCATGGGCCGCGCCAGAGCACGGGCCGTGCCTCGCAGGAGGGCCAGCATTTTTACCTGCGGTCACGCCTGCCCCGCCCACGCGAGGCGCGGTCCGTAACCGTCCGTTCGCGACCGTCGATCGTCCACGAGGTCACGCTGGGAGTCCTCGCACCTGCGCGCGCCGCACGGGCCGCACGCCCAGCCATCGTCACCACGGCCCTCGCGTGTACGGCATTCGAGGTGGTCGAACGCGAGCGACCGCTCGTCGCCACGGGGTCAGCCCGGGCCATGCCCGATGAACTCACGGAGGATCGAGCTCGTCGGCACGTGGCCGGCCTCGAGGCCAACGAATCCCGCGAGGAGCTCGCGCAAGCGACATGCCTCTACGAACGCGGGGTCGTGGCGCGGCACTTCGAGGAGGCACCTCTCTGCGAGCAGCTTGAGCACACAAGGCTCGTAGGCGAGGGCGGTATCGAAGACGTGATCGGCGGAGGGCAGTCGCGCGAAAACGTGCAGCTCCTCTCCGCGCCGCACCGAGGGCCATCGTGCGATCGTCTCCAATGCTCGATACCCACGCGAGTGCCGATCTCGAACGATGCGCCGAAGCAGCCTGAGGTCTTGCGGGTGAAGTGTCGTGAGCTGATCGAGGGGCAGCGTGGTGGCGGGGTGCACGAAGATACCCGCCGACGCGGACGAGAGCTCCCCCGGAACCATCGCCGGCTCGAGCGCATGAAGGCCCTCGACGAGGAGCAGGTCACGCGGCCGCAGCACGAGCTCCGCGCCCCCATCGCGATGGCTCTTTCCCGTCATGAAGTCGTACCGCGCGGCCAACACCTTCGCGCCGCTCGCGAGCCTTCCCACTTTCTCGCACAAGAGCGCCGCGTCGAGCGCGAGGGGCGACTCGAAGTCGTACTCACCGGTTTCGTCGCGGACCGTCGTTTCGCGATCGACGTAATAGTCGTCGAGGGAGAGCTCCACCGTGCGAATGCCCACGAGCGCGAGCGCGACCGTGAGTCGACGAATGAACGTGGTCTTCCCCGAAGACGACGGCCCCGCGACGCGAATCACGCGGAGCCCTTCGGCGGCGCGGCGGGCGAGGTCGTCGGCGATTCGCCCGAGGGCCTTCTCGTGGAACGCCTCCCCCGCGCGCACGAGGTCCACGAGGCGGCCCGAGGTCGCGAGCTCCGTCAGCGCCCCGACCGAGCGCGCCCCGAACGTGTCGAGCCAGCGGCGATGCTCGTCTGCCATCGGGCTCCCGAAACGTGGCGCGGCGCGCTCGCGGCACATGCGCGCTTCATGGTCGTCCCCCCGGTGCGCGCGTGGAACCTCGACGAGGAGACCGCGCGGGTGGTGACTCGGCACGAGCGGACCGAGCTCGCGGAGGGTGGTCGTACACGGCCCATAGGTGACGGTGAACGTATCGCCGAAACGCGAGAGCGTGACGGTGCTGGCGGGGCGGCTATCGAGCAGGCTCGCCGTCTCGCTTTTTCCTTTGGACACGAAGTAGGCTTTTGCTTCCTCGAGAGTCCATAGCTCCTCGACGAAGGCACCTGGCTCGGTGGCGCGTTCGTCCACTGCGCGCGCGATGTCTTCGGCGAGCCGCTGGGAAGGTTCCGCGACCTCGACGACGATCGCCCCGTCGAGCGGCGGGAGCACACGTGCGTCGAGTCCGCGCCGCGCGAGCAGATCGAGGATGACGAGGCCGGCGCTCCGGAAAATGACCTCGTCCCCGAGCGCGCTCGCAGCAACGATCGGCTCCACCACGGCGTCGGCGGAGAGCCGCGTATCGAGCATGACCGGGCGCCCGTCGATCTTGGCGGCGACCACGGACGAGCCGGTGAACAGCTCACCCACGGCGGTGCCAGTCGCTACGAGGCGCTCTTGGGAGCCCACGGTGACACGCAGGTCGTGCGCCCTCGGGAGGCTCCTCTCACGCACGAGCGCACGCAACCGATCGGCGAGAACGGTGACGTCGTCGGTCGCGGTCGCCGCGATCGCGCGGATCAAATCGAGAGCGAGCCGAGGGTGCCGTTCGGCGAGGGACTCGAAGCGGCTCGAGGTGAGGCGCGCGACGCGAGAGGGGGTGTCGGTGATCACTTGAAACGGGTGGACCGATTGGCGGAGCAAGATCCGCTCGCCGTAGTGATCGCCCACACCCAAGCGACCGATCTCCAGATCTGCCCGCTTCACGCGCGCCGACCCCTCGAGCACGAACCCGAGATGGCGCGGTCCGTCTTCCGTCTCCTGGCTGGACACGAGGTCCACCCCTGGCTCCACGTTCACCTGGTCGAGCGCGTCGAAGAAGTACGCGATCTCCTTCACGTCGAGCCCGCGGAGGAGTCGGCTCTTCGAGAGGGTCGTGAGATCGTCGATGCGTTTCCCGAGGAAGAAGGGGAGCGGCACCACCTTCGGTCCCGAGCCGCTCATAGGATCTCACCGCGCGCGGTCGTATGCATTCCCGCGTCTGCAGCAAGCCGCGTGCCCTCCGCCCATGCGCGAATCTCGCGTTGCGCGGCGCAACTCGTGCGCGCACGTGCAACGGCAGCGTCGTGGGGCAGCTACTTCTTGGTTTGTTCGAAGTAGTGGCGATAGGCATTGATCCGCTTGCGGTACCGCGGCGAGTGGGTCGCCTTGAACTTGGCGGCGCACACGGTGAGGGCGGGCACTTTGGCGGCCGCCTGCGCCTCGGTGAGGTCCTTCCCAACGATTGAGCGCCGGGCTGCCTCGGCCTCGGCGACCAGCTTCGCCATATCGGCCTTCGGGGCGTTCGGGAGGCACGTCGAGAACGCGGCTTTGGCGTTGTAAGCGCCAGTGTTCAGCACCGCCCTCGTGAAGGGCCCCACGTCGGCCCAGCGGTTCTTGTCCCCCGCGGCGGCGGCGTATTTCACGGCATAGTGCACGGAGACCTGGCCCGCGTTGTAAGCGGCCAAGATCGCGTCGAGCTTGGAGTCGGGGGTGAGGCTGTCGAGGTCGATAGCCTCGCCGGTCAATCGGATTCGGAGCGCCTTCTCCTTGTCTTTGAGGTTCTGGCTGCCCGATTCGATGCTCGTCTTGCCGTCCAAATCGGAGGCGTTTCGCGACGACTGCATGAGTCCCTTGTATCCGGAAGGCGACACCTCTTTTTCGTCGCCGCCCGACTCCGCCGCGATGACCCCTCGAACGAGGTTCTTGTCGACACCCTTCTCGGCCGCGACACGATCGATGACGGCGTCCCACTTCTTGATCCGATCGAGCACGCAGCCGTCGATTCGTTCCCCGTCGACCGTGGTGCTCGCGCTGCACCTCGGCGCGACCGGTTGCGCGCGGAGCACGACGCGAGGATTGGACTTGAAGTCGTCCGCGTCGGCGTCACCCTGGAAGACGATCGCCTCCGACTCTCGCTCGCCCACCTTCTTGACCTCGAAGCGAATTTTCTCGTCGCCGTCTTCGAGGAACGCGGCGCCCTGGCCCACATAGACGAGTCCGGTCGAGCCCTCGAACACGCCCGCCGCGCGGCCCGCATCCAGCACGAGCCGGATCGCGTCTCCCTTTCCCTCGATGCGTATGATGCGCGCCTGCAGATAACGGAACGACGAAGGTGCCTCGCGCTGCGCAGCGGCTTCGTGAGGCCCATACGTGGACAGGGTTGCGAGAGCGACGGTGAGCCCGAGGACGAAGGTGGGAAGGCGCATGGTCGACCTGAGTGCAGGGGCCGTACCGGTCGCGACGCCCACATTTCGCGGGAAAATGCAGGTTCGCTGGCGACGCGCCCATGGGCGTGCCCGGGGCGCGCGCGCTCGCGGGGCCGCCCTACGAACGCCGGCGACCCACGCGCTCGCGACCTCCGGCACGCGAAAAACGAGCGGGCTCGGCGCGTCCGGGCTGCAACCTCACCGCGAGAGAGGGGTGGCCTTCTTGGGTCACCGCCCGGGTTATGGCTCGGCGAGCACCTTCAGCACGGCGTTCAGCCGTTCCGTGGGCGAGGCGCCCGGCAGGTACGCACGCGCGGTGTAAACCAGGCTGGCTCAGCGTCTCGCTCGCGCTTGGTCCGCGATGTCACCCGATCGCGTGACATCGGCGATCTCTCGCGATCCGCGCTCGCGAGATCTCGCGCATCGCGATCTCTCACGATCGAATTCCGCCTATTTTTGCCCGCAATTCGCGCGGCGAAAGCTGGCCCGCGGCTTGCGATAGAGGTCATCGAGTCGGCGCTCACGAGCGACAACGACTTCGCCGCCCGGCGCTCGGTGCCGAGGCTCGACCCACCGCGAAAGGTACTACCGTCATGCGAAAGTTTGCCATCTCCGCCCTCGTCGTCTCGTCCATGTTCGCCGTTGGCTGCGCTACGGAGGGTATCGACACGGAAAGTGATGCACCGGCCGAGGTCGCAGAGAGCGAGTCGGCCTTTGGGTTCGCGCTACCGCCCGGCCACGACATCCCCGTGACGGGATATGCGAACCCCGCGTTCAAGGCCGTCGACGACGCGATCCGGCGCTTCATGAGCGAGCGCTGCATCGGCGGCGCGGTGGTCGGCGTCTCGATCGGCGGCAACGTGGTCCACAACCGCGGCTACGGCTACAAGAGCGGCCCCCCGAGCCCGTCGTGCGCCACTGCCAACGATCCGTTCATCGGCGGAGCGAAGGTCGAGCCGAACACCCCGTTCCGTATCGGCAGCAACAGCAAAGCGGTGCTCGCCGCCATCCTGCGCAAGGAGCTCAAGGCCGCGCTCTCCGCGAAACGTGGCGTGCCGGTGAGCGACGCGGACCTGCAGAACCTCAAGCTCCTCAACTCCGAGATCGAGCTCGTCTCGCCCGAGGTCCGCGCCAAGATGCTCGCCGGCGGAAACATCGACGGCTTCACGAGCCAGCCTTGCGCCGTCGTCAACGGCTGGTCGAAGGTCACCCTCGGACACCTCCTCACCCACACGGCCGGATTCGAATCGAGCGAGACGGCCTACGACGAGCTCTCCGCGATCCGCGGGATCACGAGCGCGACGGCGGCGGCGTTTCAAGAGCAGCAGTCCGGTGCGCCGGCCGCAGCGAAGACCGCGCTCAAGACGGCGGAGGGGCAAAATGCCTACTTCGTGACCCGCGCCAATCTGGAGGAGGTCGCCCGCGCGCAAGGAAACCGATGCTTCCGAGCCGAGCCCGGCACGACCACCGAGTATTCGAACGCCGGCTTCACGATGCTCAACTACGTGCTCGAGCGTGTCACGGGGAAGACCCTCTCCGCCGCCAGCGGTTACCCGGGCACCCATGTCTTCTCCCTCCTCGCGAAGCACATGCAGCAAGACTTCGGGTTCACCTCCGGGATCGAGCTGTCGCACGCCGTGCTCGGCGCGCGTGACGTGGCCGAGCCGCGCTACCGGGCGTGGTCCTCGAGTACTTACTATCCCGTCGTCGTGGACGAGAAGCGACCCTTCTGTCTGCTGTCTGGTGGCCGCTGCGACTTCTCGCGATTCATGGACGACAAATCGCGCTTCGACTGGAGCTGGAAGAACCAAAAGGTGGACTTCACGTACGCGTCGAACCAAGTCGCCCCCGGGATTGGCTCGCTCGCCGCCGAGGCACCTCGCTACCTCGCGTTCATGGAGAAATACACGGTCGGGGCCCCGTACGGCGTGGACCGATCGACCCTCCCGGGCACCGCGTTTCACCAGCACTGGGGCGGCCTCTCCGGCACCCGCTCGTGGGTCGCTCAGTTCGCGGGCAAGACGGTCAACTACGAGGCTTTTGCGCAGAACCCGGACGGTACGCAGAACTACGATTATGCCAAGTCGACGCCCGGGTCGTGCGTTATCCCCAAGGGGGCGAACTTCTTCTTCGCGATGAACCAGTCTGCCGATCCGAAGTGCACCGTCGCTTCGGGCTGCAAGAGCCTCTGCAAGAACGACGCGTGCCTCGACGAGGAAAAACAAGACTTCTACGGCCGCTACGAGCAAGTCCTGAAGGGCGCGCTCTGCAAGTCGACCTGGACGCTCCCGCCGCAGTGAGATTGGCTCGATAGCCCGATGGTTTATCCGACGCCCGCGCACGCTACGTGTGCGGGCGCGTCGCCATTTACGGTAGGTCAACGGAAAAGGCACGCGAGCCTCGTCACCGAAGTGAGCGACCGCGTGCCCGTGTGTGCGCGTGCGCGAGCGGATCCTCAGCGGCGCTGGAACGTGGAGGCGAAGCACATCGACTCGATCCACGTGACGGAGAGGCTGCCCTCTTCGAGCGATTCGAGCACACCCTCCGCGCCCACACCTTGACCACCCGCGAGCAGGTCGGCCGGGACAGTGACGAGGTGACCATCCGCGACCGTGTACGTGCCGCGCGCGTCGGCGGGACCACGTCGCACGCGAATGTCGCCGCTCGCGCCGAGCTCGATCTCGCTGACGCGGGACGCATTGCCTTCGGGGGCGCAGCCGCGGACCAAGCTCCACGTGCCGACGACCGAAGCGCGCCACACCTCGTCTGCCTTCGGGAGGTCCGCAGCGGAGGGACGCCGAAATTGGAGGGTCCCGAACATCGTCTCGTGCACAAGGAGCTTTCCGTCGGCTGTCACCGTGAAGGGATGTCCACCTTCGGTGACGGTGCCCGTGAGCACCGTGCTCGGGCTCACCACGAGGCGATCTCCGGTGACGGTAAAGGCACCAGACCTCGCGTGCGGGGCATAAAGCGGGAAACTCGACGTGATGCGGCCCGTCGTCGCGAACGACAACCGCACGCGCTGGCCCGGTGTCGCGAGGCCACCTTCGTCGGCGATCCATTCACCGAAGAGCTGGGATTCCGCGGCGGAATTGTCGACCGGCGGTGCGCTCCCGTTGTCGGCGAGGCGGCCGCTGGCGGAGTCGACGGGGCCTTCCGACGCCGAGCACCCGGTAACGAGCACGGTAACGAGAGCAACGAGGAAGCGAGCGTAGCGCATGGTTCATGGTCTCCTGTCCAACGCTCCTTGGCGGTGCGCCGGACTTCCCATTTTGCAATCTCGCATTTCGCTCCGCACTGTCCGCGCACGACAGCCGGTGGTCCGCCGACGCCATTCCGCGTCGAAGCGGAGGCCGCGGCAGGAACCTGCGCTCAAGCGTTCGTGACGAGCGCCTCGGCGCGCGCGACGAGCCAGTCGACCATCGGGCCGGCGACGTCGATCCCGGCCGCGAGCGTAGCCTGGGGGAAGTAGCAGGGGTAGTTCACCTCGAGAACGTACGGGCGGCCCGTCGCGTGAACGAGGACGTCGACGCCTCCGAAGGCGAGACGCTCGGCGTGGACCGCAGCGATTGCCACTTTGGCGAGCGCCTCTGGGACGTCTGCCGTGTACGATCCTGGAAGCTCCGAGGGTGAGGAGCGGAAATCGTCCTCCCGCGCCGGATTATCGTAAGCGCATATCGCGCGGTCGCCGACCACCACGACCCGGTAGTGAATCGCGTCGTCCACGTACGCCGACATCATCGGGATCGTGCCTTGTCCGCGAATCAAATGGTCGACGAGAGAACGAAGCGCAGGCATGCTGTCGACGCGCATGACGCCGAGGCCACCCTCGCCGCCGGCCACTTTGAGTACGACCGGAAATCCGCCTACGCGCTCGACGAACGAAGCGACGAGCCGCGTGTCCGTCGTGGCGACGGGGAGCGTGCGCGGGCCGTCGATGCCGGCGCGTTCGCGAGCGCGCAAGGGCGCCGCGCAAGGAAACAGAGTGCCCTCGAGCTCTCCGTGAAATGTCGCGACGTCGCGCGCCGCGAGGTACTCCTCCACGTAGGCAGCCGCGGTCGACGTCGAGGGCCGAAACAGCATCGCGCCGCTCGGGAGGCGGCTGGAGGGGAGATAGTCGAAGGAACATGCGTCGATCTCTCGGAAGAGAACGCCGCGCGCGTCGCATGCCTCCCGGAGGAGATCCGTCGTCTCGCTCGGGAGGCCAGCGTCGACGATGCACGTGAGCTGTGTGCCCGCGCGGGGCGCGACGAACACGTGACCGCGCCGCCCGCTCTCCGCGATCCGCGTGGCCTCGGCCGCTCGATAACTATCGATTGGTACGTAAAAAAAGAAGAGGAGAACCGCCTTCGTCCCGCGCGTAACAGGCACTCCGCGATGCACTGCGCGTGACAAAGTCGAACCGTCCGTCCCCGCAGTTCGCCAATGGACGAGCGCGCCCAGCGTCGGCGCGGCATAGACCGGAAACGGGTGCGCGAAGGGAAATTCGGTCGCGCCGCCCGCTTCTGGCGCCGCGAGCACGAGCATCGCGGTCGCCACGAGCTGCGCGTCCTCGATGATGTACTCGTCGGCATGAAGCGGGTGGCCTTCGCCGGCCTCGTAGCGCCGATAGCGAACGGAGCGAACGTGGCTCGTGAGGCCAACGACCGCCGCGACCCGCGCCTCGAGCGGAGCCAGCCCGGGGAGCGCTTCCACCTCGCAGACGTGTCCGGTCTCGTTGTGCGCGAGGGGCTGTTTTTCCAGTACTTCCAGGAGAAACGAGGCCTCGGCGGGCGAGACGAAGTCTTCGACCCGAGCGAGGTGCGGTTCGCGCGCGAGCAGGCTCTCGTTCGTCATGTCGGGCCGGCGGCCACGCTCACCGACCTTTCGCGGCGGCTTCCGAATGCGTCAGGCCGGCCTTGCGCTTCGACTCCTCCCGCGCGGCGGCCGCCTCCGGCCGCTGGTACTTCATGTCTTGCTCCGAGCGCCGCACCTTGGACTCCGACTTGGCGAGCTGCTCGGACCGGAGCTTGGCCGCGGCGACGGCGGCGTCCTGCATCGGGGCCGCCGGGCGATTGATCTGCTTCTTCGAGGCCTCCGAGCTCGCCCCGAGAGCGTCTCGGCGTACCCGCGACTCCGATTCGCGCGCCTTCGCGGTTTGTTCGCGCGCACGTTGAACTTGGGTATCGTCGCGCTTCGCCGAAGATTCGCGTGCTCGCTCGGGCCTCTCCGCGACCTTGCGCGACTCCTCTTTCATCCGCGCGGAGGCCAGCGTCGGCTCCGGCGCCCCCTTCGTCGTGCTCGGCTCCAAGAGCGCGCTGCCGAGCGTCCCGTCGGCGGCGACGTACGAGCCGGGATCCGCGCTCCCCGGAGGTGTGACCCGCGCCACGAGGAGGTTGGCGTCTGCGAGGGCATCGAGCACGGCGAAGAGGCCCGCTTCGTCGAGCGGGAGCCCGGAAGAGGCTTCGGCGCCCGAGCGAATCGCCTCCAAGCTTCGCTGCCCGTCGGCGAGGCCGTACACGGCGGCGGCGAGGGGATGGAGGCGGAACACCTTCGTCGTCGACGAGTCGGCGAGGACCAAGCTCCCACCTTCGATACCGAACGTGACGCCGGTGGTTCTCGCTTGGGGCACAGCGCTCTTCGCGGGCTCGGCCGCGGTACCTTGCGCCGCGGGGGTATCGGCGAAGGCCGGGGACGCGAACGCGAGCGTAACGAGTGCGATGACCGCGGGCCGAAGAGCGGGAAATGAGCGCATGATTTCATGCTTTCATCGCGTCTTCCGATCGTCAAGGCGGCCCGCTCTCACGCCGCGAGATGAGGCGAGGCGAGCGCCTTGGCCTCGCTCACGAGTACGATCGGTGGAGAACGTGTCGTGACCTCGCGTCGAGCGATGGTCCGCGGCCGGCGCTCGGCGCACGGTCTCTGTCAGTCGAAGAGGCCAATCTGGACCGTCAATCCGGTGACGAGACCGCTCGCCTCGGCGAAGGAGACCGCGCTCGTCGTCGGCATGGAGAAGCGGTATCCGGCGGTGGCCCCGACCCGCACGAGCCGGTGGACGGCGAGCTCCAGGGTAGCGGTCGGCTCCACGACGACGGCGAAGGTGCTGTCTTTGCCGCGAGGGCTCTCCGTGCCGATCCACGCGCCCGCGAGCGCGACGCCGAAGCGTGGATGCACGAGGGCGCGGTCGAATGGGGATACGTCGGCGACGGTGCCTACTTGCCAATGCCCGATGCCACGTCCGTCCGGCATGATCGATTGGAATCCGTCGATGAGCGGAGTGCCCTCCGTCATGACGCCGAGGAAGACCAGCCGGTCGAGCGTGACACCCACCCGCCCTCCGGTGAGGAGCGCAGCGCTCTTTCCAATCTGGGTGACGCCCACGAGCGGACCACCGCTTATCCCGTGCCCGGACATCGTCCCGGCGGTGGATTGCGGCGCCGCGGGCTTTGCAGCCTGGTCGGCAGGAGGCACTTCGGAGGTCG
>JAAFHV010000140.1 GCA_013297655.1 Myxococcales bacterium | reverse complement strand
CACCACCGAGCAGGTGGAGAACGCGGCCGAGATCGGGAGGGAGCACAACCTCGGGCTCACCTGCGATCCGGTCGGAGGCCTCGTGCAGGTCCCGTGCATCGAGCGAAACGCGATGGCCTCGGTGAAGGCGATCAACGCCGCGAGACTCGCCCTCTCCGGCGACGGGAAGCACAAGATCTCCCTCGATAAAGTGATCGCGACGATGCGCCAGACCGGCGCCGACATGATGACCAAGTACAAAGAGACCGCCCGCGGCGGCCTCGCCGTGAACGTCATCGAGTGCTGATCCCGCGCTGACGAGCCCACCCGGCTCCGCGCGCTCTGGTCGTGCCCTCTCCATCGCGCGAGCATCGCCGCTCGCTCGTGCGCCGTCGCGAACGCGCGCGCTGCGCATTTTGTCACCCGGAGCCATTTGACACTCAGTGCCACAATGCTAGACCCAGCCTCGCCGCTCGAAGACGAGCGTTCCGAGGAGATTCCCATGCGCATGCCGTCGCGAGGTCTGTCGAAAGCCGAGATCACCCGAGCGCTCCAGGAGGCGCGGAAGGACGATTTCCCGTTCCGCGAGGGCAAGCTCTTCGCCTACACGTTCGAGGCCGGCGAGGAGATCGACGCGATCGGCAAGCTCGCCTTCACCGAGTTCCTCACCGAGAACGGCCTCGATCCGACCACGTTCCCGAGCCTCCGAAAGTTCGAGAACGACATCGTCGACATCGCGCGCCGTCACCTCGGCGGGGACGACGCGGTGGTGGGCAGCTTCACGAGCGGCGGCACGGAGTCGATCTTGCTCGCGGTGAAGACGGCGCGCGACCACGCGCGAAAGACACGCCCCGAGATCACCTCGCCCTCCATGCTCGTCCCGGAGACGGCGCACGCCGCGTTCCACAAGGCCGCGAGCTACCTCGGGGTGCGCCTCGTGGCGACGCGCGTCTCGCCGGAGACGTACCGCGCCGACGTGGCGGACATGCGCGAGAAGATCGACGCCTCGACGATCATGGTCGTCGCGTCGGCGTGCTCGTACGCGCACGGGGTCGTCGATCCGGTGACCGAGATCGCCGGCCTCGCGAAAGAGCGCGGGCTGCTCTGTCACGTCGACGGGTGCATGGGAGGCTTCCTTCTTCCCTACTTCCGTCGCCTCGGTGAGCCGATCCCGGACTTCGATTTCCGCGTCCCCGGCGTCACGAGCATGTCGATGGACCTCCACAAGTACGGGCTCTGCCCGAAGGGCGCTTCGGTGGTGCTCTATCGCGACGAGAGCCTGCGTCGGCACCAGGTGTTCGTGTGCGCCGACTGGACCGGCTACACCATGTTCAACCCCACGATCCAGAGCTCCAAGTCGGGGGGCCCGCTCGCGGCGGCGTGGGCGGTGATGCACTTCTTGGGCGAAGAGGGCTACACGAAGGTCGCCTCGGATCTGCTCGCCGCGCGGAAGAAGCTCGTCCGCGGCGTGGGCGAGATCCCGGGCCTCGTGATGATGGGCGAGCCGGAGATGAGCCTCATCGCGTTCACGTCGGACGAGGTGAGCGTGTTCGTGCTCGCCGATCGCCTGAAGGCGCGCGGCTTCGCGGTGCAGGCGCAGCTCGGCTACGGGCCCTCGAAGGCCAACATCCACATGACGGTGAACCCCGGCAACACGAAGGTCATCGACGCGTTCCTGGTCGTGCTCGCAGAGGAGACGGCGAAGCTCCGCGCGGAGGACAAAGGTGCGCTCCCCGGGCCCGAGGTGGTCGCCCTCGCGAACATGCTGAAAGAGACCCTAGCGAACGATCCGGACGGGCTCGCCGCGGCCGCGGTCATCGGTCAAGCCGACACCCGCCCCGGCAACATGGCGGACACGAGCCAGCTCCTCGACCTCCTCGGCCCGAAAGAACGCGAAAAGCTCTTGCTCGCCTTCGTGGGTCGATTGTTCACTCCGTCCCCGGAATGACGGAAACCGAGACCACGGACGAGGGCCTTCGAGGGCGAAAAAAGCGCGAAGCGAAGGAGGCGATCACGGCCGCCGCGAAGCGCCTCTTCACCGCGCGCGGCTTCCCCGCCGTCACGGTCGACGAGATCGCGCTCGCGGCGAACGTCTCGCGGCGCACGTTCTTCCGCTACTTCCCGACCAAGGAAGACGTGCTCTTCGGGCGCCGCGAGGCCCAGCTCGCCGCGCTCGAGATCGCCCTCGAGCCTGCGCCCGCGGAGGCACCGTTCGCCACCGTGCGGCGCGCGCTCATCTCGGTCTCGAGCCTGCACCTCGCCGAGAAAGAGCTCGTGCTGGCCGAGCACGCGATCGTCGCGAAGAGCGCGGAGCTGCTCGCGCGCGATCTCGAGTGGGACCGAAAGGCGTTCCTGCTCCTCGCGCGCGCCCTCGCCCGTGGCTCGCGCGGAAAAGATGCCGCGCGACGCGCCCGAATCGCAGCCGGTGCCATCGTCGGCGCGCTCCGTGTGGTCATCGAAGAGTGGGTCGAGAGCGGCGGAAAGCGCGACCTCGTCGGCGAAGGCGAAGAGGCGCTCGACCTGCTCGCGGCGCTTGTTTCAAAGCCTCAATAATTTTACCCGGCATATATTTACATTTTAATACCCGGGTAATATTATGGCTCCTGTGAGGGCGGCGCGACGCGCCTTTTTCCCCTCGCCAAAGGAGACGACATGGAAACGCAGAGCACGTTCACCGCGTTCGCCGGTACGACGCGGGTCGCGCGCGGACCTCTCGAGGAGACGCTCGTGAAGGTCAAGGCCTACGCCGACGAGCACGCCGACGCGCAGGTCCTCGTGTTCGAGGACACCACCGGCTCGCAGTGCGACTTCGACATGCGAGGCTCGGCGGCCGACGTGGTCGCCGCGCTCGCGACGCACCCGGTCTACGGCACCAAGAAACGCCCAGGCCCCGGGCGCCCGAAGCTCGGCGTGGTCTCGCGCGAGATCTCGCTCCTGCCGCGGCACTGGGAGTGGATCGAGGCGCAAGGCTCGGCCTCGGCGGTGCTTCGGAGGCTCGTGGAGGACGCGTCGACGGACAAGGTCCGCCTCGCGAAGGATCGCGCGAAACGCGGGATCGAAGCCGCGAGCAAGCTCATGTGGACCCTCGGAGGCAACCTCGACGACTTCGAGGAGGCGTCACGGGCGCTCTTCGCGAAGGACGGGGCGAAGCTCCGCGCGCTCACCACCTCGTGGCCGAAGGACGTGCGTGACCACGTGCTCGCCCTCTTCGACGAGGCGACCGCGCCGTGACGACGGCTCGCTCGGAAACGCATCGCTCGCTCCGCGCGCGCCCCACGAGGGCCGTGCGGAGCAGCCTCACTCTTTTCGAGGGTCTTTCACGGCGGGAATTCCGCCCGGGGGTGACATCGCGCGCGCGGCCTGCATCCCGCTTTGCACGCGCATGTTGAAGAGCCGCAGCTCCCGCACGGCGTCGATGTGGTTCGGATCGACGAGCGCGGCCTCTTTCATGTGGCGGAGCGCGTCGGCGAGGCGACCCTCGTGGCGCTCGAAGAGCGACAGACGGTAGAGGGCCTCCCCCGAGCGCGGCGCGAGGTTCACGCCGCGCATGAGCGCGCTTCGGGCCTCTTCGCGTTGGGGAAAGTCGGACTGCGTGAGGCCGAGGCAGTAGCCGTAGAGCGTCTCGAGCTCGGCGTCGTCGTTCTTCGGGTGTTGCTCGCGTAGCTCGCGAAGAAGCGGGAGCGCAGCGGTGAGCTCGGCGCGACGAACGAGACCACGCGCCTTCAGACGCGCGAGCACGGGGTCTTTCGCCGCTTCTCCGCTGCTGGGTGGCGGCGCGGAAGTGGACGTGGACGCGGACTTGGGGCCTGGCTCGGGCGTCGACGACGGCGCCTTGTGGGCGTTCATGATCCGAGGCTCGCTCATCGGGGGCTCGCGGCGCGGGTCGTACGGCTCGGCGCGCTTCTGAACCCCCGAGATGGGGATTTCGACGGACGGCGGACGGAGCGGGCTCGGCGCGCGGAACTGCATCGACGCCCTTCGGAGCGCTTCGCTCTCGGGCGTGACGGTCGCCACCCGCGCGCGGCGGAGGAGCAAGAGCGCGTACACGATGCGGGCGTCGACCGCCGAGACGCGCGCGAGCTCGAACACGCTGAGCGGCTTCGGCTCGGTGAGGAGCTGCGCGACCCGCGTCTCGGCGTCGGAGAGCTCGAGATCGGCGAGCGCCTCGAAGAGCCCGAACCCGGATGCACCCTGCACGTATCCGGCGAGCACGATGGGGCGATCGCCGACCCGGTCGAGCGCCTCGCGGGCGCGCGCAGGCAAAAACACCTCGCGAAGACCACGAAGCACGGCGCGGCCGACCGAGACGGGCACGTCGTCGCGTCCGTACTCGGGGAGGAGATCGACCCGATCGTAGAACCCGAAGCGCGTGCTGCTCGGCAGGTGGAAGAGCGACGCGAGCTTGCGCGTGAGCTGCTCGCCGACGCCGATCGCGACGAGGTCCGGCGAGACCATGGCGCGCTCGCGGAGGATGTCTCCGAAGAGCACCTTCGGCGTTCGCGACGAGGCCTTCGCGAGGGCGGCGAGCGCGGTGTTCACACCTTCGGCGTCGAGGAAGCCGAGCTCGTAGAGCACGGTGCCGAGCGGCATCGCGGCGCGCGTTCGCACCCGCACGACCTTGCCCTCGCGGAAGGCAATCGCGGCGATCTCCTCCCCTTCACCCGAGAGGACGAGGGTGCCGGCGAGCCCGCGGTCCTCGGCATACGCCAAGAGCTGCTCGATGGGCCGAGACTCGAGGAGGCCCTCCGCAGAAGGCAATGCGCGGGCGGCGGAGGCAGGGGCGACGTTCACGGGTCTGAGCCTACCTGCCCGAGTCTCCATTTCGAGCCTTTGCCCGTGCTTTTGTCGCACTGCACCGCACGTCGACGCCGAGAGGCGCACCGCTCGGCACCTTGGCGGAAACGTCACTTCTCACGAGAGAAGAACCAGATATGCTCCGTTGTCGTGCACGTCCTCGTCGTGGAAGACGACCCCAAGCTCGCCGATTTTCTCACCCGCGTCCTAGGAGACGAAGGGCACACCACCGTCGTCGCCGCGACGGGCCAGGCTGCCCTCGAGCGCGCACCGAAGGAGGCCTTCGACGCGATCGTGCTCGACTGGATGCTCCCGGACGCGGAGGGCCCTGCGGTCGCCGAGCGCCTTCGTTCGGCCGAGGTCCACTGCCCGATCCTCATGCTCACCGCGCGAGGCGAGACGGCCGACAAGGTCACGGGCCTGAAGGCGGGGGCCGACGACTACCTCGTGAAGCCCTTCGAGGTGGACGAGCTCTTCGCGCGCCTCGATGCCCTCGTTCGGCGCGGAAAAATCGGGGTCGCCCTCGGGGTGGGCGAGCTCCAGCTCGATCGCCTCTCGCGCCGCGCCACCCTCGGCGGCACGCCCCTCGATTTGACGGCGAAGGAGTTCGCGCTCCTCGTCCGCCTCGCTCTCGACCCGGAGAGGCCGGTCGAGCGAGCAAAGCTGCTCTTGGACGTGTGGCAGCTCAAGTTCGACCCGGGCTCCGGGGTGCTCGACGTCCACGTGAGCCGCGTGCGCGACAAGCTCGGTGAGCGCTCCTGGATGATCGAGACCGTGCGCGGTACGGGGTACCGCCTGCGCGCCGAAAAGACCTGACTCCGTCGTGCAGTTCCGCAGGCGCATCGTCCTCACGACGATCCTCGTCACCGCGGTCGCCCTCGGCGGCGCGTTCTTCGCGATCTCGAAGGAGTTCACGCGCCTGCAAGAGGTTCAGCTCGACGGCGAGCTCGTCACCGTCGCCAAGACCGAGGCGCGCGAGGCCCCCGAGTTCGGCTTCTCGTTCAACGAGGGCCCCGGCCCGCCCACCAACGACATCGGGCCCCTCACCAAGCACGGCGTCATCTACGGCGACGACGACAGCCCGCTCTCCGTCACGTCGCCGTTCGACATCCACGTCCCGAACCGGCGGAAGCTCGAGCACCCCAGCGGCGCGTGCTTCGACTTCGTGCACGACGGACACAACTACCGCGGCGTGTTCGTCGGCGTGCCGGGCCACCCTAAAAAGACCGTTCTTCTCGCGGCGTTACGAGAAGATCTGGACGCCGACGAGCGCTTCCTTCGTGAGTCGATGGCGTTCGCGTTCGTGGTCGCCCTCGGGTGGGCAGCGCTGGTCGCGAGCGTGGTCGCGGGGCGCCTCACGCGAGAGCACGATCGCATCGCGGAGGTCGCCAACAGGGTCACCTCCGGCGATCTCACGGCCCGTGTCGCGGCCGGCTCCGGCGATCGCGACGTGCTCAAGCTCGCGCGCGACGTCGACAAAATGATCGACACGATCGCGGCGCTGATGACCTCGCAGCGACGCTTCTTGGCCCACGCCGCGCACGAGCTGAGGTCGCCGATCACGAAGGTGTACGGGGAGCTCCAGCTCGCGGTCCGCAAGGAGCGCGACGCGGCCGAGCTCCGCCGCGCGATCCACGAGGCGCTCGACTCCACCCGCGCGCTCAAGAACCTGACCGACGATCTGCTGTCGTTGGCGAAGGTCGCCCAAGATTCGGTCCGCGAGGACGCGGTGCTCGCGTCGGTGGTCGAGAACGCGATCGAGCTCGCGAAGCCGCAAGCGGAAGAGCGCAACGTGACGGTGGAGGTCTCCGGGATCGACGTGCCGCTCTCGTGCCGGCCGAACGATCTCTCGCGCCTCTTCCGGAACCTGATCGAGAACGCGATCGCTCATTCTCCGCCCGGCGCGAGCGTCAAGGTGAGCGGCAAGCCCGTCGGCGACCACATCCTCGTCGCGATCGAGGACGCCGGCGAGGGCGTTCCGAAGGAGGACCAGGATCGCATTTTCGAGCCGTTCTATCGGAGCGCGGCGTCCAAATCCCGGTCGTCCGGCGGCTCCGGGCTCGGCCTCGGGATCGCCCGTGAAATCGCCGTCTCGCACGGTGGAAAGCTCACCCTCGACGCCGACGCACCAAAGGGGGCGCGGTTCCTCGTGGAGCTCCCGGTGACCCGGAGAGCTTGAGCGCGCACCTTCGGCTCGCCACCGGCCCACGGCTCGTGTATCTCGGGCCGCGTCATGATTCGCCTGGACTCCATCGGTCGCCAGCACGGCCAACAAATCCTCTTCACCGAAGCCTCTGCCGCCGTGAACCGCGGCGAGAAGGTGGGCCTCGTCGGACCCAATGGCTCGGGTAAGACCACGATCTTCCGCATGATTCTGAAAGACGAGACGCCCGATACCGGGTCCGTCACCGTCGATCGCGGGACCACGATCGGGTATTTTAGCCAAGACGTGGGCGACATGGCGGGGGCCACCGTCGTCGCGATGGCGATGGAGGGGGCCGGGGCCGTCGCCGACGTCGCGAAGGAGCTCCGTGTCCTCGAGGCCGCGTTCGCCGACCCGGACCAGGCCGACCAAATGGACGAGCTTGTCACGCGCTACGGAGAGGCCCAAGCCCGCTTCGAGGAGCTCGGCGGCTACGCGCTCGAGGGCAAAGCGCGCGAGGTGCTCAACGGCCTCGGCTTCGCACAAGAGGTGATGGACGGCGCGGTGGAGAAGCTCTCCGGCGGCTGGAAAATGCGCGTCGCGCTCGCGCGGGTGCTCCTCATGCGCCCGGACGTGCTCCTCCTCGACGAGCCGACGAACCATCTCGATCTCGAGTCGATCCTCTGGCTCGAGGCGTACTTGAAGAACTTCGAGGGCGCGCTCGTGATGACGTCCCACGATCGTGAGTTCATGAACCGGATCGTCGGGAAAATCCTCGAGATCGACGGCGGCGAGCTCACCACGTACACCGGCAACTACGACTTTTACGAGAAGATGCGCGCGATCTCGGAGAAGAACGCCGAGGCGCAGTACGAGCGTCAGCAGGCGATGCTCGCGAAAGAAGAGGCGTTCATCGCCCGCTTCAAGGCCCGCGCGAGCCACGCCGCGCAGGTGCAATCGCGGGTGAAGAAGCTCGAAAAAATCGAGAAGGTGGAGCCCCCGAAGCGCCGTCGCAAGGTGTCGTTCGACTTCCCCAAGCCGCAGCGCTCCGGCGAGGACGTCGTGAACCTCGAAGGCATCAAGAAGGCGTACGGCTCGCGCACGATCTACGACGGCTTCGGCATGCTCATTCGTCGCCGCGAGCGCTGGTGCGTGATGGGCATCAACGGCGCCGGGAAGTCGACCTTGCTCAAGCTCGTCGTCGGCCAAACCGAAGCCGATGGCGGCAAGGTCAGCGTGGGCCCGAGCACCAAAATTGGCTATTTTTCCCAGCACGCGATGGACGTCCTGTCCGCCGACGACACGATCTGGGACAGCCTCGTGAAGGACTTTCCGAAGGCCTCCGTCGGCTCGCTCCGCACCCTCGCTGGCGCGTTCGGCTTCTCCGGCGAAGACGTGGAGAAGCCCATTCGAGTGCTCTCCGGCGGCGAAAAGGCGCGCGTCGTGCTCGCGAAGATGCTCTTCGATCCGCCGAACTTCCTCGTCCTCGACGAGCCGACGAACCATCTCGACATGGACACCAAAGAGATGATGATCGAGACCCTCAAGGACTTCGAGGGCACGATGCTCTTCGTGTCCCACGATCGTCACTTCTTGGGCGAGCTCTCGAACCGGGTGCTCGAGATCAACAAGGGCGACACTCGCTTCTACGGCGGCGGATACACCGAGTACGTGAGCGAGAGCGGGCACGAGGCGCCGCTGCGGCCCGGCTGACGCGGCCACGATCGCGGGCGAGGCTCGCGACTCCGCGTTGAAAAGATAGTCAATTCATGGCCTTAACGCCTCGTCGTGTCGACGGGGCGAGGCCACTTCGTCCACGTTTCGTGCGAGCGGGGCGCGGGCCGTCGGATGAACGGGGTGTTAGGATCGGGCGCGTGGCCGCTGTGGCCGCGCCGCGCTTGCCCGAGGTGCCACGATGCCGAGCTCGAACCGCGCCCTTCTCCTTTCCGCACGCGCCGCCGCGTCGTCGCTCTTCTTCGCGCTCGCCGCGGCGTGTGGCTCGAGCACCGCGAGCTCGGACGCGGGGACGACCACGGCCGACGTCGACGCGACGCCGGTCCCCACCGGCACCGCGCCGGCCACCCTCCCCGACGGCGCGCCGGCGCCCGGGTGGACGACCCGGAAGAGCCTCACCGTCGCGCGGCAGGAGGTCGCCGTCGTCGCCACCGTGGGGAAGGTGTTCGTCCTCGGAGGCTTCGAGCCGGGCGTGCCGGTTGCGAAGGTCGACGCGTACGATCCGAAGACGGACTCGTGGACCGCGCGCGCGCCGCTGCCCGAGGCGCTCCATCACATCAACGCGGCGGTCGTCGGCGACAAGATTTACGTGCTCGGCTCGCTCCGCGGAAACAACTTCGACACGACCGGGATCATGAGCATGTACGACCCCGCGACCGACACGTGGACCTCGCTCGGCACGATGCCGGCGGGCACCGAGCGAGGCGCCGCGGCGGTCGCCGCGATCGGCACCACGATCTACGTCGCCGGGGGATTTCGCGCGTTGAAAGAGGTCGCCGACGTCTCCGCGTTCGACACCGTGACGCGCACCTGGGAGTCGCTCCCGGCGATCCCGCTCGGTCGTGATCACGGCGTCGCCGCGGCGCTGGAGGGAAAGCTCTACGTCATCGGCGGACGCCCGCGAGACATCGGCCGTCACGTGCCGCGCGTCGACATTTTCGACCCCGCGAGCAAGACGTGGAGCGAAGGTCCCAAGCTCCCGACGAGCCGCGGAGGCATGGCGGCCGCGGTCGTGAAGGGGCAGGTCGTCGTGATGGGCGGCGAGGGCGCGACGAACGACTCGGGCGTCTTCTCCGAGGTCGAGATCCTCGAGCCCAAGAGCGGAACGTGGCGCGCGCTCGCGCCGATGAAGACCCCGCGCCACGGCACCGGCGCCGCGACGATCGACGACGTGGTCTACGTCCCGGGGGGAGCGACCGTGCGCGCGTTCGGCGCCGTCGACACCGTCGAGTCGCTCGCGTTCTGAGTCGTCGCGGGCCGCCGCGAGCCGTGCTGCGCGTCTTCGCAATCGGCTGTCGAGCTCGAGGTGGGCGCCTTGACAAGGTCGCCACGGGAAGCCATCACTATCGGGTCGCGCGCCACGAGAGCGCGTGATCATCACGACTGAGGTGCTCGGCTCTTCGATCGAAAACGCAGCAAAATTCCCATGTCCGAGCTCACGAGAGGCTGTTCGCCTCATGTGCGGCCGTTGTTTGGGTCGCGTGGAGAGAGAAGACCGAGCGCATATCGCGGGGTGGCAGGAGGGGTTCCTGCGCCGGGATAGCCTCCCGGAGAGGTCCGTTCGAATCGGGCCCCCGCAACCATCGCGTCGAGCGCGAGCGCGGCCGGCGACCGTGCGTGGCATGCGCCAGCGCGGCACGTTCGATCCATGTGCACTCTGCACGTGCATCGCGACCACGACGACGCAGGTCACGGGCACGGTCACGTGCGCCTCCGCCTCGTCCTCGCCTCGTGCCGCCTCTTCGCGAGGCTGCGCGGTGGCCCGTCGCTCGTAGGCCAGAGCGCGATCGCGCGCTTTTTCGTGTTCGTTTTCGGAGATCATGATGTCTTTCACCTCTCTTTCACGGTCGGCCGTTCGCGCCGATCTCGTGCCGCTCGTCGTCGAGTCGCGCCGCCTCGCGCGGCTCTTGCGACGCCCTTTCACGCGCCCGATGGGCGAAGAGCAACGCGCGAAGGCGCGGCTCGCGCGCCGCATCACGGAGCTCTCGGTGCTGCTCGCGTATCTTCGCGGCAAGCTCCACGTGTCCTCGCGCACTGCGACCTGCCCCAAGGACGCGACCTTCGACGCGATGGTTTACGCGCGTACGATCGCCGAGGCGGTCGCGGTCGTGTACACCCGAGCTCCCGCGAGCGAGGCCGCGGCCCTCCCGGGGTCGCCATGACGACCATGATCGACCGTGATTTCCCAGTGATCGTCGATGTGGGCGCCAACCTCGCCCACAAACGATTCAAAGACGACTTGCCCGCCGTGCTCGCGCGCGCGCACGCCCCCGGGTCCGACGTCGGCGCGATCGTGATCACCGGCACGAGCATGGCTTCGAGTCGCGCGGCCCTCGCGATCGCACGAGGTCACGACCTGCCTTCGCTCGTGCTTCGTTCGACCGCGGGGATCCATCCTCACGACGCGAGCTCGTTCGGCGCCGAGACCGCGCGCGAGATGGTGCGCCTCCTCGCGTGCGAAGAGGTGGCCGCCGTCGGGGAGTGCGGGCTCGACTACGACCGAATGTTCTCGCCGCGTGAGGCGCAGCTCCGCGCCTTCGAGGCGCAGCTCGACGTCGCGATCGAGGCAAAAATGCCCGTATTTTTGCACGAGCGCATGGCGCACGACGATTTCGTACGCGTGCTCCGTCCGCGCGCGCCGAAGCTTCGCGCCGCGATGGTGCACTGTTTCACGGGCACCGCAGACGAGCTCACGACGTACCTCGAGCTCGGGCTCCATATCGGCATGACCGGGTACCTGTGCGATCCGCGGAGAGGGACGCACTTGCCGGAGCTGGTGCGTCGGGTCCCGCGTGGGCGCCTTCACGTCGAGACCGACGCGCCGTTCTTGCTCCCACGCGATTACAAGTCGGGAAGCGCGGGCAATCTCCGCCCGCCGCCGCGCGATGGTCGAAACGAACCGAGCTTGCTTCGTCACGTGCTCCGCGCCGTCGCGCGCGCACGCGGGGAAACCGAGGAGGACACCGCGCTCCACACGCGCGAGGCGTCACGAGCGTTCTTCTCGCTGCCCGAGCTCCCGCGCGCGCGGCCCACGTTAACGCCCACTCCGACGCAGCGCGGATAATCACGCAGCGACGGCGGGCACCTCGGCGGGGGCGGGCTTCTTCTGGGGGCCCTTCCACACGATCCCGTCGAGCCAAAAGTGGTGCACGTTCACGATGCTCGCCATGAGGAGCAGCGAGTGATCCTCGGTCATCTTCACGGCGATCTCGAGCCCCTGCGCGGTCACCTCGAAGAGCCCGTAGCCGAGGAGCATGAGGACGATGAGCAAGATCACGGGCCGCACCGGGCCGGTGGTGCGCGCGCGATGGGTCGTCATCCCGAGGTACTGCGCGCAGTGAAAAAACGGGATCGCGACTGGGATCCACACCCCGAGGCGCGGGCCCACCCACGGGCCTTGGGTGTGCCCCGGGATCCACACGTTCGGCACGACGAACCACACGAAATTCACCACGAGCAGGAGCGTCACCATGAAGCTCCACGCCTCCCCGGTGCGCGCTCGATGCCGCGCGTAGGCGATGAGCGAGACCACGATCCCCGCGATCGCGAACGCGAGCGCCACGAGGTACGTCCAGGACGGCAAGATGGGGTGGAGCAACACCGTCCCGTTTTGTGTCGCGCTCGGATCGAGCGACGACGCGTTCAACGTGACGATCATGAAGAGCGCTTGGGCGACGAACGCGGCCTGGAGGAGGCTCTTTTCTCCCGCCGCGAGCGGCTTCCCTTTACGTGCAGAGTACATCGACGCGATGCCGAAGTGCTGCTTCGCGTAGTGGTAGGGCGACCACGTGAGGTAAACACGAAGCAAAATGGGGAGGAGCGCTCGCTCGTAGGCGGCGGCGACCACGACGACGAGGAGCACCACCGGAATGCTCGCGAGGAGCACCTTGTAGCTCCGCGGCGACTTATGGCGCTCGCGGTAAACGAGCTGGTAGGTCGCGGCGTAGTGGGGGTAGTTCACCGCGATGCCGAGGTGCATGAACACGACGACGATCGCGGGGCCGAAGCGCGGCGTCGCGAACGTGGCGAGCACGGCCAAGGCCGCGAACACGAGCGACGAGGCGCTCCCGATCACGAGCGCGTCGAACGGCTTGCCCCAGAGCCACGGCGTCCGTGAGCGTTCCCCCTCGAGCGAGGACCAGACGATGGGCTCTCCCATGAGGATGAGTACAACGCCCGAGGCGCATCGAGGTCAAGTCGGCGAAATCACGAGGGAGCAAAGAGCTTCACCGCGACCCACGCGAAGCCTGCGGTGAGCACTCCGTGCACCACCATCGCCGCGGCGCTGGCGCTCTCCTCCACCGGGCCCTCTTCTTTCGCTCGGCTGGTGCCGACGAGGTGCGCGGCGGCGCCGAGGGCGAGCCCAAAAGCATAACGATTTCTTACACCTATCGCTCGTAGCAGCGCGGGGCCGACGAGCGCTCCGAAGACACCGATGAGGATCACGACGACCGCCGTGAGCGAGGGATCGCCGCCGAGTCGCTCCGATACGGGGGCCGCGATCGCGGTCGTGGCCGACTTGGGGGCGAGCGAAACGCAGATCGCGCGCGAGGCCCCGAAGATGCGCGCGAGGCCCACCGCCGACCCCGCCCCGACCGCGGCGCCGGCACCGAGCGCGACGACCACGACCTTCGCGTGTGCGCGCAGCGTATCGAACCGCGCGTCGAGCGCGAGGCCGAGGGCGACGACGGAGGGACCGACGAGGATCGCGAGCGGGAACGTGGCCTCGCGGTAGTCGCGCATGTCGACCTTGCCCACCACGAGCGCCGCTGCGAGCACGACGAACGAGAACAGGAGCGGGTTTTGCCACACCTTGCGGGTGCGGGTTTGCAGCGCGCGAAACCCCTCGAAGGTCGCGACCGTCGCGACGAAAAGGAGCACGTTGCGGACGACGTCGATCACGTGCCCTCGTCTTTCGTGGGAGGCGCGAGCTTCTGCGCGACGAGGCCGACGACGACCATCACCGCGAGCGCGCTCCCCACCGACGCGACCACGATCGGCACGAGCGCCCCCGCGAGCGCGCCGCCGCTTCCGACGACGAGGACCGACGCGGGCACCAAAAAGAGCGCCATCCGCCCCGTCAAGAATCCACACGCCTCTTCTACCCACGCGCGCTTCACCACGCCGACGCGCAGCGCGATCACGAACGCGACGAGCCCTACGACCGCGCCCGGAACGGGGAGGTGCGCTGCCCGCTCGAGAAGCGCTCCGAAGCCATAAAATGCGCCTACGAGGAGGAGGCCGCGGATCATTCGCTCTCGCTACCACGCGCCGTCGGTGGTGAACATTGTTCACTCTCGCGGTTTTTTCGGCTCGTTCGTGGCTTCGGCGCGGTCGGGGAAGATCCGCCGCCGGTGGTAGCTCGGCGTGAAGAACCGCAAGATCGCCTTCGGCACCGTCATCCACGCGAGGCGCACGTCGGTCTTCTGGTTCGCGAGCACGGCGTCGGCGAGCCACGGTCCCACGACGTCGGCGCGATCGGCGATGAACTGGAAAATACGCTTCGCCTTCCGATGATTCTCCGGGTCGCCCTCGGCATAAACCGCGAGCAGGAGATCGGTCACGACCACGCCAGGGCTCAACGTGCAGACGAGATACGGTGTGGCGCGGAGCTCCTTCGCGAGTGACCGCGTGAAGTAACGGACCGCCACTTTGCTCGCGCCGTAGGTGCTCATCCCCGCTTGCCGCGCGCCGTCGCTGCCGAAGCCCTCCATGTTGTAGAGTGCACCGAATCCCTGCGCGCGCATGCCCTCGAGCGCGACGTGCGATCCGAGCATCGTGCCAAGCAGGTTCGTGTCGACCACGCTGCGAACGACCCCACGATCTTGAGCGACGAAGTCGACCTGCGCGCTGCTGGTTCCTGCGTTGTTGATCCAGACGTCGACCTTGCCGAACGCGCCCTTGGCGAGCGCGAAGAGAGCCCCGAGATCGGCCTCGCTCGTGACGTCGCACATGGCGCCGACGATCGCGGAATTTCCGTATTTTTCCTGGAGATCGTGGACGACGGAGCTCACCCCCCGTTCGTCGCGACCGCAGATCGCGACCTTCGCGCCGCGGGCGAGGAAGCCCTCCGCCATCGCGAGCCCGATGCCCTTCGTGCCGCCCGTGATCACGACCGCGCGGCTCACGCTCGCACACGCTCGCGACGGAGGGGACGCCAGGTGTACGCGCACGGCTCCGGCAACACGAGCACCGAGTCGAGCACGCACGCGCCGAGGGGCCCGTCTTCCATGTAGGGCACACGCACGGAGAGCGGCTTCGCGAACCGCGCGCCCCACGCGCCGCGATCGGTGGTCAACACGTACACGTGGTCGTCGGCGACGCCGAACGCGTCGTAACACTCGACGAGCGCGGCGCGCACCTCCGCGATCGATTGGAACACGCTCGTGCTCGGGAGCCCGTGGTCCTTCGAGACGTCGAGGCGAACGCGCGCCTCGGGCTCGTCGTTCGCGGCGGGACGCGACACGAAGTCGATCGCGCCGCCTCGGTTCGTGAGCGCGACGGCGGCCTGTTCGAACGCGTGAAAACGAAACTCGACGAGCGCGTTTCCGATCGCGCGCATCACGGGGTGGTCGGTCTGGCTCTTCACGAAGTACCCACCGCGACGCACGCCCTCCGCGCCGCGGTAACACACCGCCGCGCGGTAGCTCACCTGGTGGAAATCGACCCCGAAGAGCGCGGGTACCCCCGCCGGACGAAGCTCCGAGAGGCGCGACGCGAGCACCTGCACGAACGCGCGGCCATGAAAAATCTCGGGCTCGAGCGGCGCCGGCAAGAGCGCCTGAAGCGCCTCCGGCTCGACCGAATACCCGAGCGAAATCGCGTCGTTCCACGTAGTACGAATCGCGGTAAGGAACGGGATCGATGGGCACTCCTCCATGCCCATCGTGGTGGGCGAAGGGTCGAGCGCGGCGGCGATCGCGGCGTGCACGTCGAGGAGCGCGGTGCCCCCGCGGGGCGAGAGCTCGAGCACCGGACCGCGCGGAGAAATCTCGCCGCGCACGAGCAACGATTCGCACGCGGCGAGCGCGTCGTCCTCGTCGATCCCGACCTCGCGCAGCTCGCTTACGAGCGTCTCCGGATCGAGGCCCGCCGGTGCCCCCGAGAGCGCGCCGAGCGCAGCGATCTCGCGCCTTCATGCCGCGCTCCGCGGTTTGCTCTCGGTCGCCAAGCGCAGCTTCGCACGATGCAAGAGGGCGCCGCCGGTGCCCTGCGTGAGCGCCCACAGCACGGCGAAGATCGCGAAGCCCTCCTTTGGGCGGAGGGCGATCACGATCGCCATGACGGCGAAGAGCGCCGCGGGCCCGTACCACGCGCGCCCCATGAGCGATCCCATCGCCGAGAACGTCATCGCCGCGAGGATGCAGCTCACCGCCGGCATGAAGAGCATCACCCGAATTCCGAGGAGGTAGTTCACGACCGCCGTCAGCGCCATCGCGGCGATGAGCGTATTCCATAGCGCCCACGTCTGCCGATCGAGGAACGACGGCGGCCCCGGGCTCTTCCCTTTGAAGAGAAAGATGAACGCGCCGTTCGCGACGAAGACGAGCGTCCAGAGCACGACGTAGGGCAGCGGCGCGACGCTCTCCCGCGCGAGGAGCACGTGGGTGCCGAAGAACCCTGCCCCGTTCGACACCGCCGAGCAGAGCCAGATGAGGCCCCAGTTCTGGAGCGCGGTGTCGTCGCGTGTCTTCGTCGCCAGCTTGCGAAGCACGAGGAGGGCGTCGGCGGCTTGCTCTCGGTCCATCATTCGACACGCCAACGTACCCGTGTGCGCGTCGCGCTGGAACCACGTGCGGCTCTCCGATGACACGATGGGCGCGGGCGGGGCCAGTGATGTACGCTCCAGAGGGTGAAAACCAAGGCCCGTTACGGTTCCCGTGCGCTCGTCGGGTCGTTCTTCGTGGGGCTGCTCGCGGCCTCGCAAGGCGCATGCGGGGACGACCCTGCCGTGAGCCCCGACGGGCCCGATGCGCAGATCGTGGAGCCGCCGCCGAACGATGTCGTGCCCCCCCGCGACGGTGGAGCGGCGCCGATGCCCGAGCGCGCCGAGGTCCGTGTCGAGCACTACGACTACACGCTCGATCTCGCCGCGCGCACCGCGGTCTCCAAGCTGCGGCTGCGGGTCACTCAGCGCGGACGCTGCGTAGAGCTGCCCCTTCGCGCCGAGGTCTCCGAGGTCACCTTCGACGGCTCCGCGGCGACGAACGTGACCGCGACCGACGGGAAGCTCTTCGCTTGCCATCGCGGAGGCGGCTTCGAGGCGAGCGAGAGCACCGTGCTCGGCGCGACCGTGAAGATCGGGACCGACGTGCCGATTCGAGGCCTCCAGGTAGGCCTCAGCACGCGGCGCGACATCGCCGGGGGCCAGTTCACGTACATGCTCTCGTGGGTCAATCAGTGCGATCTGTTCGGCCCGTGCGACTCGCGATCGCATGCGTTCGCGACCTACAAGTTTACCGTCGACCACCCTGGCGGCACCCGCGTTCTGTGCCCCGGGACGGTCACGGCAGAGATCACTGGCACGCGCACGGTCTGCGATTTTTCGCTCCCCGGCGGCCCCACCTACAGCACGTTCGGCCTCATGGCAGGCGAGCGCTGGATCGAGCAGCCGCTCGGCACCGTCGGAACAGTAAAGCTTACGCTTTATGATCTCGACGGCGCGGATTTGGCGACCGAGCTCGATGGCGCGCGCGTGCGCGGGATGCTCTCGTTCCTCACGAGCCGGTTCGGCGCGTATCCCTTCGGGAACGAGCTGCGTTTTGTCGCCGCGCCGACGGTGTGGGCCGGCTTCGAGCACCCCGGGAACATCACCCTCGCGCAGACGCTCTCCGGCGCGGGGGCCGAGCACGTGGCCTTCCACGAGATGGCGCACCAGTGGGCGGGCGACCAGACCACCCTCGCGACGACCCGCGATTTTGTCTGGAAAGAGGCGATGGCCGAGTACCTCGCGTACGTCTACGAGACCACGCTCACCCCCGCCCGCGCGCAGGCCACCGCCGCCGACTGGAAGGCGTCCGCCCTCGGCCTCACGCACCACCCCGTGCCCACGACGACGGTGCCGGTCCAGGATTTTTACGGCTCGGCGTACGGCCCCGGGCCGCTCGTGCTCTTCCGTCAGCTCGAGGTTCGTTACTCGCGCGACGCCGTGCTCACCGCCCTCGCGGAGGTGCTCGGTAAGCCGCGCGCGCTCTCCCTCGACGAGCTCCGGATCGCGCTCGAGAAGAGCACCGGCGCCTCGCTCGGGGCCTACGTGGAGGGCTGGCTCGTCGGCGACGGCCAGCCTTCGTGGCCGACGGTGCGCGTGACGAGGAACACCGTCGCGGGCGATCCGGTCGCGATCGCGCTCGACGCCAAAAAGAAGGGCCGCGGGCTCAAGTTTATCGTGCGGCTCGAGGGCGCGAACGCGGGGCAACGTCTCGACGTCGCGCTCGACACGGGCATCGACGGCAACGGGCCCACCACCGCGACCGCGCGCCCCGGCTTCGTGACCACGCGCGTGACGATCGATCCGGACGCGCAGGCGCTCGTGTTCGAGGAGGGCACCCGCGACGCGCTCGTGGGCGCGGCGCCCTTCCGTCCGTGGCTCGCGCCGCTCTCGAAGTGAGCGTTTCGCAGGGAAATCCCGCAGCGTTTGCGCTCGCGGCGGCCTCGCCGTTGCTCTAAAGTTCGGCCCGATGACCACGTCCGAATTCGGGTTCACCGAGCTGCTCCCCCTCGGCAAAGACGAGACGCCCTACCGCAAGCTCACGAGCGACCACGTGTCGACGTTCGAGGGCGGCGGCATGTCGTTCCTCAAGGTAGAGCCGGCGGGCCTGACGATGCTCACCCGCGAGGCCATGCGCGACATCGCCCACCACCTCCGTCCGGGTCACCTCGCGCAGCTCTCGAACATCTTGAAAGATCCCGAGTCTTCGCCGAACGACAAGTTCGTCGCGCTCGATCTCCTGAAGAACGCGAACATCGCGGCGGGCGGCGTTTTGCCGATGTGCCAGGACACCGGCACCGCGATCGTGATGGGCAAAAAAGGCCAACGCGTGGTCACCGCCGGCGGCGACGAAGAGGCCATCGCGCGCGGAATCCACGAGACGTACCACACGTCGAATCTTCGCTATTCGCAGCTCGCGCCGATCGACATGTACACGGAGAAGAACACCGGGACGAACCTGCCCGCCCAGATCGAAATCTTCTCCACCGACGGCGACGCGTACAAGTTCCTCTTCATGGCCAAGGGCGGCGGCTCGGCGAACAAGAGCTACCTCTACCAAGAGACGAAGGCGCTCTTGAACCCGAAGAGCCTCGCCGCGTTCGTCGAAGCGAAGGTGCGCGCCCTCGGCACCGCGGCGTGCCCGCCGTACCACCTCGCCGTCGTCATCGGCGGCACCAGCGCAGAGCACACGCTGAAGACCGCAAAGCTCGCCTCTGCACGTTACCTCGACACGTTGCCCACCTCCGGCAGCGCGTCCGGGCGCGGCTTCCGCGACCTCGAGGTGGAGCAGCAAATCCTCGAAATCACTCGAAATACGGGGATCGGAGCGCAGTTCGGGGGCAAGTACTTCTGCCACGACGTTCGTGTGATTCGCCTCCCCCGCCACGGCGCTTCGTGCCCAGTGGGGATCGCGGTCTCGTGCTCGGCCGACCGCCAGGCCACCGGCAAGATCACGAAGGACGGCATCTTCCTCGAGGAGCTCGAGCGCGATCCCGCGAAGTACCTCCCCGAGACCACGCACGACGATCTCGAGGGTGAGTTCGTGCGCCTCGATCTGTCGCGCCCGATGAGCGAGCTTCGGAAGGAGCTCTCGAAGTATCCCGTGAAGACGCGCCTCTCGCTCTCCGGCCCGATGATCGTCGCGCGCGACATCGCCCACGCGAAGATCAAAGAGCGCCTCGACGCGGGCCTCGGCATGCCCGAGTACATGAAAGACTTCATGGTGTATTACGCGGGCCCTGCAAAAACGCCTGCCGGGTACGCCTCGGGCTCGTTCGGGCCCACCACCGCGGGGCGCATGGACTCGTACGTGGAGGAGTTTCAAGCCGCCGGCGGCAGCTTCGTGATGCTCGCGAAGGGCAACCGCAGCAAAGCCGTGACGGATGCGTGCAAAGTGCACGGAGGGTTCTACCTCGGCTCGATCGGCGGGCCCGCCGCGCGCCTCGCCCAAGACTGCATCAAGAAGGTCGAGGTCCTCGAGTACCCCGAGCTCGGCATGGAAGCGGTGTGGAAAATCGAGGTCGTCGACTTCCCCGCGTTCATCGTCGTCGACGACAAGGGGAACGATTTTTTTGCAGGGATCGAAGGGAAAAAGAGCCTCCCGCTGAAGAGCTGATCGAAGCGCGGCGTCCACGCCGGGCCTTGTGTGGGCGCGCGATTCTTCTACGATCGCGGACGTGTACGCCGTCGCCCTCGTCGCCTTGGGAACGTCCGTCGAGGCCGAGGCTCCTTCGTTCGCGGAGGAGCTCGGGCTCGACCCGTACGGGGCGACGCAAGTGTTGCGGCGGCAGTTGCCGACGGTGGTCCTTCGCACGCCCGATCGCGACGTCGCGAGCAAGCAGCTCGAGCGGCTCGTTCGCCGTGGCCACTCGGCGGTCGGGTTTTCGCTCGCTGCCGTCGTCGCGAGCGCGGCGATGGGCGAGGTGCGAAGCTTCGTCCTCGAAGATGGCGCGGTGCGCTTCCAGCTCCGCGGTCGTCAAGACGAGCTCGTGCCGTTCGACGCGTTCCTCTGCTTCGTGCGCGCCGTGCACCGGAGCACCGAGAAGGTCACCACGGTGACGAAGGAGCGCGCGTTCGACATCAAGAAGTTCGCCGTCTCGGGCGGCGTGCTGATGACGAAGGCGGTGGAAAAAGAGAAGGTTTCGCAGGTGGAGGAGCGTGAGCCGGTCGTCTACCTGTTCCGCCGCGGGAGCCCGCCGCTGCTCTTCGGCGCGACACGTGCAAAATACATGGGCCTCGGCGCGGAGGTCCGCCCGACGCAGCTCGAGAACTTCGAGCGCACCCTCACCCTCCTTCGCGAACGCGCGCCCTTCGCGCCTTACGACACCCGCCTCGTGGGGGTGCGCGCGCCATCGGAGGTCAAGATGGGCCTCGGCCGTGGCCAAGAGAGCACCTCGTCCGCAGACGGGATCGATCTGCTCGCCCACGTCGTCGCGATGACGCTCGCGCGCGCGAGCGCGAGCCCGTACCGCGAGCGCTGAGCTTCGCCGCTCGGCCGCTCGCGCGCGGAAGCTGCCCCGCCCGCGCTCAGAACCCGGTGATGCGCCGAACCTCGGGGACGAGGGCGTTCGCGAGGCGCTCGTGCACGGCGACGCTGGGGTGGTAGTCGCACGCGGAGAGCTCGGTCGAAGGCTCCTGCGCGACGCTGACGAAGTGGACGCGCGTGTCGCCCGCCGCGGTGCGGTTCGCGACCGCCTCGGTGACGGCGGCGACTTGATCGGTGCGCGCGTAGTACGCCGTAGGGCTCGCGTCGGACATGGTGGGGCCGACGAGGGCGATGACGTAAGCGGTCGGCGCGTTGGTGCGCACGCGCTGGAGGAGCGTCTCGTAGGCGGTGCGAAAGGCTACGAAATTCGGGGGATCGAAGACCTGCGCCTTCTCCTGGGAGTAGTCGTTCGCGCCGAGCATCACGAACACGGCGTCGACCGATACGCGGCGCGGATCCCAAAGGCTGGTCGCGTCGTCCGGGAGGGTGCGCCCGTAGAGCTCGGGGAAGAGCGGCGCGGTGCCACGCTCGTAGTTCTTGATGAGGCCCTTGCCTTGGTAGGCGACCGCGATGGGGTCCGCGTCGAAGGCCTGCGCGACCCGCGAGGCGAAGGATCGGTGGAAGTTCTGCGTCGCGGCGCTGTACGAGCAGCGGGGACCCGTGCCCTCGATCCCGTAGCCGTTCGTGAGCGAGTCGCCGAGGAACTCGAACGTGCGCGCGCGAGCCGGCGGCGCGGGGAGCAACGTGCCCCCGGGGATGGTGACTCCGAGGAGCTGCGTGTTGCCCTGCAGGCCCTCGTTGCGGCGGAAAAGCTCCACCGCGTGCTCCTTGTTGGGGAGACCGCGCGCCACTTCGTACGAAGCGGTACCAGGGGCGAGCACGAGCTTCGGGGTCTGCCACTGGCCGTCGATCGCGACGTCCCACTCGCTCGCGCCGCCGCGACCGGGGGTGTCAGCGAGCTTCACGCTCGCGCCCGTGCCGACGAAACGAAAGCGAACCACCGAGCCGGGCCATCCCGCGCGCGGCCCGGCCGTGTCGCGCAGATCCCAGCGGCCGACGGTCGCGACCGCGCCCTTGGGCCCCGCGTCCTGCGGAGGAGGAGGCGCGGCATCACGCGCGGGAGGCGCCGATGCATCGGCGGCCGGGGGCTCGGACGAGAGCGACGCCGACGGCGATGGCGTGTTGCCCATCGACGCGTCTCGCCCCTGCTCGCCGACGGAGACGGAGCCCTCGATCGCCACCGAACAGGCGGCCCCCGACGCTACACAACCCATGGAGATCACGAGGGAAAGGACTGCTCGCATACCGGGTTTGGGCATGAAGCGCGGAGCATAGCTCATGGCCTCTACGTACGCACGCCACGCCCCTACATTCCCTCACGAAGGCGACAATCTTGGGGACTGGATCGTGACCAAGCCACGCCCGCGCGCTCGTTGGGTGGAGGCTCGCGCCTCCGGAGCGTCGCGAGGCTCGCGCCTCCGGAGCGTCGCGAGGCTCGCGCCTCCGGAGCGTCGCGAGGTTCGTGTTCCCACGACGACCGAGAAAACAAGCGGGTTCGTGACCACGGGAGGTGTCCGCGCCGCCGACTGTCCATCGCGGAGGACCGCGCGGTGATCGTGCGGGTCATCTGGGACAGCTCCGATCCATAGGACACGAGGCGGCGGCGACGACGGCGACGACGTTGCCAGCGCTCAGCGATTGTCGGCGGACCGTGTCTTCACGACGGCGGCCTTGTGGCGCTTTTCGTCACGGTAGTCGTACTTGCGCTTCGAGGGGCCAGGCGGGTTCTTCGCGACGACCGGATCGGGGAAAAAGTCCTTCGCCTCGACCTCGGGCGCGGACACGTTTCCTGCGTCTGCCGGCGGGTGCCACACGGGCGCCCCTTCTGCGTCTTTGCAGCAGCGAAACGACCAGAAGTAATACCACTCTTCCGGCATGTGATTGTGGCTCGCGGGTCGGCATTGGTTTCGCACGTGGCCCCACGCGCCGCCCTTCAGCGCCGCCCAGCGCGACTTCTCGATCGGCTTTTCGTCCGAGATGGCCCACTCGTCCATGTTGCCCGTTTGGTCGTAGACGCCATATCCACTCTTGCATCCGGGCATCGACCCGGAGGGCACGCTCTGATCGAGGCGAGAGAGCTCGGCGTGGCGCACGGCAGGGTCTTTCGACGAAAAGAGGAAGTTGCCATTCTTCTTTTCAGGGTCGATGTAGAAGCTGTCGATGTTGCAAATGTCGTGATCGCGCTTCCAGCCATAGGGGAACGGGGTGTGCTCGGGGCCTTCGCAAGCGGCGGTCCACTCACTTCCCCAGCAGAGGCGCTTGCCGTGCGCTTTGCACGACGCCTGCGCTTCGTACCAGGTCGCGTTCCACGCGGGGTGCGCGCCGGCCTTGTTGGGGTATTCGTACGGGTCGATGCAAAACCGGCGCTGCTCGGTCTTGGTCAAACACTTTTGTTTACCTTTGGCGTACTCGTGGCAAATCTTGAGGTGGTTCGGGTTGTCCGTCTCCACCTCCAGGCACTCGCGCTCCACCTTCGGGCAAAAGTCGGAGTCGACGTAAATCATGTCGGCGGGGCAAGGGCCGCTCGTGGTCGCGCCCGCGTCGCTCGAGGTGGCCGTCGCCGCAGACGGCGCGGTCGTGGCGGTCGTCGCGTCGCTCGCCTGCCCTCCGTCGACCATAGCTTGCGCGTCGGGGGTGTCCTTGGAGGTGCGACAGGCCGGCACCACGGCCACGAGGGCCGCCAACGACGACACGATCGCCACGACCGACAACGACGCACGCTTCGACGATTCCATCGTGGCGCACTCTTTCAAAGAGAAGCAAAAAGGGAAAAATACTGGCGAAGACCGACCCGCCGAGCTTTGCTAACGTGTCCGCTGTGAGCGTCTCGCGAGACATCGCGGCCGCCGAGCGGCTCTTCGAGCTTTCGGCGCGCGCCATAAGACCTCTCGCGGCGGCGACGCCGGAGAACCTGGTCGCCGAGCGGGCGCGGCTCACGCAGGCGCTCGAACGCGGGCAAACGGCGATGCCGCGGTGGTCGTATGGCGCGGTGGCCCCCGAGATCGCGCGCCTCCGTCCGCTCCTCGAGTCGATCGCGGGCGCAGCGTCGCTGGAGGGGAACGACGCGATCGCGATCGTCGTCCGCGAACGCGCGGAGGAGCTCGCGATCGAGGCGGCGCTCTGCGACACGGTCGGCACCCCCGGCTTCGCGGCCCACGCGCGCGCCCGCTACGGTGCCATTGGGGTGGACGTAGGCCTCGCCGAGGCGACCAAGATCCTCGCTGCCCCGCCGACGAGCTTTCGCACGAGCCTCGATCCCTCGACGCTGCTCTCCACCGACACGTCGGCGGACTCGCTCGTGTCCCGTATGCGCGCGGAGCTCGGGCGTCGCAAGCTGCCCTTCGCGGTCCGCGTGACGCCCAAGCTCTCTGCCCTCGCCGCGACGGGCGAGAGCTACGTGCTCGTCGCCGAAGATCGCCCGACTACCCGCGCCGACGTAGAGCGCACCGTGATCCACGAGATCGAAGGCCACGTGGTGCCGCGCGTGCGCGCGCGCGCCGAGCGGAGGGCTATTTTTCGCCTCGGAACCGCGAAGGGCACCTGCGATCAAGAGGGCTACGCGCTGCTCGTCGAAGAGCGCCACGGGCACCTCGACGGTCCCCGCCTTCGTGAGCTCGCCCTCCGTCGCACCGCGGTCGATCTCGCCGAGCGCGGCGCGAGCTACCACGAGGCGGCGCTCTCGCTCGTGACGGTGCACGGCGCCCTCCCTCGCGACGCGGTGCGTATCGCGGAGCGCGCCTACCGCGGCGGAACGGGGCACGAGCTCGGCCTGGCGCGGGACCGGCCTTACCTCGCCGCGTGGCTCGCGATGAGGGCCGCGTTCGGTGAGCCGCACGGCGCGGTGCTCGAGGATCTCGTCTCCCGCGGGCAGGTGTCGCTCCGCGCGGCGCGCTTGCT
>JAAFHV010000014.1 GCA_013297655.1 Myxococcales bacterium | reverse complement strand
GTGCACGGAGGAGGCCTCTTCGTGGGGTCGGGCAACGCGATCGCGGGCGAGTGGTACGCCGACGTCTGGAAGATGACACCCGCGCAGTGAGCGCGCGGCGCGCCCCGATTTTACTTGCTCGCGCCGACCTTCGAGGGGGGCGGCGCGAGGGTGAATGCGAGCAGCGCCGAGGTGGCAAAACCGAACGCGTTCGCGACTCCGTGATAGGCCACCATCGTCGAGAGCGGGATCAACGCGGCCCCGCTGTCGCGGCCAGCCGAGCCCGTGAGGGTAAACGCGACCGCCAACATCATCGAGCCCAAGAGGGCGAGACCGGCGACGAAGAGGAGCAAGCTCGTGAGGCGCCGAATGGCAACTTCGTGGCGCGTCCCCGGGCCGGTGCTCGTCGCGCCGAAGAGCCTCCGCAGCGCCGCGAGCCACAAGAACACCGCGAGCACGAGCATGCCACTCCCGAGCAACACCGACGACGGCGCCTCGAGCGCGTGCGATATCGTGATGCCCGCCGCGACGAGCGGCACGCCCGCCATGACCACGACCGCCGCGATACGGTAAAAGAGCCGCGAGACCGGCCCCGAGGGTGTGCTCGCGGCCGCGAGCTCTCTCCCCACGAGGCCCACTACGAGCGGCGCAGCGAACCCGGCAAAGTGAAAGTGCGCCGCCGTGTAGAGCACGATCGGCTCTTGGAACCCCATCGGCGACATGCCGGCTCGCGAAGCGAAGAGCCACGCGCTCCCGACAGGCAAGTACAGGTGTCCTACATCGATCGCGATCTCTTCGATTGGGCCCCCGAGCTCTCCTCGACGCCGCCACGCACGGCGCGCGCCCGCCAAGGCCACGACCACGGTCGCCAAGAGCCACGCGCCCGCCAGCGCCGCCGACACCGGCCCAGGTGGAAAGAGAAACGACGCGAGGCCGAGCGGCCCGAGCGCCGCGACCGAGCGCTTCGCGAAGACACGAAACGAGTCGTCTTCGTCTGGCGCCCCGAGCGCGACCCCGAGGGGGACCACGACCGCGATCGCGAACGCGACCAGCGCCTCCCCGAGGAGCGAAAATGCCTGCGTTCCCACGAGGAAAAGCCAACCCACGAGCGGGAGCGCCGCGCCGAGCCTGCGGATCGTGCGTCGCGGATCGTCGTTCGTGGGTGCTGGAGCGGCGGGCTCACTCGGCGTCATCGCCTCGACTTACCCCAAATCCAGAGGCCCGGCTCGACGGCCCGCACGCGACGACGAGGTGGCACCATGTGCGCCAATCCACGGACCACCCGACCGCGACGCCCGGTGATACGCTGCGATAAAGACGTGGCGGAGCCGGGCGACATCATCGATGGCAAGTACCGCGTCGTCCGTCTGTTGGGCGAGGGCGGGATGGGCGCGGTCTTCGAGGGGCTCAACATGCGCCTCGGGAGGCCGGTCGCGATCAAGATGATGCACGCCGAGATCGCGCGCGACAAACAGGCCGTCGCGCGGTTCGAACGGGAGGCACAAGCCGCCGCTCGGATCGGCTCGCGGCACATCGTCGACGTGCTCGATCTGGGCGAGCTCGCGAGCGGCGATCGGTACCTCGTGATGGAGTACCTCGACGGCGAGACGCTCGCCGCACGGCTGAAACGCGCCGGTACCATGGGCGTGCCGGAGGCCGCGCGCTTCGGAGTGCAGCTCGTCGAGGGCCTCGCCAAAGTGCACGACGCGGGCATCGTTCACCGCGACTTGAAGCCACCGAACGTGTTCTTGGTTCCCGCCGAGGACGGGTCCGACTTCGTGAAGATCTTGGACTTCGGTGTGTGCAAGATACAACGAAGCATCGCGCGGAACGGCCCCTCCACCGGCGTCGGCGACGTGCTCGGCACGCTCGGTTACATGGCGCCCGAGCAGCTCGAGCATGGTCCGCAGGCGGTCGACGCGCGCGCCGATCTCTACGCCGTCGGGGTGCTGCTCTACCGCGCGGTCGCCGGGTGTTTGCCGTATCCCGCGCGCAACCTCCCCGAGCACCTCACCGCCCTCCGCGAGCGCCGCACGTCGCCCCTCGTGGAGCTCGTGAAGGGCACCGATCCGCGCTTCTCCGAGATCGTCGAGCGCGCGATCGAGTGGGACCGCGACGCGCGCTTCCAAGACGCACGCGAGCTGCTCCTCGCCCTCTCCACGTTCTGCCAGGCGAACGACGAAGTGAACCGCTTGCTCGCGGACTTCCTCGAGCGCGACGCGGCGACGACCCAAGTGCGCGCGCGGAACGAACCCACCGCCAGCAGCGGGCAGCGCGCCCCCACGAAGAGCCCGGGCGAGCCTTGGCCGTCCGCGACGGGCGAGCCCACGGGGCAAGGTGGCATCCCGATCGAAGCGGAGAGCCCGCGCCCGAGCCGTCTCCCCAAGGTCTCGCCGCCCCCGCGCGATCGTCGCGCCCCCCAAAGCTCGCTCCCGCCCCCTCGCGAGCCGATGCCCTCGCTCTCCGACCTCGCGACGGGCAAGCTCCCCGCACCAAGACCCGCGCCGAGCGAAATCGAGATCGAGGTCGATATCGAGGACACCGGGCGACGGCGCTGATCATGTCCACACGATCGCTACGGGCGTAGCTTACGCAGCCCGGCTATCTGTGCGGACTGCAACGTATTTTTCCTAGATCGTCAGGACTCTTCGTTCCCGACCTTCGCGTCGAGCAAGTCGTACTTTCGGAGCTTCTCGTAGAGAGTGCTGCGCGAAATGCCTAGCAGGCCCGCCGCGCGCGTACGAGAGCCGCCGGAGACGCGGAGAACGCGCGAGATGTGAGCGCGCTCGAACTCCGTGACTGCCTTGTCACGCGCGGTGTCGAGGCGCATGTCGTCGGTCGAGACGAGCTCGGGGGCATCCGTCGACGACGACGACGACAGCGCGACTTGGGTGGGGGCCCTCCGATCGCTGCTGGACACTCCGAGACCGAGATCGTCGGCGGTGACGTGGTCGACGCTCGACTTCATGACCGCGCGCTCGACCAGGTTGCGAAGCTCGCGCACGTTGCCCGGCCACGCGTGCGCCAGGAGCGCTGCCTCGGCGTCCTTCGAGAGGTCGAGCGGCGCGCGGTGGATGTCGCGCCCGAACAAGTCGGCGAAGTGGCGCGCGAGCGGCAGGATGTCGTCGGTGCGCTCGCGCAGGGGCGGCACACGAATGACCACGGTGCCGATGCGATAGTAGAGGTCCTCCCGGAGCACGCCCTCCGTCACGAGGCGCGACGGATCGCGTGTGGTGGCGGCGAGCACGCGCACGTTCGCGGGCCGCTCGCGATCGGAGCCGACGGGAAAGAAGCGCTTCTCCTCGAGCGCACGGAGGAGCTTCACCTGGTGCTCCACGCGCAGATCGCCGATTTCGTCGAGGAAAAGGGTGCCCCCTTCGGCGCTCGCAAAGTGCCCGGGCCGCCCCGGGAGAGCCGGTGTTCGCTCGCTTCCGAACAGCTCACCTTCGACCATCGAGGAAGGGATGGTGGCGAGGTTCATGCGAAAAAACGGGCCCCGCGCGCGCGACGAGCCGCCGTGAATTTTCGCGGCGACGAGATCTTTGCCCACGCCCGGCTCGCCGAGGAGAAGCGCGCTCGAGCTCGTGGTGCGCGCCACCTTGTCGGCCAACGCGAGCACGCGCTTCATCGCGTCGCTCTCCGCGACGGCCGTCTCGGTGGGCGCGTTTTGCTCTAGCGCTTCGAGGCGTCGCTTCACCGTCGCCGACTCGAGCGCGCGATCGATCCGCGAGAAGAGCGTCGGACCGTCGAGGGGTTTCTTCACGAGGTCGGTCGCGAGCGGCCCTTCGTTCGGGAGCGACGGCGACTGCCCGGCCGTCGTCATCAAGATGAGGATCGGCGGCGCGGGCCCGCGACGGAGAAGCGTCGAGAGCTCCGACGAGGCGAGCGACCACGCGTCTGCGTCGACCAGCGCGACGTCGAAGTACCGACGCGAGAGCGCGAGTGCCATCTTCTGCTGGTCGCCAGCGAGCTCGACCTCGAAACGGGCACGCAGGAGGCGCGCGATGCCCTCGGCTTCACTACAATCGTGATCCACGACGAGCACTCGCAACATCATGTCCCTCGGAAGTTCCGCGGATAGGACACGCTGCACCAGAGATGCGACGCACCAACGTCTCGTAACTGCGACGCGCTTCGCGCGACGTAGTCCCTCGAGACCCGCCCCCCCGCGAGAAGTGTGCGGTGGGCCGTCGCGAATTGCAACGCTCGTGAGGCAATTCGACACACGTCAGGGAACCATCCTGTCTCACGAGGCTTTCGTTTTCCTCGCGATGGCGCGGCGAAGGGGCGCCGGCGAACCCGAAGTCTGCAATCGATACGCCACCCACCAGACGCAGGCCCTCGGGCCGCCCGAACCGCGCCCTGGGCTCGTCGTTGCGATGCCTCTTGCACCCGCGCGCGAGGCCGGCTAATCAAAAGGTTCCTTGGAGAGGTGGCCGAGTGGCCGAAGGCACTCCCTTGCTAAGGGAGCGTGGGTCAAAAGCCCACCGCGGGTTCGAATCCCGCCTTCTCCGCCAAGTTTCGTCGCGAAGCGTGTACCCCTCCAGGGTCCACGCTTCGTCTCGTTTCGCGGGTTTCGTCTCGTCTCGGCTCGTCGGTGGCGCGGACGAACTGCCCGTAATAACTCGTGAATTCGGAAAAAGTGTTCGCCGTTCACCCACGTGTACGCCGGTCGCGTTTCCCGAACGAGGCACCTTGTGGGTGACGGACGTTCACCAAACAGGAAGGTCGCGCACGTTGCGGTCGGCTCCGCTGCAGCTCGTGCGTCAGCCCGCGGTCCAGGCCGCAAGCCACGCTTGCGCCTCGATGAAGCCCATCGCCCCAAACCCCTCTATCGCGCGGACAAGGCGGGGGACGAGGACCCACGGCGCAAAATCTGCGAACGCTGCATAACGTGCCGCGCTCGGGTGCTTCGCGAGGAACGTCGCGAGCAGCGCGTCGCGTGCGTCCGGCGGGGCGAGCGTGAAAATACCTACGAGCGTGACGCGTGGTGAGGCCATCGGGTCCCCCGCCGGGGCCGTCACGAGAAGCGACGCGCGCGGGTCGCGAGCGAGGTTCTTCGTGTGCTCCGCCAGCTTCGAGAGATGGAGGATCACGTCACCCGACGAGGTGGTCGCGTAAGTGACCAGTGAGCCGAATGGCGCGCCATCTTCGGCGAGGGTAGACAGCGCGCCAGAAGAGCCCGCTTCGACCAGATCGCGCGCCTTCGTGGCCAGTGAGCTCACGCGCCGCCCTCCCGCGTGAACGTGAGTGGCACACGAAGACGCATGGTCGACGCGGCCCCGTCGTGGAAGGGACGGGCCTTGAGCACCCGCGACATGCATTTGATCTCGTCGTCCCCGATGCCGGTGCGGTGCCCCTCGAGCACGTGGACCGCGCGGCCGTCTTGCGCGATCTCGAGCACCAAGATCACGTGGCCCTCGCCCGGGGACGACTCCGTGAGACCCTTGCGATAGCAGCTCCACAGCTCGACCCGACGCGCGTCGATCGCTTTGTAGATCGACTTCTCGAGATCGGCTTGGCCATCGACGCGGGAGGCCGGGATCGCATCTGGCGCGGGCGCCGGGGCAACGCTCGCGGGCACGACCGCGCCCGCACCGCAGCCGCACACGAACAGGAGCACCGAGACGACGAACGTACGCACCCTCTTCTATTAGCGAGATCTCGACGTCGCAGCTACCGCCCCGGCCGCGCAGCGGGCACGATGCCGACACGATGGGACGGGACGACTCGACGGCGTATGCAAGATACACGCACGCTCTCCGCGACGAGCCGCGCCCGTGCGCGCTGGTCGACGTCGAGGCGTTCGATCGCAACACGGATTTGCTGCTCGGGATCGCGGGGAAAAAACCGCTCCGTGTCGCGACGAAGTCGGTGCGCTGCCCGGCGCTTCTCGCGCGAATCACCAAGCGCGCAGCCTCGCGTGGGCAGCCGCGCGTCTCGTTCATGACGTACTGCGCACACGAGACACGTTTCCTCCACGAGCAGGGGCTCGACGACTTTTTGCTCGCGTACCCCGTCGCCTCGCGATCGAGCGCGGAGGTGCTCGCCGGGCTCGCGCGGGCGGGCGCGAAGCTCGCTGTGGTGGTCGACGACGAGGCCCACCTCGAGCTCCTCGACGCCGCCGCGGCACGGGAAAATACGATCCTTCGTGTGATCGTCGACGTGGACGTCGCGTACCGTCCGCTGCCCTTCGCGCTCCACCTCGGCGTCAGAAGGAGCCCGCTTCGGGGCGCAGACGCGATCGCGTTCGTCGACCGGATCGCCAAACGCGCTCACCTCGAGCTCGGCGGGATCATGGCCTACGAAGCCCAAATCGCAGGGCTGGGTGACGAGCACCCGGGTGAGCGCGTGCGCTCGGCGCTCCTGGGTGCGATGAGGGATCTCTCGCGTCGCGACGTGGAGCGAACGCGCCGTGAGCTCGTGCGCGCGATCGAACGGCAGGGCAAAAGCTTGGCGATCGTGAACGGAGGGGGCACCGGAAACCTGCGCTGGTGCGCGGCCGAATCGACTCTCACCGAGGTGACGGCGGGCTCGGGGTTCCTGTGCAGCCACCTGTTCGACCGGTACCGCGACGTGACCCCCGAGCCGGCGGCGTACTTCGCGCTCGACGTGGTGAGGCGGCCGGGCCCCTCGTTCGTCACGTGTGCGGGCGGCGGATACGCGGCATCGGGGGCCGCAGGGGTCGACCGGTTGCCGCTGCCTGCGCTCCCGAAGGGTCTCTTGCTGCTCGCGATGGAAGGAGCGGGCGAGGTGCAAACACCGCTCGTGACCTCCTCGACGACGAGCCCGCTGCGGATCGGCGATCCCGTATTTTTCCGACACGCGAAGGCAGGCGAGCTCGCGGAGCACTTCGTGGAGTACCTTCTCGTGAGCGGCGACGCGGTGGTGGGTCGCGCGAAGACGTACCGTGGTCTTGGTCACGCGTTCTTGGGGTGAATATGAGCAAGCTCGAGTACCGCGACATGCGCGAAGATCCCGCGGGGTGGGCGAAGACGCTCGGGATTTCACGCGAGGCGGTGGACCTCTACCTCGCGAGCGACGTCATCGATCTCCACATCGACTCGTTCATTTGGACACGCGTCTTCGGCTACGACCTCACGAAGCGGCACGGGCCCGGCGCGCTCGGGGCTCGCTTCTATAGCCAAGCCGACATCCCGCGGCTCCGCGAGGCGCGCGTCACGGGCGGCATTTGGGTCATCACGACGAACCCCCTCCGCGGCGCAGAGAGCCGACGCCGCACGTTCGAGAAGAACCTCGCCCGTCTCACCGAGGTGCTCGGCTCGGTACCGGACGAGGTCGCGATCGTGAAAGACGCGGCGGAGTACACCGCGGCCGTTTCGCAGGGAAAACACGCTGCGTTCCTCGGCATTCAAGGCGGCAACGCGCTCGACGCAGACGGCGCGCTCGACGACCTCGATCCTCGCATCGTGCGCATCACGCTCGTGCACTTGTCCACGTCGTCGATCGGCGTCACGAGCGCGCCGGTGCACACGTCGGCCGGCGGTCACTTCGGGCTCACCACCCGCGGCCTCGACTACGTGAAGCAGCTCAATCAAAAGCGCACCTTCGTCGACCTCGCCCACATCGCGCGGCGGGGCTTCTTCGACGCGGTCCGGGTCCACGATCCTTCGCAGCCCCTCATCGTGACCCACACCGGCGTGAATGGCGTGCATCGCCACTGGCGAAACTTGGACGACGAGCAGCTCCGCGCCGTGGCCGACACCGGCGGCGTGGTGGGGGTCATGTACCAAGCGAGCTTCCTCGGACCTTCGATGTGGCGCGGGCGTGCGACCGCGATCGCCGCGCACCTCGATCACATCGTGAAGACCGTGGGCGAGGACCACGCCGCGCTCGGCAGCGACTGGGACGGCGCGATCGTGCCGCCGCTCGACATGCCCACCTGCCTCGAGCTCCCCAAGCTCGTGGAGCACCTGCTCCGTCGTGGCATGCGCGACGAGACGATCCAGAAGATTCTGGGACGCAATTTCCTTCGTGCTCTCCGGCAGTTACGACCGAGCTAGATCGGCGGCTCAGCGCGCGAGCTTCGACGGATCTTCGATCGCCAACGAGGTGCACCCTTGCGGCGCGACGGTGGGAGCGCACCGTGACGGCGTGCCCTCCGGGACCGTGACGAAATAGGGAACGCTCGGGACCTGCGCTGGAAAATCGGTGCTCACGATCTGCGCGCCGCTCGCGAAGGCGGCTTCGCGTGCCGCGGTCTGGTTGGTCTTCGCCGTCGACGGATCCGAGTCGGCGCGCGTCCGCACGATGAGGTTCTTCGCGAGCGCCCGCTTGATCGCGTCCGCATCGCCGATGGGATCGTTCGAGACTTGGATCGCGACGAACGGCTCGTCGAGATTTCCCTCCGCGAACATGAGGCGACCGTCGAGGTTCTTACGCCCGAACGTGTAGGCGTCACGCACGCTGCCGCCGGTATTCAGATAAAAGACGAACCGCCCGCGAGCCTCCCCGAGGGTGGGCCAGCCACGCTGCGCGAGCCCCTCCGCGACAGAACCCGCGCTGCCCTTCAGCTCGTCCGGTGTCACGAGCCACGGCCTCTCGAAGACGGAGAGGATCTCTTTGTCGAGCGCGGCGAGGCGCTCACCATCGGCCGCCGACGACGTAAATTTAGGCTCGATCTGAACGAAGATCGGGTGGTGTCCGGGGTGCGAAGCGGACCAGCCGCGCATCGCGACGAGGCACTCGACGAGGTACGTGCACGAGGTGAGATCGTCCAAGAGGCCAATATGGAAGACCTTGTAGCGACCGCACTCGTCGTCCCAGTGGATGTCGAGCTCCACTCCGCGCACGCCTTGTTCGTCGAATTGCCTATCGAGCGGCACGTGATCGTATTGCCACTCCGGGACGGTCGCCTTCGGGATGCGGTGGTAGCTGTTGTGCGTCGCTTTGGCTTGGATGTGGTTCACGCGAAGCGTGCCGTCCATGGGCAACGTCGTGGTGCCCTTTACGAACGGCGCGGGCGTCGGCGCGACGGGACACACGGGCGCCGCGTCTTCTTCCGGTGCCGCGTCGGCGCCCGCGTCGGCGGGAGGGGCCTCCGCGGTGGAGCTGCACCCGTACGCGACGAGCACGAGTGAGCCGTAGAGCCCCAGAGCCGAGAGCGCGCGAATCATCTCGCTACTTAACCACCGAGCGCCAAGGAGGGCCACGCACCGTGTGAGATTGGGGCCTCGCTCGCGCGGTGTGCACGCACGCACGGCGCGCTCGGAAAGGCGCGAAACGCGGGGCGAATTCGTCGAGGAGAGCGCAAGGAATTTGGCTAAGGTCGGCGGATGGCCGAGCCGTTCAAGAACCTCCTGAATCCCTCGCTCGTCGACGTGCTGGCGGGACACCTCGCCAAGTCGGCGAAGGCCAAGGGGCACCCCCTCGACGCGAAGGCGTTCGCGGCGCGAGGCAAGAAGGGCCTCGAAGCGCTCGAGATGAAGGCGCGCGCGGAGCACCTCGCCGAGGCGTTGGTCGCGTTCCTCCCCGACTCGTTCGACGACGCAGCGACGATCCTGGAAGGCACCCTCGCGCCCGCGTTCACGACCGACGAGCTCGCGTTCTCCGCAGGGCCGAAGGGCGTCGCGGGATGGATCGTTTGGCCGCTCACGATCTATGTATCGCGCAAGGGAATCGACAACCCGAAACGGGCCCTCGCCGCCCTCCGCGAGATGACGATGCGCTTCACAGCGGAGTGGGCGATTCGCCCGTTCGTCACGCACCACCCGAAGGTCACGTTCGCGACCCTCGCAAAGTGGGCACGTGATCCGAACGTTCACGTGCGACGCCTGGTGAGCGAAGGCACACGACCGAGGCTCCCGTGGGGCACACGCCTCGATGGCCTCGTCGCCGATCCGACCCCCACGTTCCCCCTCCTCGAGGCCCTTCGCGACGACGAGAGCGAGTACGTGCGGCGCAGCGTCGCGAACCACCTGAACGACGTCGCGAAGGACCACCCCGCGACGTTCGCCGAGATCCTCGAGCGATGGATGAAAGGCGCGACCCCCGAGCGACGGAGGCTGCTCTCGCACGCGAGCCGCACCCTCGTGAAGGCAGGCGATCCGCGCGTGCTGCGCGTGTTCGGGCTCGATCGATCACTTGAAGGCAAAGCCACGTTTCGGCTCGGGAAAAAGGCGATCGTGCTCGGCGACGGGGTACCGATGGAGCTCGCCCTCGTGTCGTCGTCCGATGCGCCGCAGAAGCTCGTCATCGACTACGTGGTGCACCACGTACGGGCGAACGGGGGGCTCTCGCCGAAGACGTTCAAGGGCTGGTCGCTCGTGCTCGGTCCACGCGAGTCACGCTCGCTGTCGCGCACGCACCCGGTTCGCCCGATCACGACGCGGCGCTACTATGAGGGTCGTCACGAGATCGAGTGCCGGGTGAATGGCGTCAGCGTCGGCCGCGGCGCGTTCGAGCTCGAGTTGCCGAGGGAGAAGAAGCGATGAAGCTCGTCTGGGTGACCGATCCTCACCTCAGCTTCTTGAAGAACGGCGGCGACCACGCCTTCGGCGCGCGGGTGCGTCGCGAGCACCCCGACTTGCAGGCGATCGTCGTCACGGGCGATATCGGCGAGTACGCGAACTTCGGTGACCACATCGAGCGCTTCGCCAAAGGCGCGAACGCCCGCGTGTGGTTCGTACTCGGCAATCACGACGCGTATGGCGGCTCGGTCGCCAAGGCGCAGGCGCGAGCGGCAGGGCTCGATGGGCTCGCGCGCTGGCTCCCTTCGAGCGAGCCCGTGGAGCTAGGCACGAGCGGCGCGTGGCTCGTCGGCGACGACGGCTTTTACGATGGGCGCTATGGCCTCGGCGTAAAGTCCAGTGTCGTGTTGAGCGACTTTATGTACATCGAAGAGCTCGCGGGAGCAGGATCGGCGCTCCTCGATCGAATCCAAACGATCGCCGACGAAGCGGCGAGGCGCGCCTCCGCGAAAATCGACGAGGCGCTCGCGCGGGGCCCGAAGCGGGTCGTGTTCGCGACCCACGTGCCTCCCTTCGCCGAGGCCGCGTGGCACGAAGGCGCCGGCTCCGATGGCCATTGGCTCCCGTGGATGAGCTCGAAGGTGATGGGCGAGATGCTGCTCGAGAAAGCACACGCCAACCCGCAGGTAAGCTTCGAGGTGCTCTGCGGACACACGCACGGCAAAGGCGAGGTCACCTTTGGCGAGAACCTGTTCGTGCGCACCGGCGACGCGGAGTACCGCGCTCCGCGCGTGTGCGGCGTGGTGGAGGCCTGAACATCGTGACCTCCGTTTCGCGCCACGAGCATCGGGCGCGGCGCGACCCACTCGAGCGCGCGGTGCTCGCCGGTCGACCCGCGATCGTGCTCGAACCCGGGCCTCTCCGAAAATTCGTACCGCCCCCGTGATCAATTCGCGCGCCGCCGCCATCTAGCTCCCGAACGACGCACCGAACGAGACGCGCGTCTCGGGAGTAACCTATGAAAAAGCTTTATCTTTTCGCGATTCCTAGCGTGGCCATCGGCGTGCTCTCCGCGGCGTGCACGGGCCGGGTAGAGATCGGGAGCGGCGCGCCCGCCGCTGACGACGCGGGCATTTCGCCCTCGCCCACCGATGCCGGCACCACCCCCACGCCGAACCCCACCGACGCGGGCCTCACGCCCACGCCAACCGACGCGGGGACCACGCCCATCCCCACGCCCACCGATGCCGGCCTCGCGCGGACCAAGGTGTCCATTCTCGTTCGCAACGACGAGAGCCCGCTCGCGGCGACGAAGTACGTCGCGTTCACCTCGGCGGGCCACGGCGCCGTGTTCGATACGTCGCCCGATTGCACCCCCACCGCGATCGGCGCGTGCAGCGTGTTCACGAAGCACTGCGGTCCTGTCGCCGGCTCCGAGACGGTGATCGCTCCGCCCACCGGCCTCGTCATCAGCGGCGGCTCGTTTCCTTCGCCGATGGTGCTCGCGCCGATTCAGCCGAGCGGCGCCGCGGCGACCTTCGGCAGCAATACGCCTTGGTGGTCGACTGGCAACGAGAGCATTCGTATCGCCTCGAACGCCACGAGCGAGCTTCCCCCGTTCACGGTGATCGTGCCCACTCCCTCGAACGTCGCGGTCGCGCTCCCGACGAGCGCTTCGGGTTCGTCCGACCTCACGTTCGGGTGGACGGTGAACGGGCCGGCGAGGGGCGAGGTGCTGCTCCATCTCAACAGAAAAGGCACCAATGGCTCGAACGTAGGGCCCTTCGTGCACTGCCAAGCGCAGGCGAGCGCGGGCTCTTTTGTCGTCCCCGCCGCGGCGATCGCGCTGCTCGGATCGGGCACCCATCGTGTCTCCACGTCGAGCGAGTCGCACGGCACGACGAGTGTGGGCAACACCACCGTCGACGCAACGATCCTCAACGCCATGGTCGGAGGCGATCTCGTCGTCCCGTAAGTCATGAGGTCCGGTGGACGAAGAGCTGGCTCCATCGAACGCGCGTCCGGCGTGGCGGCCCTCCTGTGCCTTCTCTTCGTCCCCCGCCTCGTGCGCGCCGACACGCTCTCGTACGAGGCAGCGCCGGGGTGCCCCTCGCGAGAGACCTTCGTCGCGAGCGTGGCGGCGCGCACGTCGCTCGCGCGCTTCGAGGAGGGCTCTCGTGGGCGCGCGTTCCACGTCGTGCTCGGAGCGGCGCGCGCTCGCGACGAGGGGCCCTATCTCGCGTCGCTCGTGGTCGAGGAGAACGGCAAACGCTCGGCGCGCGACGTCGACGGGACCACCTGCGACGAGGTCGCCGACGCGGTGTCTCTCGTCGTCGCGCTCACGATCGATCCGAACGCGAAGGCCGTGATCGCGGCGTCACCAACACCCGCGCCAGCGCCTCCGATCCCTAGGAAAAATAGCGCTCCCGTGCCCCCCCGCCCCGCTCCGACCATGCCTCCACGCTCGGCGTCGTATACGACACGAATCGCGATCGAAGGGGTCGTGGGGGCCGGCGTCGCGCCGAGCACCACGGTGGGCGCGGGGCTCGACTTGGCGCTCGAACGGAGCGGGAGCGAAGGTGCGGGGCCTGGCCTCGCGTTCACGTTCGCAGGGCACGCGCGGGCCGCGTTCGAGAAGACCGTGTTCGTGGTCGCGACGCCGTCGGCCGACACGGTCCGTGCGATGGCGGTGCTCTCGCTCTGTCCCTTGCGGGGGCACGCGGGGCCGCTCGTGTCCGAGCTGTGCGGCGGCGTGGGCGCTGGGCTCGTGAGGTTCGAGGGCGAGGGCGCGGCCAATCCGAGCGCAAAAATGCGCTTCTGGTCGCATCTCGAGGGCGCGCTCGTGACGACGGTGTCGCTCGGGCGCGCGACGTTCTTCGGTATCCGAGCGTCGCTCGAGGTACCCCTCACCCGCGACGAGCTCGTGTTCGTGCGCCCCGAGATCTTCGTTCACCGTGCCTCGGCGGTGGCCGGCAACCTGGGGGCCTTCGTGGGTTTGCGCTTATGAGGACGACGATCGCCGAGGGAGGCTTTTTGACCGCGACGACGGGAGAGACGCGTGCCACTGCCGAGGCTCGGTTGCGCGCCGCGGTGACACCTCACCTCGACGCGGTTTGGCTCTTCGTCCGCAGGCTCGGCGTGCCCGAAGGCGACGTCGACGATCTCGTGCAAGAGGCCATCATGGTGGTAGCCAAGCGCCTCTCCGACATCACCCCCGGCGCCGAAAAAAGCTTCCTCTTTTCCACGACTTACAAGATGTCGGCCGACGCGCGAAAGCGGAAGAAACGAAAGAACGAAATTGGCGCCGATCACCTCGACGAGCGACTCGACTCTTCTCCCGACGTGACCGCGGCGCTCGATCAGCGACGCGCGCTAGAGGAGCTCGATCGGGTGCTCGAGGACATGCCGCTCGATCTGCGCGCGGTGTTCGTGCTCCACGAGCTGGAGGAGCGAACGATGGCCGAGATCGCGTCGCTCCTCGAGATCGCGAGCGGCACGGTGGCCTCCCGGCTGCGACGCGCGCGAGAGATTTTCACGAAGAGCTTCGCGCACTACCGAAGCGATGTCCGAGACGACGAGGTGGCATCATGAAACGAATCGTCGACGAACGCCCCGAGAGCGCCGAGGCCGCGTTTCTCCGCGCCGCGAGCGGGCGACAGGCACCTTCGCGGGCACGAAAACGAGCGCTCGCGAGCGTGGCGTTGGCCGCGTCCGCCCTCTCCACGACCAGCACCGCCGCGGCGACGAGCGTCGCTTCCTTTGGCTGGCTCAAGGGCATCGTCGGCCTCGGAGTCGTCGCGATCGGGATCTCCACCGGCGTCGCGATCCACGAGCACGACGCCCGCCTCGCAGCGCCTTCGACCCTCGTCGCCCCCGCGAAGACTGCACTCCGCGAAAGCCCGAAGAGCGCGCCGGCATTGCCCACGACGATACCCACCGAGAGTGCCATTCTCGCGCCCGCGACGAGCGCGGAGATCGCGGCTGCGCAGGTGAACCCGACGAAGCCACGTGAAACCTCTCGCGCTCCCCTCGTTGCGCCGGCACCGAGCGCGAGCGCGACGAGCGCCACGGGGCCGACCGCCGAGGTCACGGCCCCGACGACGCTCGTGGAGCCCTCGAGCGCGGCGAAACCCTCCGCCCTCGCGGACGAGGTCTCGCGCATCGAATCCGCAAGAAACGCGGTCAACGGGGGCCGAGGAGCCGAAGCGCTGGTCACCCTCGACGCGTACGCCGCCGCGCACCCACGCGGAAAGCTCCGCCAAGAGGCCGACGCCCTCCGCGTTCGCGCGCTCGTCGCCTCCGGTCGCCGCGCGGAGGCCGCCACCAAGCTCCGCGCGTTCCGCGAGGCCTACCCCACGAGCCCACACACCGCCGCCCTCGAGTCCCTCTTAGGTTCGTGAGCGTGCTCTCGATCGATTGGACTTTACGATCGCGGGATGGCACCGCCATGGGCGCTTGCGAGCTAACTAAAGCGCCGCGAGATCGGTGACGTAGGGCAGGTCGGCGAGCTTCTTCTCTTTGCTGCCCTCGAGGCGGAAGAGCGACGCGCCGTCGGTGAGCACGACGGTGCCGGACGGCGAGAGATCGAACGCCGCGACGCGCTCGGCGAGCACCTTCGGCGTACCGCGCGGGGTCATGCTCACGAGCGCCCACGCGGCGGGGACACGCACGTCGCTGGGGGTGTCGTTCGTGAGGCCACGCTCGAGGCTCGCGACGCCACGGCCGAGGTTCCCGAGCTCCAACATGCGGCGCGCGTCGGCGGCGCGATCTTTCGTTGAGCCCGAAGACGCGAGCGGCTTGCCCGTGTAGCGCATACTGAAAAAGTCGAGGTAGTTGAAGACGGCGGTGCCGAGGCGAAACGGGAGCAGCGCCGCGTCTTTCACCGAAGCGGTCGCGGAGGGCTTTTCGAAGGGCGACACGTAGGGCCGACGCACGCAGTAGAGCGTGCCGTCGCTGCTCATTCGCGGGCACACGTAGTCGTGATCCTTGTCTTCGAGGAGCGTCTTCATGGTGCCGTGCTCGGCGTCGAGGAGGACCACGCTCCGCGGCCCGAGGCCAGCAAATTGCCCTGCTTCGTCGCGACCGATGCCGGCCGACGAGTACACGAGCTCGTGGACACATTTGCCTCCGACGGGCGGGGTGGGCACCCAGCTCGGATCGTCGTCGAAGGAGTCGCCCTCGGTGATCTGGGCGAGCTCGGTGCCGTCGTCTTTCATCACCGCGATCCCGCGTCTCATCTTCCCCTGCATCGTCGCGGTGGCGAGCACGGTGTGAAACTCGCTCGAGGAGAGGCCTTGAAAGTCGTGGCCGGTGCCGTGAAAGACACGCGCCTCCTCGTGGCTCGTGAGGTCGAGGGCGAAGAGCCCGCCTACCGCGGGGGTACGAAGCGTGTAGAGGATCTCGTTCTTGGTGCGACCACGCGCGACCGAAGTGGCCACGATCGGCATGTCGTCGCGGTCCTCGGCCCAGAGCATGCCGGCGCCGCCGCCCATGAACGCCGCGCCCGAACCGCCTTTTTTCCAGGCCCCGCGACGATCGATCTGCGCCGCGCGAGAGCGAACTTCGGACGCATATTTGCTATCGACCTTCTCGCTCGTGCCGTCGTCGTAGACGAGGTGCACGTGGGCAGAGGCGACGCACGCGAGCACGGGTCGAGCGCGAGGACGCGAGCTTTCGGTGGGGCTCATGGGGCGAGTGTCTCATGGCGCACGTAGCTCGTGAGCGCCGACCTTCCGTCCTGTGTACGACCACGAGAGCGCAACTCTTCCTTGCTCACGAGGGCCGACGGTCTCGGTACGGATCACCTCAAGCGAAGAGGTGCATCTTGCGGTAGCGACCGACGAGCTTGCCCTCGCGATCGAAGAGCACCGAGGTGTTGTAAGGACGCTCGGGAGTTGCTCCTCTGCATGTTCATGCCTTAGCAACCAGTTGCTGCTAGGCGACGAACGACGCCTTTGCATTTCTACGTGCTTTGCGCGCCGTGGTGGACGTACGGATCGCCCCTAGGCCCCCGCGTCTTGACGCCTCACCTCTGAGGTGGCACACAATCGAGGTGCAGAATCCGCGCCCTCGAACACTTGGTTTTTGGGGGAAGCGGATGGCCGCCGCCCTTTTCGCCTGCGCTGCTCCGGCGTGTGGCCTCGACTCTGCCTTCGCCCCTGCCGATCCCCAAGCGGTCGATGCGAGCGTGCCCGCCGTGACCGACGACGCGGGGCGAACGCCCGACGGCTCTCTAGGGGCTGAGAACGATACAGGGGCGACGAAGGATGCCTCGCCAGCGCCTGTCGATGCAGACTCTCCCTGCGTGCCTGGTCCCCTCACTCCGACGGATGTAGCGCCGAAGAACGCGTCGTTCTCGATCTTGGTTTCCGGACAAACCGCGTGGGTCCACGACGATCAAAAAGCAGCCGGCTACTTCCACACGTACGACGCGCTCGTTCCGAAGGCAGGGACCGCAGCCCACAAGGTTCACGTGTTCTTGCCGCGCGGATACGCGGGAGGTGGCTGCAAGCGCTATCCTGTAGTCTACATGAATGACGGTAACACGTCGTTTTGGCCTGGCGGAGCCGCGAACAAGACGTGGGGCGTGGCCGAGGTTCTGGGCGACGCGTACACGAAACGAACCGTGCGCGAGGTCATCGTGGTGGCCATCGAACCTGTGGAGCGAAACCGCGAGTACACGCATACGCCTTGGCTGCCCGGCGAGGCTTGCTGTGGTGCTTCGGTCTATGCGTCACTCCTCGGCGACGCGCTCGTGCCCTTCGTGGATGCGGCATACCGCACCAAAAAGGGCCGCGCCGACACGTTCGTCCTTGGAAGCTCGCACGGCGGGTTGTCTGCGTTTTTCGTAGCCGCACGCCGGCCGGATGTCTTCGGAGGCGCGATCGCGATGTCTTCCTCGTTCTGGGTCGGCCAAGACGATCGTGTGACCGGCTCGATAGGAGGGCCTCTCTCGGGGTCGGCCCTCATTGCGCAAGTGGGTGCGGGCCTCGCCGCCTCGAACAAGCCGCGGCTCTATCTCGACTGGGGCCTCGTGCGCGACGGCGGCTTCCACAACGCGGTGATCGAAGAGCGTGCGACCGCTCGTGGTCGTGAGATGGCCACGTTGCTCGAAGGGGCTCCCTACGGGTACGTGAGGGGACGCGATCTTTTCACCGTGGAAGATCCGAGGGGCGAGCACGAAGAGATCTCGTGGGGTCGGAGGCTCGGTGGGGCACTCGCCGCGATCGTGGGCCCCTGAGCTCGTAGAGCGCCTCACACCGATCTGCGTTCGACGGGGAGAGCGCAACTCTTCCTTGCTCGGTCGACCCGAAGCCAAAATTCCGGCCATTTCGTGTCGAGAGCCAGACGCGCGAAGCCCGCGGACGGTCGTCCACGGGCTCCGTGTTCGATCGACGTCTCGTTCGTTCAGTCACGAACCGCGGGGCACTGCCGACCGACGCGCGGGATTTCTTTCATCACGTCGTTCCAGCACGTATCGACCACTTTGCTCGCGCGCTTCGCGAACACCACGCTGTCGCCCTTGCTCACGTTGAAGAGCGCGAACGGCTTGCCTGCTTCGAGCTGGCCCGCGTTGCAGCCCTTGAACTTCCAATCGAAGTGTTTCTTCTCGGGCTTGTTCACGTCCTCCGAGCAAATGCCGATTCCCACGGTCTGCGGGTTTACGCACTTGCGGAACCACTCGGTCTTGCTGCCACCTACGCCGAGCTCGAGCGCGAAGGTGTCGTCGCACTTGAGGTCGCCGCCACCTTCTTTTACGAAGCGAGCGCTCTTCGGGTGGCTGTCGCAGCTCGCGAAGTCCCAGTCGACCTGGCCCATGTGGCTCACGCGGATGAGGCACTGGTTGTTCTTGCGGTTTTTCAGCTCGCACACCGCGCCAGAAGAGAGCTTCGTCACGGGCCTGCCGGCGGCGTCGACACAGTCTTCGAGCGACCACTCCGGTGACTCGCTCGCGCCCGCAGATTGCGTGAGCGCGACGGAGGCGATGGCGGCGGAAACGACGACGAGAACGGTGGCTTTCTTGAACATGGTTGGTGGGTCTCCCTCAGCGCCGAGATCCGGCGTCGACACCCCGTTTTGCAAACGAAGCGCCACCTCCCACCACGACAGTTATTAAGTCATTTCGGGCACTTGCAATCGGTCGCACCTGCGGCTCGGCGGGGCGCGCTCGGGGCGCGCCCGGCATCGCTCAGCGCTCGGGGACGACCGCCAACCACGTGAGCCGGTCGATGCCCTCGCCCTCGTCGGTACGAATCGTGGTGCCGTCGGCGGACACGCTGCCCTTCGCGACGGCCTTGCCTTTGCCAGCGTCGTTCGTGAGCGAAGAAGACGAGTCGGTCATGACGACGAAGCTCACCTTCGTGCCCGCGGGCAACCCCGCGTTCGCGATCACGACACCGACCGGCTTCGAGGGTTTGGCCTTGAAGGGGCCGAGCGCGAACACCCTGACGGCGCCAGCGGCAAAATCGGGTCGTGCCCCCTCGCCGACCTCGGCCTGACGGAGCTTGCGCCCCTCGACCTCGTCGGTGAGATCTTCGATGTCGAGCTCCCACGAGGTGCCCTCTCGAACGTCGAGTGTCAGCGGGCCGCTGCGCACGAGCCCCGCCGCGCCGTCGTCCGGGAGTCGCGCGGTCTCGCTCGAGAACCGAGGGAGCACGAGCGTCTTTGGCAGTCGCACGTTGCCTTCTGCCATCGCGGGCAATCGGAGGTACGTGCCCCCGAGCGTGGGGCGGCCGTTCGCGGTCATGGCATATCCGCCCTCGGGCAGGTGCGCGTCGACGGGAACACGAAACGCGCCCGCGCCGTCCGAGAGCGCGGCGAAACACACGACGCCACATACGGTGATCGTGAGATCGCGCACCGGGCTCCCGCGGTCGTCGGTGATCGTGCCGGCCACGTCGCGCACGCAGCGCGCGTTCTCGGAGGGTGCCCCGCCCGGCGGCGGCCCGCACACCTTGCTCGTCGCCGCGTCGCCCATGTTGCCGGCTCCGGCGTCGAGCGTGCCCTCGACCGGAGCGGACGAACAGGCGGCGAGAGCCAAGAAACCGAGGACCATGAAGCGCATGGGCTCTCCTACGTCGAAACCTGCGCCCGGTTTCGCGCGCGAAGAAAAAGCGCCGCCGCCGATACCAAAGCGAGCCCCTCGCGTAGCGGGTGCATGCGAATCGGTCTCGGGTCGATCCCTCTCGTCGCGCTCTCTCTCGTGCTCGTTGCCTGCGCCGCAACGGAGCCGGTCCCTCCCGCGGAGCCTGCCGAGCAGCCGACCGCGAGCCCGACCGTCCCTGGTCAGGCCCCCACGAGCTCGCCCCCCGCCGCCACCACGCCGACGACTCCGCCCTCGACGACCGCGCCCGGAGGCCGGCCCGCGGGTTGGGGTCCACAAGCGTGCCCTTCGGCGACGAACCCAGGTTTCGCGGTAGGGCAGACGCTCGGCGATCTCGGCGTGCGCGACTGCGAGACGGGCGCGCCCGCTTCGGTGTCCGACACGTGCGGTGCGAAGGCGACCTGGATCTTCGCCGCCCACACCCACTGCCCCACCTGCCGCAGCACGGCCGGGTTCACCGACGAAGTTGCCAATGCCGTCGCGAGCAAAGACGTCGCCGTGGTTCACCTGGTCTACGACGACAACGGCACGTCGTGCGCCGAGTGGAAGGCCGCGTACAAGCTCGCCGGCCTCACGAACGTGTATGTGTACGACGACCCGAAGGGGGTAGCGTTCGACAAGCTAAAGGCCGAGAGCTACACCGCGCCGTCCGTTTTCCTCGACAAAAACCGGGTCGTCACGTTCAAAGAGCATGGCCTGTCGCGCGCCCAAGTGCTGGAGCAGATCGACAGCGCGCTCGCGAAGTAACCTATCGGCGGCGCGAGATCGACGAGCTCACGAGCCGCTCGCCACGTCCTCACGGAGGAGGGCGTACATCACGCAGTCGACGAACTGGTCGTCCTTGAAGACGCTCTTGCGGTGAACCCCTTCGCGGGTGAAACCGAGCTTCTCGAGGACGCGCATCGAGCCCGGATTCCAGGCGAAGACCTCCGCCTCGAGGCGCTGGAACCGTGGACCTGCGAACGCGTGGCGGACGATGGCGCGCGCGGCCGCTGTGGCGAAGCCTTTTCCCCAGTGGGCCTCGCCGATCCAATACCCGAACTGGCCATTATGACGATGAATGTCGTCGTCCGGGATAATGCCTACCCCGCCGATCGCCTCGCCTTCGTGCACGATCGCGAGGTGGATCGCGTCGCCGGAGCCGTTCGCGATCCCAATCCAATCATCGGCGTCGGCCGCGGTGTACGGGTGCGGAAACATGTTGGTCAGGTTGCGCCAAATCTCCCGGTTGTTCCCGTGGCGAACGAGCGAGGGTTTGTCGTCCTCGCGCCAGGGGCGGAGAACGAGCGCGTCGATGTCGGTCTGGATGCGCATGGGATCGCGGTCGAGCCTACCAGCGCGCGTCGTCACCGCACGTCGGCAAAGCGCGGCCCTCGTTTGGCGCATGCACTCTGCATGAATCGCGAGCTACGGCTACCCGATGACGCCGGGGGCGAGCATGTTCGCGAAGCGGCCGGGGTGGGCGACGTTCTCTTCGCGGAACCGAGCGTCTGCGGTTTCGACGAGGCGCTTGCCGTCGTCGCCGCCCACGAGCCTGCCTCGGTGACGACGCGCGCTCGCCGCGTAAAGGTGCATATCGGCGGCGCCGAAGCCGGCCTCGGCGCGGGAGAGCGCGAGCAGCGCGTCGTCCATTTTTCCTCGCTGCGACGCGATCGCGCCGCGCACGAAGTCGGCGTAGGGATCGGCCCACGCGAGCTTCTCCTTCTGGAGGAGGCGGGCGTCTCCCTCGGCCACCTCGAGGAGCTCCCTTCGCAGCGAGGGCCGCTCTTGCGCCGCGGCGAGGGCGCAGAACGCGCGCTCGTAATGGGCGACCACGCGGTTCGCTTGAACACGAAGCATGAGCGACGCATCGAGCGCGGGAAACGTTTCTTTCATGCGCCTCCACGCCGCTTCGCCGCGACCGGCGTACCGGTCGACGTAGGTCTCGGCGAGGAGCGCCACGTAGTGCTGAAGGTGAAAATCTTTCCGTGACCAGCGCGCCATCACGAGCGCCGGGTGCTCGCGTGCCTGCTCGGCGTCGTCCGCGGCGAGCATGACCCAGGCGTGCGACGTGGTGAGGTTCGCCTGCGCGTAGAGATCGCGGCGCTGCTCGGCCGCTTTCAGCGTGGCGGGGAGGCGGGAGGCGAGCTCACGAATGCGGCCCGTGTAGAACAGCGACCACGACGTGACCGTGTCGGTGGTGGCCACTTCCCACGACACTCCACGGCACTCGTCGCGGAACACGCGCTCTGCCCGCGCGTAAAAAGAGAGCGCGCGGACCCACTTGCCACGCGTGAACGCGGCGCTCATCCCGGTGACGAGGAGCCCGAAGCCGCGGAGGTGCGCGTCGTCGAGGCGCTCGGCGAGGGCCATGAGCTCGGACGCGAGACGCTCGGCTTTTTCCCTATTTTTCGAGCCTTCGAACGCGATCGAGGTGGTCTCGAACGCGAGGGCGCGGCCGATGCGATACGGATCGCCCGCGCGGAGGGCGAGGAGCAAGCTGCGCGCGCCGAAGTCGGCCCCGCGGATCATGTCGACCCCGTTCAGGCCCACCGTGAGCGCCCAACACGCGTCGATGCGGAGACGGTCGCGCTCGGAGATCGCGGAGGGCGGACGCTCTTTGTAGGCCGTGCCGCGGACCCTAAGCTCCAATCGCCGTACGAGGTACGACGCGAGCGCTTTTTGCGGCGTCGAGGGCATCCACACGTCGAGCTCGTCGAGCACACCTTCGAGCACGCCGAGCCCTTCGTCCATGTGCCCGGTGCTGAGGAGTCGCTCGCCCGCCAAACGACGGAGCTCGAGCGCACGATCGCTCGGGGCGCGCTCCGCGGCGTCGAGGTAGGCCTGCGCGGCCTCTGCGCCACGACCGGCGTTCGCGAGCGCGTCGCCACGGCGGCTCTCGAGGCGCACGCGACGCTCGTTCGTGATGCCCTCGCGCTGCGCCGCGGACGCATAGAGACGCGCGGCACGATCGAACGCGAGCGCTTGCGCGGCCCTGTCGGCGGCGAGCTCGGCCATCTCGCCGGCGCGCGCGGAGTTGCCCGCGAGCTGCCAGTGCTCGGCGAGGCGCTCCGGATCGGTGGTACTGATTTTCTCCAGCGCTGTCGCCAAGTTATGGTGCACCTCGGCGCGACTCTTGTCGTCGAGGCCGGCGACCACGAGCTCACGAATGCGGTCGTGGTACGACTCGACCGCGTCGCGATCGGAGAGGCCTCGGGCGCGCACGAAGCGCTGGAACCGAAGCTGCGCGAGGGCGGTGCGCGGATCACGAACCTTCGCGGCGTCGGCGGCGACGTGCTGCGAGAGCGGCGTGCCCGCCGCGGCCACGACGCAGAGCAGCCTCCGCGCGTCCTCCGGGAGGCCGGCCATGCGCGCGTCGAGGAGGCGCGAGAGGCTCACGTCGGCGTTGTCCCCGCGGAGCGCTTCGTGCGCGAGCTCGCCCACGAAATAGGGGCTCCCGGTCGACTCGAGCGCGATCGCGTGCGCGGTTCGTTCGGGCGAATCGAATGGCAGCGGACGCGCCGCCTCGGGCGAGCTTCGCCCCTCACGAAGGAGACGGAGCGCCAAATCGTACGACTCGCGCTCGGTGAGCGGCATCACGTCGACGTGCTCACGATCGCCGCGGAAGGTGCCCCCGCGAATCTCCGCGAGCAGCGTGCGGAGCGACTCGCTGCGCTCCACCTCTTCGCTCCGATAGCCCACGAGCAAGAGGAACGGCGGCGCGTTCGGCGGCCGAAGGAGCTCCACGAGCGCGCTCGTGCCGTCGGCGTCGCCCCACTGGAGATCGTCGATGTGGAGCACGAGCGTGCGTGTTTTTCCCACGCTCGCGAGGAGCTGCTTCAACGCCTCGAAGCCGCGCCAGCGGGCCTCTTGTTCGTCTTGCGCGACGACCGGCCCGTTCGACGTGAGGGCGGCCACGCTGGGCACGCGCACCAAAGTAGGGAAGAGACGCGCGAGCGCGTTCACGTCGTCGGGGACGAGCGCGTCTACCTCTGCCGCGGGCAGAAACGAGAGGAAATGGCCGAGCGAATCGACGACCCCGTCGATCGATTTGTACGGCACCGATTCGCGCTCGTAGCAGCGGCCACGCAGCACCACCACGTCGCGATCGCGGCGGAGCGACTCGAGGAGGCGCTCGACGAGCGCGCTCTTTCCCATCCCCGAGCGTCCCGAGACGGTGACCACGACGGAGCCACCTGCGCGCGCGCGATCGAACGCGGAGGCGAGGGAGTACATCTCCGACGCGCGGCCGACGAAGACCTCCGGCGGCGACGACGGGAGCGAGCTCGGGGGCGACTCCACTTCGCCGAGGAGGGCGAGGATCTGCACCGCGTCGGGGCGCTTCTCCGGCGCGCGATCGAGGAGCCGCATGCACAGCGAGACCAAATCTTGGGGGAGCTCCCGGCCGTGCGAAGCGCGCGCGATCACGAGATCGTTCGGCGACACGGGATCTTCGGTCCGCTTACGAACGAGGATCTCGAACGGGCGCCCACGAAACGGCTGCACGCCGGTGAGCGCCTCGTAAATCATCACCCCGACGCTGTACCAATCCGAAGAGGCGGCGAGCTCTTCTCCCGCGGCGTGCTCGGGCGACATGTACGCCGGGGTGCCGAGCATGGAGGTGGTCGCGTCTTCTTCGTCCGGGATCCCGCGGCGGCTCCGCGCGAGGCCAAAATCGAGGATGACGAGGCGGCCGTCCTTCTTGCGGACGAGCACGTTCGAGGGTTTCAGATCTCTGTGTATCTTCCCCGCATGGTGGAGCGCGCCGAGCCCCCGCGCGAGCTGCGCGATGCCGCTTCGCAGGCGGTTCACGTCGAGGGAGCCGTTCGCGACCGGGAGCGGCGGGTGGAGCTCGGGATCGTAGTCGTCGTTCGGCGTGCGCGGCACGTAGGGGGTGAGATCGTCCGGGCTCGGCGCGCTCCGCACGTAGCGCAGGAAGTCGGAGCCGTCGACGAGCTCCATCGTGAAGAACGGGTCCGCGTCCGGCGTGGAGATGAGCTCGTGGAGCTCCACCAAGTTCGGGTGCACGATGTCGGCGAGGGCGCGAAACTCGCGCTTGAGCTGGTGGACCTCCAGCGGCCCCGTGCGCACGAGCGTCTTCAGGGCGACATGGCCCCCGCGCTCGCGATCGAGCGCCTCGTACACCACCCCCATCCCCCCTGCCCCGAGACGAGAGCGAATCTCGAACCGGCTCGCGAGCGGGCCAGTCAAGCTCGGCATCATCCGTCGGAGGCTAGCTGCGTGGGAAGCAGCGCGGCAAGCCCGACCGGACCAAATTCGTGGCTAGGCCAAAACCCGCGTCTCGCGCGACCGTGCGTGCCTGAATTCACGAGCGCTGGCGGCACTTCAAGCGACGAACGGGGTTGATGGACCGAGCGCGGGACGGCGAGGGCACGACCACGAGCGGCCACGCCCTCGCACCCGAGGCGCCTATTTTTTCCCGGTCGGGAGCTTCTGGCTGAGCTCGGAGAGCTTGGCGTCGTAGTCCTTGGTGAGCTGCTGGATGCGCGCGTCGGCTTGCTCGAGGCCCACCTTGGCGCGCTCGGCGAGGGCGTCGATCGAGGCGCGGGCTTGGCCGAGCTCCTCGGCGCGTTTGGCGCTCGCTTTTCGCGCGGGCTCGGGGCGGGAGGTGTCGTCGGCGCGGGCCTTCTGCTCTTTGACGGCCTGGTCGAGGGTGCTGCGCACTTGTGAGGCCTCGCCGGAGCGCTGGACGAGGGCGGCCTTGGTGTCGCCGATCGCGACGTGCACGAGGTAGCTCGCGTACGCGACGTCATCGAGGCGCTTCGCGAGCTTGTCGTGGGTGGCCTTGTCGAGGCCCTTTTCGTCCTCGAGGAACGCGGTCGCTTCGTTCGCGTCGCGGATGCGGCGCTCGAGGCTCTTGTCGACGCCGTCCTTCACGCCGGCCACCGCCGCGCCGCCGAGCGACTCGCCCTCGTGGCATTTTCCTTTCGCGGCGAAGTCGACGTAACCGAAGACCTTCTTGCCGATCTCACCCTGCTCGTCCTTGTGGAACGCGCGCACCACGTCGTAGCTCTTGCGTTCGTTCGCGTAGCCGTCGCTCTTCCCAGCGCGATCGGCCTTCGCGACGAGGCCCTTCACGTCGAGGTCCTTCGCTCCCGCGACGTCGGCGGGCATGGTGTCCCACGAGGTCATGATCGCGCGCGCGTCTTGTTCGTTCTGCGCGAGATCTTTCGAGAGACGGTCCAGCTCAGCCGGATATTTGGCGGCGTAGCTCGCTTGATCGGCGGCGCTCGGCAAGGGAGCGCGCGCGTTGCCGCTGCCCCCGCACCCCACGACGAGGGAAGCGACGAGAGCCACGACGAGGGTCGAAAGTGTTCGTCTCATGTCGGCGAGGGTACACGGGGTTCGCGTCGCGACACACCACGCGCACACGTTCGGCACCCACGCGTCGAACCGGTCCTCGCACCGGAAAGCGTCGTGCCAACGGATGTTGCGTGTGATATCCCGTAAATACTGGCGGTCGAGCCGATTGTGGCGCGCCATTTGTGGCGTGATCGCGGGGTGTTCCGACCCCACACCGGGCAACGGCAATCTGGCTCTCCCTGGTTTCGTCGCGGTGCTCGTGAGCTTCGAGCAGCGAGGCCTTCCGGTCACTTCTGGCGAACGTCGGTCCGTTTGTGAACTATACTTAGGGGAGCAGAGGTGGGTACCGACTCGAAGGAGACGCAGCCGATAAACGAGGAGGTCCGGAACCTCGTCGCGGAGGCGCGCTCGGCATCTCAAGAGAGCCTCGTGCTGCTGGTTTACCATCGCGAAGGCGTCGACGCGCTGCCGCTCGAGCCGAACGGCTCCGTCATCATCGGGCGCGAGGCCCCCTCGGACTGTGTGATCGACGACGCGACGTTGTCTCGTCAGCACGCGCGGTTCACGCGCGGCGGTGGCGCCACGGTGGAGGTGGAGGACCTCGGCTCGCGGAACGGCACCGTCGTCGGCGGGAAGACGATCTCGAAGGCCGAGCTGCGGGTCGGATCCGAGTGTTTGCTCGGCGGCGTCGTGGTCGCGCTTCACGCCCGTGGCGGCGTGAACGACAAGGAAAAGCGCATCGAGCGCACGCGAAAATCCTCGGCCGCGAGCGCGGAGGCCTTCGTCGAGAGCGGCGCGATGAAGGACATCTTGGCCCAGCTCGAGCGGGTCGCGAACAGCAACATCCCGGTGCTCCTCCAGGGCGAGACGGGGACCGGCAAAGAGGTGCTCGCGCGCGCGCTCCACGATCGTGGGCGGCGGCGGCGGGCGCGGCTCGTGTGCTTGAACTGCGCGGCGATCCCGACCCACCTCGTGGAGACCACGCTCTTCGGGAACGAGCGCGGGGCGTTCACGGGCGCGGATTCGTCGCGGCGAGGTGCGTTCGAGGACGCGCACGACGGCACGTTGCTGCTCGACGAAATCGGCGAGCTCTCGCTCAGCGCGCAGGCGGCGTTGCTGCGTGTGATCGAGACGAACAAGGTGATGCGGGTGGGCTCCACGCGCGAGATCCCGGTCGACGTGCGCATCGTGGCGGCGACCCATCGTGATCTCGAGTCGATGGTGCAGCAGCAGCAGTTTCGCGCCGATCTTCTCTACCGATTGAACGGGATAAGCCTGATTGTTCCGCCCCTCCGCGCGCGACGGGAGGAGATTCGTCCGCTCGCGCGCCATTTTTTCCGTCGCGCGAACCAGGCGCACGGGAGGGAGCTTCGGCGGGTAGACGAGCGCGCGCTGCGTTTGCTCGAGGCGTATCCGTGGCCGGGCAACGTGCGCGAGCTACGGAATGCGATCGAGCGCGCGGTGGTGATCGCCAATAGCGACGAGGTGACGGCGGAGGATTTGCCGGAGCGTATCCAGGCGATTCGCAACACGTCGATCACCTACGATCCCTCGCCGAGCTCGCTCAACGCGAAGGACATCAAGGCGCGGATGGTGGGGCTCGAGGGGCGCATGATGGAGGAGGCCCTCAAGGCCGCGCGAGGCAACCAGACCGAGGCCGCCAAGCGCCTGGAGATGCCCCTCCGCACGTTCGTCCGCAAGCTGAAGGCCCTCGGTCTGAAGCCCCGCGGCGACGAGTGAATCACGCCACTTTGGCGTAGTCGCGCCACTTTTGGCGCGCCATCCGTGGCTCGACGGATCGAGAAACCCCGAGAAATCGGGCCCCGGAGCGATGGAACGGATCGTGCTCAAGGGGATGCGCGGAGTGAGGGGGAAACTCGGACGGGACTCACTCCGCACCTTTTTCTGTTCTCGACGTGTCTCTCGGTCTGGTCACGGTCTCGCGCGTATCGAACGCCCAGTCTCGAACGCTTGTCTCGGTCCTCGGATGCCTCGCGTCCCTCGGACGTGTCGCTGCTGCCTCCACACACGGCGCGGAGGGCTTCGGTCCTCCGCAGCCATCTACTCGCCCCGAGGTACTGAGTCGGCGTGGGGGTCGCCCTGCCGCTCGGCATCCACCCGGCGGCGGTGAGTTTCCGCGGCCGGCTCCATCCCCGCCACATCCAAGACTTTCCAGCAAACTCTCCGGGCTGTTCGAGCTTCACTCCTGGTTTCGAGCCGTTCGCGGTCTCCGTCTGGGCCTGGGGCCCAACCACAGCGCCAACGCTCTTCCCCTGAGCAGCTGGGCTGGCGGTTCGCCGCCGCGCTCGCTTGGCTCGCCATATGCGTGTCCTGCGGTGGGAAGATTGAGGGCTACGAGTCGGCTACGAAGGAGGATTGCGAGAAGCTGACGGTGGTCGATGCGTGTCTTTCCCCGGTATGCCGCGATCGTGTAGTCGCATCGTGTCGCGGAGAGGGCTCGGGCGCCGTGTGCACGCTTGCAGACGGTGTGAGGAGTTGCAATCCGATCGCAGCGACATACCGCATATGCGACGACGGATACGCCTGCAATTTTTTGCCGGTGGGCGCTTGTACGGGGGGGGCGTTCGAGGTGCAGAGTGCGAAGCAGGGGGTCTGTTGGCGAAGCCGTGGTCTACGTCGGAGGTGAACGATGCGAGTGGTTTTCGGAGGAGTCTTCTTCATCGCGGTCGCCCTGAGCCCGTTTGGTTTCGCCGCGTGTAGCTCCTCGAACCCAACCGAGGCGGACGCTGGCCGAGAAGCCGGTGGCGAGGGAGACTCGAGCTCGCCGGCGCAAGATGCGACCGCTTGCCTCGCCAAGGGAGAGCCGTGCAGGGGCACGGGCACCCTACCGTGTTGCAAGGGGTTGTGCACGGGACCGTCATCTTCCTCCGGCGAGCTCTCGGGCGACGGAGCGGGTTTCGTGTGTAGTCACTAGCTATCGCGCTGCGATCGCGATCGGCGAGCACGACGCGCTCCGCCTTCCAAAGATGTGCCATGCGCGGGCGTGGCGTGCCGATTTCCCACCCGGTGCGGCTCGTTCGCGTCTGCGTGCGTCCAAGGCGCACTGGCACGTCACAGTCGAGCCCACGCCCTTCGCAAGATGGCGCCGCGCGTGAGCTCAAGCCAACCGCCGAGCGCACCGCATCGATGAGGAAACCGCAAGTGTCACCAATGCCTCCACGCGCGATTCCCGTGGCCGCTTTGATTGCCGTGGCGCTTGCCGTTGTTCCTGCGAGCGCGAGCGCACGCTCCCCGTTTGCGGATGAATCCCGGCGCGCGTTCTCGCTCTCGACGGGGCCGTTCTTCGGTTTCGGAGCTGTCGTAGCGCCGCTCGGCGTGGAGAGCGGCGGCGCGTTTACGCTTGGCGCCCGTTTCGGTGGGCAGCCCACTTGGTATTCCGGGATTTACGTCGAGGGGGGAGCGGTGCTCGCTACGTCAGGACAGACCGTGGCGACCATTCTGCCGTTCGAGAAGCCCGCTTTGAACGGCACGTATCCATTCTTCTCGCTGCTGGGAGCGTTGCGACCCGGCTCCTGGGTGGAGCTCTCTGGAGGGCCTCGTCTTGCAGTGCTCGGAGGTGTGCTCGCCGGTCCGGTGGGGAGGCTAGGATTTCCTGTCCCAGTGATGAATGCGCGCTTGGGACCTGGGGTGGAGGTTTGTCATCTTAGGGGCGAAAACGTGAGCCTGACGATGGTGTCGTTCGTGTTCTCGATTGAACTGGCCATTCTTGAACGAAGAGTAGCCCAGACGAGTGAGTAGCTCCGCCATCGTCTGGCTATTTGGGTGTACGGGCGCTCCCTCAGCGGCTATCGACCCGTGGTAAACGCCGGCGTCGTCGTCCTCAGTCAAGACAACGGCTCGGTGCGCGCGGTGCGTCTCCGATGGCATGGGATGGAACGTGCCGGGCGAGGCTGGGCTGCCTATGCTCGATGGGCTCTGGGTGAAAAGCCAGCTCGTTTGGGCGCGCGTGTCGCCGATACCGGTGGGATCCCCGAGGTTTCCTACTTTGGGCGGCGTGATTCGGGTGAAACGTTCTACGCTTGGGCCGCCGACCATTCCTGACGGGCTTAATTCGAAAGTGAGGGTTACCATGCGTGCTCGGACGATAGCGCGAACCACCTTGGCGACTCTCGTCAGCGTCGGAACGCTCCTCTGCGCCGTCCCCGCGAAGGCGAGCGGGCTCGTCGATGAATCGGAGCGCGCGTTCAGCTTTTCGGTCGCTCCACATGTTTCGGTGGGCAAGGTGTTGGCCGCGCGTGGCGCTCCATCCGTCGCCGCCGTGATGCTCGGATTGAGACTCGGGGGCCAGCCGACATGGTATTCGGGCCTCTACCTCGACGCCGGCGTCACCGCTGGATTCTCTCGTCCCGAGGCTCCGCCGTCAGAGACTGGACGGCCTCCTCGCCCGCGGGATGTCGTTGCGCCTTACCTGGCGCCTATGGTTTCACTCCGGCCGTGGTCGGGTATCGAGGCTACGGCCGGGCCACTCATTGGCGCCTTCCGCGGGCCGCTCTTCGGCGTGATCGCACGCCTCTCGTTCTTGTTCCCTATGCGTCGGTTTCGCTTCGGTCCCGGCATCGAGGTGAGTCACTTCACGGGCGACGACCTGCGGATGACAGTACTGTCCTGGGTCTTCTCCTTCGACCTGCCGGTCCTCTCGCGATCGACGCGGTGAGCATGGTTGGCGCGCAGGGCAACCTGGCCTTCGCGCGGAAGCTGGCGACCTGCGCGCTCCCACGGAGTAGAAGGGGCCATGTCCGAAGAAAAGGCTGCCGCGAAGGCCGCCCACGCCATTCTGCGTCGCCTCGCGGCGAAAGGCGGCATCGAGTCCGCGCAGCCCGAAGCGGTCGAAGCCGAGATCGTGGAGGCTCTCGAGCGCTACGAGCGTTCCCTCGAAGCCGTTACTGCGGCCGTGCTCGTGGAGGCCACGTCGCTCGCCGGCGCACAAACCGAGCTCGATCGACGCTCGGTGGAAGCCGACGTGCCCCTCGACGACGTCGCTCTGCCCGACATGGTCGACCAGCTCTCGCAGCTCTTGCTCGACTCGGAGCACGTGGACGAGCTCTTCGTCGACGACGACGAGCTCGACAAAATCGTGCACGCGGCGTTGCTCGATTACCTCCCGGCGATCGCGTCGCGAGAGAGGGCCAAGCTCGCGGCGGCGTTCGTCAGACCTCGTACGCTGCTCGCCGAATCGAAGCCCACCCCCGCGGTAACCGGCGACTACCCCTTTCCGCTCTTCGAGGCCTCTCTCGAGAGCGCGAACGTCGACGAAGCGGGCCCTTGTGCGCACTGCGAGGAGGTGGTCGACGTTCGCTTCTCCAAGGCCTGTTTTGCGTGCTTTCGCGCTGGAAAAGTGGCCGCCTACGTTATGGATACCGAGCTCGGAATGGTGCGCGCGGAGGACGCCGAAGAGGGCCTCTTGCATGCCGCGCCAAGGTCGGCGGCGCCTCGGGGATACGAGCTCGTCGAGATGGGCACTGCCGCAGGCGACGCCGAACCGTGGGTACGCGTTCGGGTCGACGGAGCCGCCCTCACCGAGCTCCTTCACACTCCCAAGTACGAGACGTGGCAGGGCGAAAAGTGGCTCTTTTGCTGTCAGCGACCGATGGTCTTCGTGGGGCCCATGAAGGAGCCGCTCCTCGCACGCCTCCGTGAAGCCGAGGAGACCCAAGAAGAGGTCGTGGGCCGGCTCCTGCAAAGCGGCACTCGCGAGGCGCACGAGCGCACGCACCAAGTGTTGAACGGGCGTATCTCGATGTACGTCTTTCACTGTCCGCAGTGCCGAAAGCATCGCGCGCACTGGGACTGCGCGTGAGCACGCCCTCGCCCGTTCGGGACCTGGCTCGCGCGAACGCATCAAAGGATCTCTCGCCTCCTCAGGCATCGTTCGCTCCTCGAAAGTTCGTCGGGTCTCTTGCATCGCGAAGGGCATTTTCCCGATACCCTCGAGATCTCGCGAGGCTGCGATCGAACGCATGGCGACGTACGAGGTCATTCGAAAGCTAGGTGAGGGCAGCCACGGCATCGTCTTCGAGGCCGAGCAGGTCGAGCTCAAGCGTCGGGTCGCGCTGAAGCGCCTGCGCCCGGAGCTGCGGGGCCGTGCGCGCATGGTGGAGCGCTTCGCTCGTGAGGCCCAGGTGTGCGGGAGCCTGAACCACCCCAACGTCGCCACCGTGCACGACAGCGGAGTCGACGAGTCGGGGCCGTTCATCGCGTTCGAGCTCCTCCGTGGGGAGACGCTCTTGGACCTCGCGCGGCGCGAGGCCCCCCTGCCTCCATCCGTCGTGCTCGACATCGTCGACGGGGCGTTGCTCGGGTTGGGGAGCGCCCACGCGTGCGGGATCGTGCATCGCGACATCAAGCCCGCGAACGTCTTCTTATGCGTTCGCCCAGACGGCTCCACCACCGTCAAGCTGCTCGATTTCGGCATCGCGAAGAGGCCCACGCGAGAGAGCCTAACGGGCCTCACCAACCCCGGGGACGTGGTCGGGAGCTACTCGTTCATGGCCCACGAGCAGCTCTTTCAAAAAGAGGTCGACGGCCGCACCGATCTCTATTCGCTCGGCGTCTGCATGTACATGCTGCTCTCCGGCGTGAAGCCCTTCGACGCCGCGACCGTGCAGGACTTGCTCCTCCAATTCAACGAGCGGCCAACGCCTCTCTCCCAGCGCGTGCCGTCGCTCTCCCCCGCGCTCTCGGCGACGGTCCAGCGGGCGCTGGAGCGCGACCCCGGCGACAGGTTCGCGAGCGCCGAAGAGATGCGGGTCGCGCTGCTCGCGTGCAGGGAGGGCAAGGGCCGCGCGGCGCTGCGACACTCGACGATGTCGGACATCACGATCCGCGAAAGTGCCAGTCCCTCGTCCCACCTGCCCGCTCCGTTCGACGCGCCCACGGCAGAGCCACCCGAAGAGGGCGTCACCGAGCCGCGCATCATCCGGCCGAGCGAAGGCAAACGCCTCGCCGCGCCTTCGGAGGCCGAGACCATGCCGCGGGCGATCTCGAGCCGTTCGATCGCGCGCGCAGCAGAAGCCAGCGCGCGTGACCCGCTCGCCGGACTGGCGCCTCTGGTCCCGCTGGTACCGCTCGAACCCTCCGAACAGACCGCCCGGATGGCCGCGCCAGTCCAAGCGGGCCCGTCCGCCGCGTCGTGGAGCGCGGCGCGAGATCCGTCTTCCAACGCGTCCGCCTCCCCGGGCCACGCCGCTCCGCGCTCGGACCGGCCAACCTCGCATCCGCATGGCGCGCTGCCGAACGTCACTCCGCAGCCCCCGCCGTCATCAGGGCGCGCTCTCTCCCCGCCTCCGAGCGCGCGCAGGGTGGACGAGGCGAGCCGATCGTCGAATCGGATCCCGCTCCCGGGAGGCAACCACTCGAGCACCACCAACGACCGAGCCGCCGCGACCGCGCCAGCGCTTCGTTTGGGGCAGCTCCGACGCGACGACCCCGCGCTCGAGCGGGCGCTCGGGAACCATCGCCGCACCGACCGAGCCCGCACCGTCGTCTTCGCGGCCCTCGGGTTCGTGGCAGCGCTGTCCGCGGCGGCGACGGCCTACTTGTACATTCGCTGAACGCTCGCGGCGCATCGTCGAAAGCGTGGTCCGAATCGCGCTCGAGCATTCCGGAGGCCGGCCCGCGCAATCGGATCGTGTACTCTCCGCCAATGGCCGGCGCGCACCAAGACTCGGCCTCGCCGAGCACACGACCTCCCGCGGGGCGCGGTGTGGCGTGGGGCTGGCTGGTGCTCTGGCTCGCGTTCGCGACGTATGCCGCTCTCCTCGCGCCGCCGGAGGACGCAGCCCTCACGAAGGCGCTCGTGAAGGGGGCATTCACAGGGAGCTTCGGGTCCACCGATCCGTCGATCGCCGCGGTGTTCTCCATGCTCGGCGTGGTGCCCGTGCTCGTGAGCTCTTTCCTCCTTCGTGATGGCGCGACGCGGAGGCTGCCGGCGTGGCCCTTCGCGCTCGCGAGCTTCGCGATCGGCGCGTTTGCGATCTTGCCTTATCTCGCGCTCCGGCGCGTCGGCGGGCCCCGCGCCGAGGTTCGCCGCGCGAGCATTGTGCGCCGCGGGCTCGCCCACATCGTCGCCAAAGTGGGAATCGTCGTCGCGCTCGTCGCGTTATCGGCCTGGGGTTTCATCGCGGGAAACCCGGGTATCTACGCGGCGGCCTTTCGCAGCGCCGCCCTCGTTCACGTGATGACGCTCGATCTGATGGTGTGCACTGCGCTCTTGTTCGTGCTGGTAGAGGAGTCACGAGCGCAGACCGGCTTCACGGGCGAGAGCCGCATCGCGCGCGCGGTGCGGCTCGTGCCGCTCTTCGGCTCCGCGGTGTGGAACGCGAGCGTGACGCGCCCGCCGTGAAGAACGAGGCGACCGCGCGAATGCCTTTCAGCGGTGCAGCTCGTCGAGCCTACCGCGGAGGGAGATCGACGAGCCGTCGGCCCCTTGCACGGTCTCGTCGCCGAAGCGTTCGTCGCGCTCGCCGAGGGCCTGAAGCAGGCTGACGAAGAGGCGATTATGGCCCGGCCCCGTGCTCGGCTTGGCCTTGATCGGGTTCGCGTGGATACGTGGATAACGCACGTATCGCCCAGTGTGAAAGGCACCACCGAGGCCGCCGGCGACGACCGTGAGCACGTCGTGCATTTGATGAGTCGGGGTCGCGAGCTCGGTGAGCCAAAGCACCGCCGTATTGTCGAGCACCGTGCCGGCGCCTTCTTTTACCGAGTCGAGCTCCGCGAGCAAAAACGCGAAATGCTGGGCATAGAACACGCCGAGATCGGTGAGCGCGCGTTCGGCGACAGGGTCGTACATTTGCCCGCAGGAGGTGTCGCCCTCGATCGACTGATGGGCATACCCATGGATGTTCTGCGCCGGCGAGTGGCCAATCTCGGAGCACGGGGGCACGGGCGCCACGTAGGTGACGACGCGCGTGAGATCGCAGGCGAACGCGAGCTTCACGAGGCGCATGAACTGCGTGGTGGAGTGCCCGGATTTGTCGAGAGCTCCTTCGCACTTCGGCGCGGGCACAGCGAGGCTCTTTTCGAGGTCGCGGACCAGGTTTTTGTGGTCTTCCAGGCGCGCGCGCCCTTCTGCGTCGAGGCGCGGGGCGAGCGCTTCGTACTCGCGCGCGACGGTGTCGAGCACCGACGAGCGCTGCGCCGCGATCATGTCCTCCCGCGCGCCAGAGCCGGGTCGCGGCGTGCCCCGGCCCAACAGATCCGCGAACGCCGTGGTCGGATCGTTCACGATCGGCGAAGCCTGCCCGGGGCCAAGGAACGAGAAAGGCGCGATGGTTTGGTTCGGGACGTAATCTGCGCCATACACACGAGAACCAAAGCGCCCCGGCGCCGCCATGCGCGCCGCGATCTCCTGATCGATCGAGCGCATACCGCCGGTGCACGGCGCGCCGTTTCTTTGCAGTGCACGACCCCCGGTGAGGAGGCCCGCGACCGAGATCGAGTGGCTGTTCAAATCGCCACCCTCGCGCATGATCCCCGCCACGTCGGCGAGGACGGACGTGTGGGAGAGCCCCTCGATCGCGATCAGACGATCGCGGAACGGGTGAAGCGGCCGGAGCACGGTGCTCATCTCGACGGGCGCGAGCGCCGAGAGCGAGCGCGTCGCGACCTCGGTCGTGGAGCCTCCGGGGATCGGGAGCGTCCAGGCCTTGGGCACGTGACCATGGGGCGTCACGAAGAAGACCACCCGCTTCGGCGCGGGAGCGGGGTCGGCGAGCGCCGAGCTGCCATTGCCGAGGAGCGCAGCGAGGCCACCCAAGCCGAGCGCGCGGAGGAGCTGGCGCCGCGTCGGTGTCATGCCGTCCCCCCGCTTTTCCCCGCCGAAATCGGGCTCTTCAGGCTCGTTTTCATTTCGTGCCTCGAATCCGACGCATGCGGAAGCTGTTCGTGGTCACCACATCGACGAGGAGGGCGCGCACGTCGTCACCCGCGACGAAGCGATCGGTGAGCGCATCGGCGACCGCGATTTCGTCGTCCGCGGGCGCGCGGCCCATCGCGTAGCGCATCCACTGCAACGTCGCGCAGCGCTTCACCGCGCGGCTCTTCGCGAGCTTCCCCACGAGGGCGACGGGGCCTTCGTACTCCCCGTCGACATCGGTATAGAGGATCGATCCTCGGGTATCGACGGGGAGCCCGTGCTCGCTCTTTCGGTGCGCGCCGGAGGCCGAATAGCTCTCGAACCCGAACCCGAATCCGTTGAGCGAGGCATGGCACGTCTGGCAAGACGGGGGGCTCGTTCGAAGCTCGAAGAGCCCGCGCGTGGTCTTCGGCTCGTCTCCCGGTTTCGGCGCCGGCACGGAGAGATCGGCGTCAGGGGGCGGAGGGGTGGCAGCTTGGCAGAGCATGCGAAGCTGAATCGCGTTTCCTCGAATCGGAGGCGACGTGCTCCCGCGGTGGGAGGTGGCCGCCAAAAACGCCGCCCGCGTGGGGATGCCGGCGCGCTCGCCGAGCGGCAGGGTCGCCTCCACGAAGCCCGCCCCCGAAGGCGCCTGGAGGCCATAAATACGAGCCATTTCGCCGTCGACCCAGGCCCTTCGGCTCGTCATGAGATCTCCGAACGAGCCACCGTCGGCGAGCACGTTCTCCACGAAGAGGCGCGACTCCTGCTGCGCGGAGAGGGCCGTCGCGGAGGTCCACGCCGGGTCCACCTCTGCCGTGCGCGCCGCGTGCTCTTCTTCCAATATCCGGCCGAGCCCGAGCCACTGCCGATGAAAGCTCCAGTAGGTTCGTCGCGCGCGCGGGGAGGCCAACATGCGCGTCGCCTGGGCGCGCACTTGGGTCGCGGTAGAGAGCTCGTTCTTTCGTGCCGCCTCCAGCAGCGCTTCGTCTGGAGTGCTCTCCCACAAGAAGAACGAGAGTCGGCTCGCCATCGCGTAACCGTCGAGCGGGACGATGGTCCCCGGCGCCGCGCCTTCGGGCTCCGGCTCGGCGCGATAGAGGAATTGTGGCGCTTGGAGCATGGTCGCGAGCGTGAGGCGAACCGCCCCCTCGAAGTCGATCGACGCGCGCCAACGTTGGAAATTGACGGACAACCGATCACGCTCGCCGCTGGTGAGAGGCCGGCGGAAGGTCTTTTCGCCCCACGTCTCGACGAACGCGGTCGCGCAGGCTTCTGCCTTGCTCGGCGATTCCCAAGTACAGCCCAAGAGCGCGCGTGTTCGTTGGCTATCGAGGGTGGCCTCGCGCGCATAGAGATTGGCAATGGTTTCGTAGCGCGCGACACGAACGTCGGAGGGCTTCTGCGCCTCGGCTGCGTTCTCGAACCCGGCGACGACGGTGTCGTTCGGGAGGCCGGGGGTGTCGACGTGCACGCTCGGGAAGAGGTCGGCGAGCGCGTTGGCGTACTCGCTGTTCGAGAGGCGGCGCAGCGGCGAAGGGCCAACGACGAAGGGAAGCTCGGGTACCTGCTCGGTGACGCGCGCGCGCTCGTCGTCGCCACATGCGCCGGTGAGCAGCCCCAACGCGATGCCCACGGAGGTCGTGATGAGGCGGCGCCGGACCGACGCGAGCCTCGAGCGCTGGGCAAACCGCGTCTTCATCCGGGCCATTGGCACGGTACCATGGGCCGCGAGTGCCGCAAGGCAGGCCCCCTGGCCACGCTGTACCCGGCCGAGGCGCGCGATGGATCCCGCGGTTTTACCGCTCCGCTCGGCGAGGACGAGGAGCGAGTCACGCCCTGCCCCACCGCCGAAGCGCCTCTACTTCGCGCCCAGCTTCTTCGCGAACGCCACGATCGTGCGCCGATACACCTCCGAGGCGTTCCACTCGCCGAGCACTTGGAAATTCGCGCTCCCCGCCTCGAACCCCTCGTTCGGCTTCCAGCCGTGGCCTTCCAGATAATGCGCAGTCGAGGCGAGCGCGTCGGCGCTGCTGCCAATGAGGTCCGCGCGGCGGTCACCGTCGAAGTCGAGGGCGAACTTCTCGTACGACGAAGGCAAAAACTGAGTCTGCCCCAGCTCACCCGCCCACGCCCCCCGCATCGCCTCGGGCGGCAAATCCCCTCGATCGACGATGCGGAGCGCCGCGAGCAGCTCACCGCGGAACCGCGCCGATCGTCGGCAGTCGTAGGCCAGAGTCGCGAGCGCACGAAAACACGACATCGAACCGGTGTTGCGCCCGTACTCGGTCTCGAGGCCCCATATCGCGGCCACCACCGGCGCCGGCACTCCGAAGCGCGCTTCGATGCGGGCAAACAGCGGCCCCTGCGACTGCAAGAGCGCACGCCCGCGCGCGAGGCGGCCCGCCGTCACGTGCTTCGCGTAGAACTCTTCGAAGGTGACTTTGAACGCGCGCTGCGATCGATCGAGCGCGATCACCTGGGGATCGTAGGTCACCGCGCCGAGGGCAGACTCCACCGTGTGCGACGACACGCGCTGCGACACCGCGTAGCTGCCGAAGTCCATCATGAACGCGTCGAACCCCGCCTCTGTGTCGCCGCACGCGAACGTAGGCTCGCCGGCGTCACCCGCCGCCGCGCCGAACGGATCGAACGGCTTCGAGCTCCGCGGCGTGCGACGTACCACCGGCGCCTCCACCTCGTCCGGCGGAACGCACGAAGCGACGAGACCCGCAAAAAGCACGGCTCCGAACGCCACACGAGCGAGCCTCGGCCACGACGTCAACGTGCCCTCCCCGAAGACGCCGCGCGCCCGAATGCCATCGTCACGAGGAGTTAGCCCGTGGAGCGACCACGGTCACCAAAACCGCGACGAAAGTCGTGCCAGCCGCGGAGGAGGCGCGCCAAGCGCCGCGCGCGACCAGGTTCCGCGGAGCTCGGCTCCCCGAGGCGACGTCTCCCCACGAGAGGGCTTGTCGTTCGCGCGGCGAGGCCGAATAGTCCGTCATCTATGCGCTCGCGAACGTCGGCACGGTGGCCTTTGGTGCTCCTCTTCGCGGCGGGCTGCGCGCGTGATCCGCGCGGCTCGTCGCCCGCGGGTGGTCCGCTTGCCGCGGCGTCATCCGCGCCGTCGAGTGAGTCGTGCCCGCTCCCGCCCGCGCTGGTGGTGGGGCGCGAAGACGACAAGAACCTCGACGGCCAAAAGCTGGAGTCGTGCTCGGGCGATCCGCTCACGGGCTACTTTCGTGATGGCCTCTGCTCCACCGGCGAAGCCGACACCGGGCGCCACGTGGTGTGCGCCAAGATGACACGCGAGTTTCTCGACTACACGCGCGGCCAAGGCAACGATCTCGTCACTCCGCGAGGCGGCTTCCCTGGGCTCGCGCCCGGCCAGCGGTGGTGCGTGTGCGCGGCGCGGTGGCGTGAAGCCCACGAAGCGGGGGTCGCTCCTCCGGTGGTCGTCGCGGCCACCCACGCGCGCGCAGCTTCTATCGTGCCGGCGGAGGCCCTGCGCATGCACGTGGTCGCCCCGGAGCGCTGAGACATGAAATCCGCGCTCCTCGTCCAACTCGCTTCTACGCTGTTCATGGTGGGCCTCATCTGGTTCGTCCAGATTGTGCATTATCCCCTCTTCGCGGCGGTGCCCGAGTCGGCCTCCGCCGCCTACGAGCGCGCGCACACCGAGCGCACCACGTGGGTGGTCATCGTGCCGATGCTCATCGAGCTCGCGAGCGCGATTTGGCTCGCCACACTTCCGGGGGAAGACCGCGCCCTTCGTTACGTGGGCCTGGCGCTCCTGGCCGTCGTATGGGCATCTACGTTCTTCCTTCAGGTGCCCATGCACGAAAAGCTCGCGTCGGGCTTCGACACGGGCGCCCACGCCCGCCTCGTGCTCACCAATTGGGTTCGCACGCTCGCGTGGACGGCGCGAGGTGGGCTCGTTCTCTACTTGGTCAAGGGCGCGCTCCGCTGAAGGGCGGGGCGCCGACGACGCGAGCGCTACTGCGCGGCGAGGTCGGGGAACATGCGGGTGAGGAGCTCGTTTTTGAGAACACCGTCCGGATCGAGCTTCTTTTTCAGGTCGGCGAGCACACCGAGCACCGGCGCGTACATCTCCGCGAGCACGTCTTGGTCGACGCACACCGTCTTCCCGAGGTGAACGCGGCCGCCCTCGGATAGGCAAATACGCGAAAGGTCGCGGAGCGCGTTCTCTCGTGTTTTCAGCTCGTTGTCGTCTTGGGTCTCGAAGGCGATCGTGACGGCGAAGCCATCCATCCCGCGGCTGGCGGAGAGCAGCACGTCGTCCTTCGGGACGTAGAGCACGTCGAAGAGCAGCGGCAACAGCTTGCGCACCTCGAAGAACGCGAGCGCACGCTCCAAGAAGCGCTCGAGCGAATCGGGCCGGAACGGGATGACGTAGGTCTGCTGGAGGGTATAGGTGCGAAGCCCCAGGCGACGCTCGATGCCGTGGGTGCGCACGTTTCCGTCCATGAAGAACGTGTATCCGAACACGTCGTCCACGTAGTCGGTGCCCTCCTCGAACATTTGATAGGTGGCCCACCAAAAGAGCTCACTCGTGTAGCGCCAGCGCGCGACCCACTCGGCCAAGGGGCGGAGCGGGTGGGTGGGAATGTGCTGGAGCATCGGTTTGGTGTCGTGGGTGCGCACGTAGGTGGACTCGAACGCGAGCCCGCGGGGACGCACCCCCGGGCACACCACTCCGTAGAACGCGCGCGGGTTGTCTGGAAACGTGCGTTCTTCCGAGAGCGACGCGCGCAAGTCGGCTTTCATCTCCTCGAAGCGCGCGTGAAACCCTCTCGCGATGGTGCGGCAGGCGCCAGCCCGTTTCGGCGCGACCGCGGGGTGCCCCGGACTCTCGAGCGCAGCGCGCGGAGCCTCGGGCAGCTCTGGCGATACCCCACGCCCCGGATCGGCGAAGGTGTCCACGCTCTCCGATTTTCGGACCCGCGTGCGAACACGGAGGCGCGCGCGCGGATCGCCCTCTACCTTGGGCCGAAGCACCGCGTAGGTGAGGTTCACGATGACTCCCAAATACCCGTACCCGCCGATGACGGCGAGGTAGAGCGCGCGCTCGAACGGGTCGGTCGCGGTGCGACGGATCTCGTGAAATTCGCCGTCGATCGTGAGGAAACGGAAGCGCTCGATGAAGGTGGACTCTTTGCCGAGGGTCGACGTGAACCGCGACACGCCGTCGACCGAGGCGGTGCCCCCGGCGGTGGCGCGGCTCGCCGTGACTGCCACTCCCGGCACGAGGCCCCGTGGCTCCAGCGAGCGCACGATATCGCCCCAGCACGCGCCGGCGCCCACCTTCACCGTGGGGCGCACCGGATCGTCGTCGACCTCGATGTCGTCCAACGCGTCCAAAAAGATGACGATGTCCTCGTTGAGCGACTGGCCGTCGAGCGAGCAGCCCCCCGCGCGAAACGTGATTCGCCGGTCCGGCTTCGCGAGCTCCAGCACGAGCGCGCGCAAGGCCTCTTCCGTCTGCGGAGTGTAAATGGTGGCGCGGCAGTGCTGAATTTCGCTGTAGCTGCGCAGCTCGGCCTCGTTGGCCTGGGGGGTGAAGGGCGTGGGCGTGCCTTTGCGCGCGGGCGACTCCTCGCGGAGGATCTCGACCCCCTCCGACCTGCGCGCGCGGTTCGGCGCGTATCCCCGGGGCCACAGCGGTACGCGCCGATAATGCTCTTCCATGGCCGCTCCTCCAAGAGCGTGATTGTGCACACCCCACGAAGACTCTAGCATTCACTGAATGGCATTTGGAAGGCGCGAGCGAGTTGCGGTGGTGGGCGGTGGCGCGGCGGGCCTCGGGGCTGCGTGGACACTCGCGCAGAAGTACGACGTCACCATCTACGAGGCGTTTCCGGCGCTGGGTGGGCACGCGTTCGCGCACCCGTTCGCCGGCACCGACGCGCACGTCGATATGGGCGTCATGATCACCCTCCCATGGGCGTATCCGAACCTTTATTGCATGTTCCAGCGATACAAGGTGCGCACCAGCGCGGCAGGGGCCACCCTCGTCGTGTCGTTTCCCTCGGAAAAAGAGGGTGAACGCGACACTTGGGGCACCGACGCGTCGTTCCGGCAGACGGACCTCTTTCGCCGAATCGAGAAGCAGGCCAGTCGCTTCGAGCAGCTCATGTTCGAGGTGGCCTCCCTCTCCCTCGAGATGCAACGAAAGCCGATTTCGTACTTCTTGGAGCGCGCTGTGCCCGGCCTCCCCAACTCCGGTGACTACGACGCCGAGTTCATCGCGAAGGGCCTCTGCCCGCTGCTGTCGCTCTTCCTCGTCACGCGGGAGACTCTGCTCGACAGCCCGGCGTGGTCACTCTCGATGATGTTTCGTTACGGCACGATCTCGTTCTTCAGCCCCACCACCTGGCGCACCATCGACGGCGGCACCCGCGAGTACATCGCGCGCCTCACGCGGAGCTTCGAGTTTCGCCAGTTCCTCGGCACGAAGGTCACCTCCGTCGTGCGCAACAATGGCAGCGTCACCGTGCGCGACGACAAGGGAAATGCCGAGCGCTACGACCAAGTCGTCATCGCGACCGACGCCAAAACCGCGCTCGCCCTCCTCGACTCCCCGAGCGACGACGAGACACGCTTGCTCGGCACGTTTCGCTACGAGCCGGCGGTCGCGTACCTGCACCAAGATCCGCAAGTGCTCGCGAGCCCGGCGCCGGGCATTTTCTTCCACTACCGCTCCGAGAACCCAACCCCGAACGCGAAGCTCGACGGCTCGATGACCTACGACATGAAGCGCGCGGCGGAGCTCGACGGCAAAGTCGAAGGCCACGTGCTCGTGTCGGTGATCTCCACCGAGCGCGAGACGCCCTACCAAGGCACGCAGAAGATCCAGGCCTTCTCCCACATGATCCCGGACGAAGCGGCGATCAAGGCGCGGCTCGACCTCCGCGCGATTCAGGGAAAAAACCGCGTCTGGTTCTGCGGCGACTACACGACCTTCGCCAGCCACGAGGACGCGTTCGTCTCCGGGATGGTGATCGGCGAGGCGCTCGGCTGCAAATACTTGTTCCGCGAGCACGGCGCGGCCTTCGAGCGCTACCGAATGAACCGCCTCCTCATGTTCCGGTGGTTTTGGACGGCGGGCTTCGGCGCCGCCGCCCGGGTCGAGCTCCTCGCCGACGTCGCGCGGGCAGGGGCGAGCGAAGCGTGGATTTGGTGGAACGGGAAATTCCCGGACTGACACGCGATCCGGTCGTGTCGGATGGGCGCCTACCTTGATCGTTCGGCGTTGCGCGGGGTGATTCGTGTATGGTGACGAGGTGCGGTGGAAGGCTTCGTTCGCACTCCTGTTCGTGACGCTCCTCGCGGTGCCCTCGCTCGCGCGCGCAGACGACAAGAGCGTCGATCCCACCAAGCCCGCGGACGCGACGGCGAAGGCCCCCGCGACGGAAGAGAACCTCGGCAAGGTCGACCTGAGCGGCAACGCGAACACGCGCGCCGAAGCGAAGCCGCTCGACGCGGACGCCGACGAAGCGCCGCCCCTTCCGCCCCGCAAAAAAGGCCTCGTTCTCGACTCGCGCATCGGCGTCTTCGGCTTCACGGGTGAGCTCGCGCAGCTCGCCACGACCGCCCCGTACGCTAGCCTCCAGCTCGGCTACGAGATCTTCGATTGGCTCATGGTCTTCGGCCAAGCCGAGCTCGCCCTCACCACCACCGGCGGCGACGGCAAGACACGAAAGCGCGCGTTTCCCATCTTCGGCTTCGGTGGCGGCGTTCGCGTCACGGTGCACGTCACGCCCCGGGTCGCGCTCTTCCTCGCCCCCGGCATCGGCGCGATCGTGGCCGATGTGCCCGAGCGCGCGTTAGCCATTTACGGATACCAAGATTTGGAGTCCCTCGGGCTCTCGCTCAATGGGCGTCTCGGCCTTGAGTGGTACGCGGTGAACCGGCATTTTGCGCTCGGTATCTCCGGCGGCCCTCGCTTCGCGCCCAGCCTCGCAAAGACCGCCGCCAACGCCAGCCCGGGTTTGGCGTGGGACGTCGGCGCCGGCATTCGTTACACATTCTGAGGTCGCGCGGCCCGCCGCCGCGATGTTGCTTGCTCGGGCTCGAGAACGATGGGACGAACGGCCCATGCGATCCTTCGTCCTCGCGTGCGCGCTCTTCGGCATGGCGATGTGTGCGTGCAAGTCCGATGCGAGCAAAACGAAGGAGATGACCGGCACGTGGGGATGGAAGCCGCGCAGCGAGCTCCCTCCCGACCTGGTCGTCGACAAGGGCTTTCCCACCCCAGAGGCCGAATCGCTCGAGCTCCGCGCCGACGGCACCTACGTGCACGTGGAGCAGATACCGGGTTACGACACCGTCGTCGCCGAAAAGCCTTTTCACGTATCCGAGCGTTGGGAAGAGTGGCGCGGCACATGGTCGTTCGCGAAGGGCGAGCTCTCCCTCGGGGAGTCGACCCCTGGCGATCGCTGGGGCGCGAGCCGACAGGAGAAGGGCTGGCGAACGGAGGCGATCGCGACCGGCGGCGCGCGCACGTTCGAGCTCGTCGCGCTCACGAAGACGAGCCTCGAGCTCCACGATCTCGCCGTCGGAGGCTACGACCGCAAGCTCCACGCCGCGACCACGATGCCCGCACGGCCCACGATCGCCACGACGAAGCCCTAAGAGCTACGATCCTCCGTGATTTCCCAAGGATTCGCGGGCGAAGCTACTCTGCCGCGAACACACGAACGGTGCGCGCGGGCACCCGAACCGTGAACGTGCCGGACTCGGGGACGAGCGTCTCCGCGTAACCGGCGGCGAGCAGATCGCGGAGCCCGAGGACCTTCGCGACGGGGAACGTAGCGTCGACCCGCGCGTCGGTGGGGTTCATCACGAAGACCACGCGCGCGACGCCGAGCTTGTCTTCGTGGACGGTGACATGGCACGACGACGGGCTCACCGGGTAGGTCGGGAGGGAGAGCTTCTGCACCCGCTCCGCGACGAGCAAATCGGCGCGCGCGCCGTCCTCGAAGACCTCTATCCCGTCGAGCTTGTGTGGCTCGGCGAGGGCGCGCAAATGGCCATCGCGGTGCGGCACCTTCGGCCCCATCGTGACGATCATGCCGGACTTGCGTGCATCTTGCAGCTTGTCGACGAGCTCCGGCTTCACGCCGACCGCGCTCGCGCAGACGACCCACTGCGCGCCGCGGGTGGACTCCTCGAAGCTGTCGCCGCCGGCGTAAGCAAAGGGCACTCCGCGGGCGAGGAGGGCGCGCTCGAACGCGTGCAAAAAGGCCTCTGCCGCGATCGTGGGCACTTCGCCGGTGCCGAGCTCCTCTTCGAGGCACGACTCACGAAAGCCGACCCCGATGACATTGAAGAACGCGGGCGTGACGGGCCCGAAGGCGTGGGTGGCGCGCGCGAGCCTTCGGAGGGCACGAGGCACCACGAGGCGAACCGGCGAGCGCCGGCGGAGCTCGTGGAACTTGACCGTGTCGAAGAGGGTCGCGATCTTACGATAGGTGTCGGCGAGCTTGCGCGGCACCCCGTGCGGATCGATCGGCGCGCCGATCCAACGCTCGCGATCGACTGCCATGTAGAGGTTGTATCCGCGGAGGCCGTAGCCCATCGCCGCGAGCAGCGTGTACACGGAGTCGAGCTCGTCGAGGGGGGCGAAGATAGGTGGGTATCCCGCGCCCATCTCGGCGGCGAACGGCGGCGACGCGAAGCCCTCCGCGCGCGTCACGAGCTCGGTCGTGCGACGGAGCAGGGTCATGTGCGCGGCGGGCGTAGCGGGGTGGTAATAATCGAGCCCGAGGAGGTCGACGAGCTTCGAGAGGCGGCCCGGGTTCAGCGCCGTCGCGGCCTCGCCCGGCGGCAGGTTGTGCGACGTGGGGATCGTGGAAAAACCAGCCTCACGGGCCACTTCGCCGAAACGAATCATCGCCTCGCCGAGGAGGTGCTCGTGGAGCTCCATCCAATCGATATGGCGCACCAAATCGTCTGGCGAGCGTGCGTCGAAGCGGGTCGGCGGCGACACGTTGGCGAACGTTTGAGACTCGTCGTCCGTGCGCCACGCGCGGCGCAGCTCCGCGATGCTGCCGTACTTCTCGCGGAGGAACTGGCGAAAGAGGCGGATCGCGTCGGGGTGGTAATCTTGGTCGTAAGGCCCGTCACGGAAGTAGAGCGCGCCCTCGTTGTCGATCTGGAGGAGCACGATCGGCCCCGCCGGATACACGAGATCGCCGAGCTCTTTTCCTACCGCGCGGATCCACTCCGCCGCTTCGTCGTGGAAGGCGTCGCTCGCGTAGCTGGGCACCGGAAAGGCGACCGGCACCATCGGGAGAACGACGGGGTTGCCCTTCGGGGTGCGCGCTTGGCACGCCGGGTCCCACACCACCCGCTCCGGGATACCGAAGTACGAGAGCTCCGCGTTGATGTGCGGGCCGGGGCGCAAGATGACATAGAGGCCACGCTCGGCGGCCATCTTCACGAACGCGCGGACGTCGAGCTTTGGGTCGCGCGCGCCGAAATCGAAGTGATTTTGGCGGATCTCGTGCACACCCCACGGCACGTAGATGTCCACCAGGGTGGTGCCCATCGCCTTGAGCGCGTCGACCCCGCGACGAGGGGAAGGACATCGGGTTTGCCGCGGAGCAAGAGCCCGTTCGGGTGGACGGTGACGGAGGCGTCACGGTTCTTTTGCATGAGGGTCAGCTCGATTCGCCGCGGAGCTCGTCGCCGACGACGCGCGAGAGGATGCCGTGGAGGGCGCGCATGTCCGGATCGTGCGGCGCGAGGCGCTCGAGCGCCTTTCCGACCTTCGCGACCGTGGGCACGACGAACTTGAGGAACGAGGAGTTCTTCTTTTGGCGGTCGATGAAGACGAAGCGCCCCGCGTCTTTCAGCTTGCGCTGCACCGTCACGAGATCGAACTCGCGCACGAGCGCTTCGCGGCTCTTCGCGTCGAGCTTGGCGGCGGTGGCGTACTCGCCGAGGCGCGCCTCCACGAAGTCACGATCGAACTTTTGATAGCTGTCGTTGAGGAGCGCGACGAGGTCGTACACGCGGGGGCCGAGGAGCGCGTCTTGGAAGTCGATCCACACGAGACCGTGCGTTTTCCCAGGTTTGGTGGGCTGCTCGCGCACCATCAGGTTGCGTGATTGGTAGTCCCGGTGGGTGAACCCGCGCGGCAACTCGGCGACCCGCCGCGCGAGGCGATCGGCGATCGCGGCGAACTCGGCGGCGTCCTCCGCGGAGAGCTTCTTGTCGCGCGCGTCGAGGCCCCACTCGCGAAAGTGCTCGATCTCCCAACGGAGCAGATCGAAATCGAAGCTGCGACCGGAGACGACGCAGCCGCCGGGGAGCTCGGAGAGGCTGCCCTGCGCCTCGGCCAAGTCGCGAACCGCGCAGGTGTAGAGTGCAGGCTTCTCGGAAGGGATGCGGGTGAGGTAGTTTGCGAGGGTGTCCTCCCCGAGATCCTCGATGAGGAGCCAGCCGCGGGCGGTGTCCTCCTCGAAGACGCGGGGCACGTCGACGCCGCGCGCCTCGAGCAAGTCGCGCACCTCCAAAAACGGCCAGCGCTCGCTGGTGGCGCCGTTCTGGATTTCTTCGGGCTTGGGGCCGTCGGGGACGAACATCGCGACGGCGCTGCCGCGCGCGCCGGACTTGGGCGTGACGCGGAAGTAGCGACGGGTGGAGGCGCCGCCGGTCATCGGGGTGATGTCGACCCCCGAGGACTCTGGCCATACGCCCCCGCACAGCTTTTCTAGGGGCGAAAAGTCGAGCTCCATGGGGCCCATGGTCGGCCGAAAACGCGCGTCTATCCAGCTTTTTTCCAGCCTCGCGACCACAAAGCCCCGAACGGCTCGCCTCGAATGGAAAGCGCGCGGCGCCGCGCAATGCCTCAGCGCGGTCGTGGAGCACGGACCCCGTGGTCGCGTTCGGTCTTCTTCGCGCCGGCGTCGCGCTTGGTTCGCGCTTGGGGCCGGAGCTCGAGGGCCAAGAGGTCTGCCACCGCACGTACCCGCGGCGTGGCGAGCGCGCTCCGCGCACACACGAGGTGCTGGGTCGCTTTCAGCTTCCCGAGGTCGAGACCGAGATCGACGAGCGAGCCCTCCGGCGCGAGGCGGCTCGTGAGCACGGAGAGCACGAGCGCGCCGACCCCGAGCTCGGCGGCGCGGAGCTGGACCAGAAAATCGTCGGCCGCGAACGTCGGCGCGAAGCCCGGGATGCGCGCGACGAGCTGGGGGTTCGGCGGCAAGTGATCGAGCGAAGGGGGCCAACCGATCCACGCAACGTCACCGATGGACGCGGCTCTCCCGAGGCGATCCCGGTAGGCGCGCGAGCCGAACGCGGCGATCGGCTCCTCGATCGACGCGAGGCAGACGAGGTCGCGCTGCACGGGTTTTTGCGCACGGATCGCGAGGTCGGCGTCGCGCCGCACGAGGTCCACGTAAGCCACGCTGGAGGCCACCTCGAGGGTGATCTCGGGCATCGTCACGCGAAGCTTCGCCGCCAGCGGTACGAGGAGCTCGAACGCGATCCCCGGCGGCGCCGTCACCCGCACCACGCCGCGCGGCTTCGAGTCGACTCCCGCCGCGACGCGCTCCACCTCACCGGCGTGCTCCGCCATCCGACGGGCCGGCTCGAGGAGGCGCTCGCCGAAGCTCGTGAGCGTCGCACCGGACACCGTGCGCACGAAGAGCGGCTCTCCCATGTCGGCCTCGAGCTCCGCGAGGCGACGGCTCACGGTGGGCTGGGTGACCCGCAGCGCCTTCGCGGCCTCACTCAGGCTGCCTCCGTCGTGAATGGCCAAAAAGAGCTGGATGGTCTCCCAAGGGATATGCACCAGCGTATGGTAACATGCACTTTTCGCCAATGTTCATACGCCCGTGATGGGGCCAAGTTGAGGGCATGAAGAAGCTCTCTGCCGCCGTCGTCACCGTGTTCTCCCTCCTCGCTTCGGCCTGCGGGCCGAGCCTCTCGACGATGCACTCGACCGCCACGTCGGGGCACGTGCAAGCGGACGCGCCGATCCACGCGCGCCACTCCGTCGTCATCGAAGCGCCGCGCGAACTGGTGTGGTCCGTGCTCACCGATGTCGCCGCGTGGCCCTCGTGGCAGACGTCGGTGACGGAGGCGCACGCCCCCGCGAAGCTCGCTCCCGGCGCGACGTTTCGGTGGACGAACAAGGGCAGCGCGATCACCTCCACCCTCGCGCGGGTGACCGACCAGCGAGAAATCGCGTGGACCGGCTCGGTGTCGATCGCGAAGGCCATTCACGTCTGGCGCCTGGTGGAGCCCTCTGCGGGTCGCACCCGCGTCGACGTGGAGGAGACGATGGACGGCTTCATGCTCACCGCGTTTTACGGCCAAGCCGACCTCGACGCCGACGTGAGCGCGTCTCTCGAGGCCCTCCGAAAGGCGGCCGAAAAACGTGCACGCTGACCCTCGCAGCGGCTGCAAAACGAGCCGGCAGGTGTGCGCCTCGAGGAACGAGGCACCTCGCAAAACCCCTGTTTTCCCTTGATTTTCTCTCTCTCGGCGCCAGCCTTACGCAGCGTTCACGTTTACGGGGGGTTCATTATTACGACCCCTTCAAGATAGGCTCCGTAGCTCTGCCGAGTCCGGCACTAGCCCAGGGGTCCCTCATGCCTCCGTTCGATTCCACTCTCGTTCGGTCTCGTCTCGCTTCGCTCTGGGCCCTCGAGGCCGCGTTCGGCATCGAGCGCGGATCGAACCGCACGTACATGGAGGAGATCATCAGCGACCGCATGCAGTTCATGCGCGGCCTGCAGATCCTCCGCGACGAGCTGCAGTTCGCGGACGGCCGCGCGAAGAGCGACATGGCCGCGTGCATGGCCGACTTCAGCGTGCCCTCGGTGCTGACCACGCTCGCGTTCACGACGTGCGGCGATCGGGTGCACCAGGGCGAGGTCGAGCACTACCGCCAGGTCATCGCCTCGCGCTTCGCGAACATCAGCGAGATCGGCGCCCTCAAGTGCGAGCAGTTCTTCCCCACCGGCGGCGGCACGGACGACGGCGCGACCCTCGCCCACGTCACCGCCGCGCACAAAGCCGACGGCGGCATTCGCACGCGGGTCTACGGAGGGAACTCGCAGTCGTTCATGCTGTGCGCGATCGACATCCAAACCCACGTCGGACGAGTAGAGCAGGCCGACGGAATACGGTTCGGCGTGACACAAGAGTCCCCTTTTCGTGAGGCACGCACCGCCTGCGGCGCCGTGATCGGCGCGCTGAAGAGCTACACCGACGAGAACCTCGTCCACCGTCGCATTCGCCGTGACATCGGGGAGGACAACTACGCGCTCATCACCGGCAAAGGGGTACGCACGGAGGACGGAGTCGACATTTCCACGGTCGCCGCCGCCGCGCTCGTGGCCATTCGCGGAATGATGGTCACCGCGCGCGCCCTCGCCACCGAGCTCGACGATCGTGGCGTAGGTCACCTCACCGCGAGCGTCACGGTGAACCGCGTCGGCCAGGCCGACACCTCGCTCTATGTTCGCCGCGCCACGGTTTTTCAAGGCGAAGTGCGCTCCCAAGGGCTCGGCCTCGACGCGAAGAAGTACGGCGGCACGTTCGTGGTCCACCGCGGCGACAAGCGACTCCGCATGACCGAGAATGGCCACGACGGCTCCACCCTCCCCGTCGAGGTGGAGAAGATCGAAGTGAAGCCGGCGGCAGCACACTGACGAGCACGCCAACACGTTTGCCGGTGGCTGCTAGCTAGAGATCGCGAGACTCACCCCTTCGGTCGCCGGCGTCGCCGCGTCCAGAGTCCACACGACGAGCGCGCGGCCTCGCTGATCTCGCGCTGATTTACGCGCTGCACGAGCGCTTTCTCGTCCCCTCCAGGCGGGATAGCCACGTACCATCGCGGCATGTGGGTCGATACGCGACGGTCTTGGATCTATCACGTCATCTTCGGCGGGCGCACGCTGCCCTATATTTGGCCGCGTGTAGCGATCGTGTCGGCGCTCTCGCTGGTGGCGACATACGGCTACCACCGCTTCCCGTGGCTAAACCTCAAGATCACGCCGTTCACCCTCATCGGCGTTCCGCTCGGCATCTTCTTGGGCTTCCGCAACAACGCGAGCTACGACCGCTTTTGGGAGGGCCGCAAGCTCTGGGGCTCGCTCGTCAACACGACCCGCAGCTTCGCGCGACAGCTCACCACCTTCATCGACGCGCCGGAGGACGCAGACGGGTCGGTCAAAGCGGAGGTCGCGGTCGAGCGCGAGGCGCTCGTGCGCATCGTCATCGCCTACGTGCACGCGTTCCGCCACCACCTCCGCGATCAAGACACCCGCGCAGGGCTCGACAAGGTGCTCTCCGAGGCCGAGCTCGAGAGCATCGCGAAGCACGAGAACGTGCCGATCGCGATCCTGGGGCTCCTCGGCGACCGGCTCACCGCCGCCCGGAAAAAAGGCTGGGTCCACGCGTTCCACGCCCCGCTCCTGGAGTCGAGCCTCGTGAGCATGACCGACGTGCAGGGCGCCTGCGAGCGCATCAAGTCGACGCCGCTCCCGCACTCGTACACCGTGCTCCTCCACCGCATCGTCGGTGCATACTGCATCCTTCTGCCTTTCGGCGTCGCGCAGGACTTGGGCTGGATGAGCGTGTTCGTCGTGCTCTTCGTGTCGTATGCCCTCTTCGGCCTCGACGCGATCGGCGACGAGCTCGAGCAGCCTTTCGGCACCGACATCAACGATCTCGCGCTCTCGGCCATCTCGCGCACGATCGAGATCAACCTGCTCCGCCGCATCGGCGCGAAAGAGGTGCCCCCCGCCGCCAAAGCGAAAGACGGGGTCCTCGAGTAGGCCGCGTCGCTCCTCGATTCAGAGCTTCTCGCGTCGTCCGCGTTTGACCTCGAGCTCGTCGCATCGAAGCTCGAGGTCGCTCGGCACCGTCATCACGAGGTGCACGCCCTTGCCCGCGCCACAGCCGAAGCCAATCGGCGCCTCGTCGCGCGCGCCCGTGAGCTGCCACGCGCCGACGCCCCTCGCCCTCGCGCGGTAGGGAACGCGGCCACCCTTGTCGTGCGACCACCACGTGAAGCGCACCTCGGTGGGGAGCGCGCCGAGGGTTGGGAGCGGCTCGATGTCGGCGAGCAACACCTCGTCCAGCCGCTCGTGCTCCATGAAGCCGACGAACGCATCGGTCGAAACGAACGTCCATCGGGATGCCATGCCCGAGCCTCGCGTAGGTGGCGCACGATCGCAACCGGGAGGAGAAAGGAGCGACGCGCGACGGGCCGGTGGCCTTCGTTTGCCCGTCGGGATCGCTTCGCCCCTTTTTCGGACGCATCGCGGCACGAGAACACGTTCGCATCGTTGCGTAAGCCATGACAAAAACAGAGCGTGCTGAGCGCATGTGCCAGCGCCGAGTGACGACCCATCGTGCGAGCTGCGAGCGAGCGGCATCCCCATGCAGACCGACCAACACGAGGCATGCATGACGGAAGCGAGCATCCAGCCGTCCGAGCCTGCAAACGAGCCGCACGAGTCGCGAGATCCTTCGCTCGTGCGCGAGCTGGTTCGCGACCACAGGACCGCGAGCACGCGCACGAGCAAAGTCACGATGGTGCGCATCGACGGCGACGCGGCAGTCTCGCGTGACGACGAGCTCGCGGTAGAGGAGCCGCTCGAGATCCGCCTCCGCTGGGAGACGAGCACGATCCGCGAGGAAAAAACCCTGTCCGTGACGATGCGCACGCCGGGCGACGATCTCGAGCTCGCCCTCGGGTTCCTCGTGTCGGAGGGCATCGTCCGCACGCGCGAGCACGTGATGGACGCACGCCACTGCGGACCTGCCGCGAACGGACGCGACGACGGCACGAGCAACGTGGTCCGCGTGACCGTCGCGAGCGACGCGGGCTTCGATCCGAAGCGGCTCGAGCGCCATTTTTATACGAGCTCGAGCTGCGGCGTGTGCGGGAAAACCTCCCTCGACGCGGTCCGGGCGGCGGCGCATGACGCGCTCGATTTTTGCTCCCCGCGCGTCGCTCCGGAGACGATTCACGCGCTCCCCGCGCGCCTCCGCGCCGCGCAGGCCACCTTCGCGCGGACGGGTGGGCTCCACGCAGCGGGGCTCTTCGATTCGAGCGGCGCGCTCTTGGTGCTGCGCGAGGACGTTGGGCGTCACAACGCGGTCGACAAGGTGGTCGGCGAGCGGCTCCGCGCGGGCGCACTTCCGCTTCGTGACACGGTGCTCCTCGTGAGCGGACGCGCGAGCTTCGAGCTGGTGCAAAAAGCGGTGATGGCCGGGATCGGCGTGCTCGCCGCGGTGGGTGCCCCCTCGAGCCTCGCGGTGGAGCTCGCGCGCGCGGAGGGCCTCACCGTGCTCGGCTTCGTGCGCGACGGCCACTTCAACGTGTACACGTGCGCCGAGCGCGTGATCGGAGCCCAACCATGAGCGTCACGCTTCCGCGCACGTCCGCGCAACCTCCGCTCGAGTCGGAGGCGCCCACCATCACGAGCCCGGCGATGGGAGCGGGCGGCAGCAACGCGATCGTGCAAACGATGAAGCACGCCGTTGGCCACATGGGGATACGGCGCTCGCTCACCCTCCTCGGCACGAACCAGGTAAAGGGTTTCGACTGCCCCGGATGTGCGTGGCCAGAGCCGGGGGAGCATCGTTCGTCGTTCGAGTTCTGCGAAAATGGCGCAAAAGCGGTGGCTTCGGAGGCCACCCTCGCCCGCATCGACCGCGCGTTCTTCGCCAAATGGAGCGTGGAGGAGCTCGGCAAACAATCCGACTTTTGGCACAACGAGCAAGGCCGTCTCACCGAGCCGGTGGTGCTCCGTCGTGGCCAATCGCATTACGAGCCTATCTCCTGGGACGACGCGTTTTCGCTCATTGCCGAGCGCCTCCGCGCGATGCCGTCGCCGAACCGAGCCGCGTTTTACACCTCTGGTCGCACGAGCAACGAAGCGGCGTTCCTTTATCAACTGTTCGCGCGCCTCTTCGGCACCAACAACCTGCCGGACTGCTCGAACATGTGCCACGAGTCGAGCGGGCACGGCATGGTGGAGGCGCTCGGGGTCGGCAAAGGCACCGTCACCCTGGATGACTTCGCGCACGCCGACGCGATCTTCGTGGTGGGGCAAAACCCGGGCACGAACCACCCCCGCATGCTCACCACCCTCCGCGAGGCCAAGCTCCGCGGCGCCACGATCGTGTCGGTGAACCCGATGGACGAGGCCGGGACCCGCAAATTTGCGCACCCTCAAGAGCCGGTCGACGTGCTCGGCGGCGGCACCGCGCTCGCCTCGCTCTTCGTGCACGTGCGCATCAACGGCGACGTGGCGCTCTTCAAGGGCATCATGAAAGAGATGCTCGAGCGGGAGGACGAAGCGCCCGGCACCGTGCTCGATCATACGTTCATCGAGGAGCACACCGACGGCTTCGAGCTCCTCGCCGCCGACGTGCGCGGCACCACCTGGGAAGAGATCGTGGAAGGCAGCGGCGTCGCGCGCGACACGATCGTGGCGGCGGCGCGGGTGATGATCGAGTCCAAAGCGACGATTGTGTGTTGGGCGATGGGCGTGACGCAGCACAAAAACGGCGTCGCGAACGTGCGCGAGATCGTGAGCACTCTGCTCCTCCGCGGAAACGTGGGCCGCCCCGGCGCCGGCGCCTGCCCCGTTCGTGGCCATAGCAACGTGCAGGGCGATCGCACGATGGGCATATGGGAAAAGATGCCCCCCGCGTTCCTCGACGCGCTCGCTTACGAGTTCGCGTTCGAGCCCCCGCGCGAATACGGATACGACACGATCGCCACGATCTCTGCGATGCTCGCCGGCGAAATCGACGTGTTCATGGGCCTCGGCGGCAACTTCGTGTCGGCCGCGCCCGATACCGAACGAACGGCCGAGGGCATGCGCCGCTGCAAGCTCACGGTGCAAGTCGCGACCAAGCTGAACCGCGGTCATCTGATCACGGGCGAAGAGGCGTTGTTATTGCCTTGTCTCGGTCGCACCGAGATCGACATGCAGGCCTCCGGTCCGCAGTTCGTCACCGTCGAAAACTCGATGAGCGTGGTGAGCCGCTCGGAGGGCAGCTTGCCTCCCGCTTCGGCCTCGTTGAAGAGCGAGGTCGCGATCGTCGCCGGCATCGCCGAGAAGACGCTCCGCGGTCGCACCACGGTCGACTTTCGCCCCTTCGTCGCGAGCTACGACACCATTCGCGAGCACATCGAGCGGGTGGTGCCCGGGTTTACCGGCTTTGGCGCACGCGTGCGCGAACCCGGCGGATTTTACCTGGGAAACGCCGCCCGCGACCGCGTGTTCCACACCGAAACGGAGAAGGCGCGTTTCACCGTGAACCCGATCCCGCGCCACGATTTGACGGGCGGGAAGCTGCTGATGATGACGGTGCGCAGCCACGACCAATACAACACGACCATTTACGGGCTCGACGATCGCTATCGGGGTATCACCCACGGGCGCCGGATCGTCATGATGAACACCGGCGACATCGCCGAACGCGGTCTCTCTGCTGGCGATCTCGTCGACATCGAGAGCCGCGGCGACGACGGCACCGTACGCGTCGCGGAGCGCTTCGTGGTCGTGCCGTATCCCCTCCCCCGCACGTGCTGCGCTACGTATTTCCCCGAGGCGAACGTGCTCGTCGCGCTGGAGAGCCACGCGAAGGACAGCGGCACTCCCGCGTCCAAGTCGGTCGTCGTGACGGTGCGCGCGAGCGTGGGGCCCGTCGACTGACGACGTTAGCTCAGAAGAAGGTCTTCTTGAACCGGAGCAGCGCCCCGTCGTACAGGGTCGTCTCGTCGGCGGCGGAGAAGTCGGCGTGGTAACCGATGGCCTTCGCCGGCGAGAGGCATGGTGCGGCCTTCGCGCATCCCCACACCAACTGATTCTCGACGAACCAAACGCGGGTCGCGTCGACGGAGAGAGGGCCGGAGCCCGCCGCAAAGCTCTTTCGCGCGCCGGCGCAGCCTGCCTTCGGACAAGAGAAGATCGCGCCTCCCTCGGCGAACCAGATGGTGTCATCGTCGGCGACGAACGCGTCGATCACGCCGGTGTCGGCGCCATCGCTGTAGAGGTCGGTCACCTCTGCGGTCGCAGCGTCGACACGAACGAGACTCGAGCCCGTCGCGACGTACGCGCCCGACGCGTCGGCCTCGATGAGCGTTGGCGTGGTGGCGAAGGTGGTCAGCTCCTTCGGTACTCCTTGGCAGCCGCTCGTCGGGCAGACGAACAGCGTATTTTCGTCGGTGAGCCAGTAAACGTTCGCCCCACCAACGGCGAACCGCGCGATCGGTGACCCCGAAACGATCGCGTGGCTCCCCGCCCCATCGCAAGCGATCAGCTTGGAGCCGATTCGCGCGATGATGCGGCTGCCGTCGCTGACGAAGTCGTCGATGCCCTGAGCGGCACAGGCTACCGTCGTGAAGGTCCCGTTCGCCGTCGTCATGATCCGAACGAGTCGGTCGTCGTTGTTGTATCCCGCACGACACTGGTAGGCGATGCCCGAGCGCGATCCTCGCATGCGCGTGATGCCGTTGCTACAGCCACTCGGAATCTCGTTTCCGATGATGCAGCGCCCGTCCGGCGTGCAACCGTCGTATTCGACGCCGACCGAGCACGTTCGCGACCGTCCTCCGCATGGCTCGCCTGCGCCTTCCGTACCATAGACGCTGCAGCGACACGCGCCGTCGGCGCAGCCTCGCGAAGTCGTCGGATCGCAAGTGTACGTCGTGTTCCGTGCGACGATCCCGTTGATGCACTCGCAACGGCCTTGGCCGTTGCACTCCTGCCCAGCGCCGCACGCCGTGGCTCCGCACGACAACGGCGACCAGCTCTGCGTTCCACATTCGGGCGAAGGCGGCCCCTCGGTCGTCCGTGCGTCTCCTGCATCCGCCGGGGGCTTGAGCGCGGCGGCGTCCGCCGGCGGCTGGGAGATGGCGCCGCCGTCCTCGCAGGACCACGTCATCATCGCCCCGGCGATACCGACGACGGCCACGACGACACTCGCTCGCTTACGTGACGCTGCCATATACGGATAACGCTATCACACGAGCGATCGCGCGGCCCGTCGGCGCTGGCTGAGCGCGGCACGGATCGGCGCTTCGGGTCGCCTCGTTCCTCTCGCGCTCCTGCCCTCTTCTTGGTCGCGGCGCGACGCGTCGGCCCGAGAATGACGTGGCCAATCTCGAAATGGGATACCTTGAAGAGGCATGTCCCGATTCGTCCGTTCGTCGCCTTTCGCGCTCGTGGCCGCGATGATCTCGTTCGTCAGCGCGGGCTGCTTCACTCCGAACATCGCGGGCGATCCGAAGGCGCCGGCCGGCCCCGGCAGCGCGTTCTCGGAGACCTCGGCGGTGCTCTGCTCTTCTGTGCGCCCGCAGACGGAGCCCGATTTGATGGCGTGGGATCCGGGCTCCCGCGCGAACCTCTCTCGTCTTCGCCAAGAGGGAATCGTCGCCGTTCGTTATTCGGCACAAGGCTGCAACGTGGAGCTCGAGCTTCTCCCCGAGTGCATCGGCGACGGCACGAAGTACGCTTATCACCCGTACGCCGAGACGCAGAGCAAGGTGGCCCGCAACGCACAAGAGCTCTACGCGGAGCTGCCCATCGGGGCCGCCCACTTGAGCGGCAAGCTCGCCGGTGAGCGCGCGATCCGCACCGACTACATGCTCGTCGGCACTGCCTCGATGCCGGTCGCGACCAAGATCTCGCGCTCGGATCTCCACGGTCAGGGCTGCGAGCGCGCGACCCACGTGGTGAGCTCGATCTACCTCGGTGGCTTCGCGATGATGGCGGGGCAAAAATCGAACATCCAAGCGCAAGCGAGCGTATTCGCAGGATATTCCGGCGGCGAAAGCGGAGAGCGGCTCGACAGCGCGGGCGATCCGGAGGCGTGCGGGAAGGCCGCAAAAACGGGCGACGCGAGCGCGCAGTGCTCGGTGCCTCTTCGAATCGGGCTCCGTGCGCTCGACAACGTCGCCGGAGTCGCGACCGGCTCGAGCTCGCCCGCGACCGTCGCCTCGGCAGCTACGGACGCGCCTCCGCCTTCACGTCCCGACACGCCCGCGGAAGAGCCAGACCAAGATCGCGACGGCATCTCGGACCGCGAGGACGCGTGCCCCACCGTGCCCGGGGTGCGCTCGTCGAACCCGTCGCAAAACGGGTGTCCCCTTGCGCCTTCGTCAGGCCCCGCAGCGCCGGCTCCCCGCGATCTCACGGGCGCGCTCAAGCGTTCGCTCCGCACCGCGACCTCGCCGGACGGAAAGAGTCTCCTCGTGCCCAACGCGCCAATCGAGTTCGAGACTGGCAAAGCCGCTCTCGCCGCGAGCGCAGAGAAGGCACTCGACGACGTCGCCGCCTCGCTGCGCGCGCACCCCGAGGTAAAAAGCCTCTCGGTGGAGGTGCACAGCGACTCCGCCGGCGACGACAAGTACAACCTTCGCATGACCGAGGAGCGCGCGAAGGCGGTCCACGCCTACCTCGTCAAACGGGGAGTCGAGCCGGGTCGCCTCTCGTACACCGGCTGGGGAGAAACCAAGCCGATCGCGCCCAACAACACCGCAGATGGCCGCGCCAGAAATCGTCGCGTGGAGCTCGTGCTCTCCAAGTGATCGATTCGACGATTCGCCGCCCCGTCGCTCGGTTCGCCTCGACGAAACCACACCCATCTTCGACCGCAAAACCTATGCGCCTCGCTGTTCTCTTCTCGGCTTTCTTCACGTTGGCTGTCGCAGGATGTGGGGCGCCAAAGGCTCCCTTGGCCGAAGGGCACGCGGCGAGCCTCGATCTCCCGAGCAGCGACGGCTCGCTCGTGCACGTGCCCATCACCGGCGCGAGGGTCACCGTGCTCGACGCGTTCGGCCCCACCTGCGCGCCGTGCAAAGAGAGCGTGCCGGCGCTCGTCGCGAAGCAGTCGGCCCTCGAGACGAACGGCGCGAAGCTCGTGCTCGTCGCGGTCCTCGCCGACGGCGAGAGCACGGACGACGCGAAGAAGGCCCTCGCCTCGTGGGGAGTCAAAAGTCCCTTTTTGATCGATCGTGGCGGCGCGCTCGGTCGTGAGCTGGGGGTGAAAACGCTCCCCGCCACGCTGGTCCTCGACAGCGAAGGCCACGTCGTCTGGACCGCGGCACCGGGCGCCTCGGTCGACAGCGTGGTCGCGGCCACCGCGCCCTCGAGCTAGGCAAGAACAAGCCTCGAACGGTCGAGAGACTCACGTCGCTCTCGAACCGCGAGCCTCACCTCGCTCTCGAGTCGCGAGACTCACGTCGCTCTCGAGTCGCGAGCCTCACGTCGCTGTCGAACCGCGAAACTCACGTCGCTCTCGAACCGCGAGACTCACGTCGCTCTCGAGTCGCGAGCCTCACGTCGCTCTCGAACCGCGAGCCTCGCAGGGCGAGCGGGTCCTCTAGACCGAAGACCACGCCCACCACGCACGAGACTCGAGAAGCCTCTGCTTTCGAGCGAAGCTATTCCGCGGGGGCGGGCGCGTGCGGCTCTTCGGTCTTCGGTTTGATCCCGAAGAGCTTCGCGAAGAACGCTTTGCTGTTCTCGATCGCGAGGTACACGACCGGGACGACGACGAGAGAGAGGATCGTGGAGCTGATGACACCACCGATGACGGCGATCGCCATCGGAGAGCGGAACTCGCTGCCTTCGCCGTTCGACGTGGCGGTGGGGAGCATGCCGAGGATCATCGCCGCCGAGGTCATCAAGATAGGACGCAAACGCTCGGGCCCTGCTTCGAGGATGGCTTGGAGCGGTGTTTCCCCGTGCTCGCGCACCCGCACGAGCGCACGATCCAAGAGCAGAATCGCGTTCTTCGTCACGAGCCCCATCAGCAAGATGATGCCAATCATGGCGCCCATCGCCATGGTGCGTTCGGCGACGAAGAGCGCATAAAACGCGCCGACGAACCCGAGCGGCAGAGTGAGCATGATCGTGAACGGGTGAATGAAGCTCTCGAACTGAGAGGCGAGAATCAGATAGATGAAGATGACGCCGAGGCCCATCGCGGCGCCCATGGATCCGTTCGTCTCCGTCATCTGCCGGATTTGTCCGTCGTAGTGATACGAGGCGCCAGGGGGCATCTTGATGGCGCCGAACGCGGTGGAGAGCTCGGGCACGATCTCGCCGAGGGAGCGGCCCTTGGTCGAAGCCCAGATCACGATCTGACGTTCGCGGTCCTCGCGCTCGATGACGCTCGGGCCTTCGCCGCGCTCCACCGTCGCGAGATCTTCGAGCGCCATCGGGCCCTGCGGGGTCTGCACCGTCATGCGCAACACCTCGTCCACGGTGGAGCGATCGCCCTGCCGGAGGCGCACACGAATGGGCACTTCGTCTTTGCCTTGCCGCATCTTGCCCGCCTCGTCGCCTTCGACGGCGGCGCGGAGCGCGAGGGCGATCTGAGCGACCGGGATCTGCGCGCGAGCGGCCTTGTCGCGATCGACCCCGACGCGGAGCTCGGGCTGTCCGGGGCTATATTTCACCTGCAAATCGGTGATCCCGGGGATGCGCTTCATCGCCGACTCGAACTCGTGGGCGAGGGGGGCGAGCTCTTCGTAGGTGGCGCCGCGGACCTGAATCATGATCGGCGCTTCGGTGTTCGCGCCCTCCACGAACGGCGGGTCGGTCACGGTGACCTTCGCGCCGGGGAGCGCCTCGTAGGCGACTTTGCGCGCGACGTCCTTGAGCTCGTTGATGCCCATCGTGCGCTCGCTCTTCGGCACCGTGACGATGCGCCAGTGCACCTTGTTTACCTCGGCGTTCTTGCCGAGGGTGGAGAGCACCGTGATGAAGCGCTTGTCCTCGAGGAGCTTCAGCTCGGCAGGCAAGGCGAGGCGCGCCGTCTCGGCGAGCTTGGTGCCGGCGGGGAGCTCGGCCTCGAGCACGAACTGGCCACGATCTTCCGCGTTCACGAACTCGTTGCCCATGAGCCCAGCGACCGGGCCAATCGAGAAGAGAGCCAAAAACGCGCCGATCCCGACGATAATCTTGTGCGAGAGAGCGAACTTGAGCACGCGGCGATAGAGGCCTTCGATGCTCTCGAACACCCACAAGAACGGGCGCTTCACGGGCATGAAGGGGTCCTTCGCGCCTGGCACGTGCGCCTTCGAGAACCGGCTCGAGAGCATGGGGTCGAGGGTGAACGCGACGAAGAGCGAGACGAGCACCGCCGCCGTGATGGTGAGCCCGAACTGACGGAAGAACTGCCCCACGATGCCGCTCATGAACGCGACCGGCACGAAGACCGCCACGATGGTGAGCGTGGTCGCGAGGACGGACAGCGAGATCTCTTTCGTGCCCTCGAGGGCCGCTGTGCGCGGATCGACGCCCCGCTCGAGGTGCTTGGAGATGTTCTCGCGAACGACCACCGCGTCGTCGATGAGGAGGCCAATCGCGAGGGAGAGCGCGAGCAGCGTCATCATGTTGAGGGTGAAGTTCAGCGCGTACATCACGAAGAACGTCGAGATGACGCTCGTGGGCAGCGCGACCGAGCTGATGAGGGTGGACCTCAGGTCGAGCATGAACACGAGGATGACGAGGATCGCCATCGCGCCGCCGAACACGATCGCGACCTCCACCTCGTGGGCATTTTCGCGAATGAATTTCGACTGATCGACGATGACAGACGTTTTGTAACCCTTCGGGAACGTGGCCTCGAGGGCGGCGAGCTTGGCCTTCACCGCGTCCGCGACGGCGACCGTGTTCTTGCCCGACTGCTTCACGACGTCGAACGACACCGCGGGCTGGCCGTTCGTGCGGATGCGGGTGCGGAGCTCCTCGAATCCATCTTCCACGGTGGCGACGTCGCGAAGGCGTACGCTCGAGCCGTCTTTCGTCGTCGCGACGATGATGTCGCGGATCTGCTCCACCTTCGTGAGCTCACCCACGGTGCGCACGCTGATCTCTTTTGCGCCCTCGTCGAAGTGGCCGGCCGGCACGTTCAGGTTTTGTGCCTTGAGCTGCTGGAGAATGCCAATCGGGGAGAGCTTCAGCGCGTCGATGCGGGCCATGTCCAAATCGACGTGGACCTCGCGCTCCGCGCCGCCGAGCACGTTGATCGAGGCGACGCCGTCGACCTGCTCGAGCGACGGCTTCACCACGTCGCGCGCGAACTTGGCCGTCTCGGAGAGCGAGCGCCCGCCGCCCTCGAGCGTGTACGTGACGACGGCCGCGGCGCCGACGTCGATACGAGAAATAATGGGCTCTTTCGTCTCGGTAGGCAGCTTGTAGCGGGTCTGCGCGACGCGCTCGCGCACCTCGGTGGCGGCCTTTTGGATGTCGACGTCGAGCTTGAAGATGACGACGACCTGAGAGGCGCCTTCACGCGAGTAGGTCTTCAGACGATCGATGCCGTTGAGGGAGACGATCGCGTCCTCGAGAGGCTTCGTGACGAGCTGCTCCACCTCGCCCGGGGCCGCGCCGGGATACGGCACGGTCACCGAGACGACAGGAAAGCTCACGTCCGGGAAGAGGTCGGTCCCCAGGTTCTGATAGCCCATGAAGCCGAGCACCATGAGGGCCAGAGTGACCATCACGGTGAAGACCGGGCGCTTGATCGCAATCTCGGAAATGTTCATGGCGTCCCTGTTCCGTGCGGAAAAGAAGCGGCCTGCGACAATGCTGGGGGCCGTGGAGACAGCCCTCGACGCGACCTACTTGGCAGGCTTCGAGGGGGCGATTTCGAGGGTGTCGCCGTCGTGGATGTCGTCCGAGGGATTGAGGACGAGCTTGTCGCTCTCGAGGAGCCCGTGCGTCACGATCCAGGTGCCGTCGGTGTCCACGAAGTGGGCCACCTTGGTGCGAACCGCTTTGCCGTCGACGAGCTTGATGACCTCGTTCTGGGAGCCGGCGCGACGAGCAGCGGAGGGCACGCGGAGGGCGTCGACCTCGTCGCGGCCGTCGATGTGGGCGCGCACGAAGCCGAAGCCGAGGAGCGGCGCTTTCGGATCGTTCGGGACCTCGATCTCGACCGGCGCGCGGCGGGTCGCCTGATCGAGCGAGGGCACGACGGCGACCACCTTCCCCGCGACGGTGCGCGCTTGGTAGGTGATGTTGACCGGCGCGTTCACGTGCACGAGGGGCGCGTCTTCCTCGGTGACCGACGCGCTGAGGCGGAACCGCGACACGTCTTCGAGGCGAATCAGCGGCGCGCCCGGGTTCACCACGCTGCCGATCGCGGTCGGCGCCTTGGTGACGATGCCCTCGAAGGGCGCCACGATCGCGTGCATGCCGGCGCCTTGTTGCGCGAGGCTGGTGCTGGCCTTCGCGCCGTCGAGCTGCGCGCGAGCGAGCGCGACCTGTTGACGAGCCTGTTCGGCCTGCGCCTCCGGGATCGACTTGGTAGCGACGAGCGACTCGGTGCGCTTCAGGTTGTCCTCGGCGAGGGCGAGGTTCGCCTCGGCGGCCTTGGTCTGCGCGACGGCCTGGTTCACCTGGGCGCCCGCGCGCGACGCGTCGAGCACGGCGAGCTGCATACCTGCGCGTACCTTGTCGCCGGTTTGCACGTTCAGCTTCACCAAGCGGCCGGCGAGCTCGAAGCCGATGTCGGCCTCGCGCCACGGACGGAGGGTGCCGGTGAGCTCGACGCGCGGCTTCCACTTCATGGGCACGGGGCTCGCGACCTCGACGGGGAGCTTCTTCGCGAGCTCGGCGGCGGTGGTGTCGCGCTCGACGGCGGTGGCTTTGCGCTTGTCCAAGGCCTTGACGACCTTGGAGCCCATGAGCCCCGCGAAGGCGATCCCGATCACGAGGCCCACCACCACGATGGCGCGGCCGCCCTTCGGTGGTGCAGGGGTAGGCTCCACGGCGCGCTCCAACGGCAGATTCGAGTCCATTCTTCTTTTCCTTATCTCGCGGTGCGGGCGCGGCCTGCTCGTGCTGCGCGGCGGGGCCTCTCGGCGGGCTCGGACGGGAGAGCGTCGGGGATATCGGGGAGGGAGACGTGGCTTACGTCTTGCCGTTCCCAGGGGGAGCGATCGGACGCGAGCCCAAGGGAAAAGATGCGCCGCGCGGCGAGGAGCCAATCCCGGAGGGGGGGCTTCTTCTCGCTCGAGAGCATCGCGGTGGCGAGCTCGCTGTAGGCACCCATGAGGAGAGTGGCGACGAGGTTCGGCTCGAGGTCTTTGCGGTAGGCCCCGCGCTCGACGAAGAACTCGACTCCCCGTTTCACGTTCTCCTGCAGATCCTTGCGGAACGAGCCCATCAGGTAGGCGTAGGGACCGTTGCAGGTGTTGAGGATGGAGAGGATGGCGCGGTTTTGCCAAAAGAACTCGAAGAGCTGGATGTCGTGCTCGAGCCCGAGCTCCATCAAGTCTTCGAGGCGCGTGGGCAGGTCGTCGCCGCAGGGCTGCGCGAGGAGCGTGCTGCAGCGAGCGAGGAACGCCTCCACCACATGAAGGAACGCCTCCTCCTTCGTTTCGAAGTGGAGGTAGAACGCGCCCTTCGACACGCCGGCGACCTTGGCGATGTCCTCGACCTTGGCGGCTTCGAGGCCCTTCTTCGCGAAGATCTCCTCGGCGGCGCGGAGGAGCGAGATACGGGTTCGTGGATCGGCGACGCGTGACATGTTTCTGACCGGCGGGTCAGTTATAGGCACGGTTCCTGGTGTGGCAAGCCGGTCGGCGACGATTTCTCGGGTAAAGACGCGGTTTACGAGGCAACGCGGCGCCCTTTTTTTGGCCCGGCGGGCCGGAGCGTGCGAGCCCTACACCGATGACCAGTCGTTCCGAGCCGGAGCTCGCCGAGATTCGTAAGGTCGCCGAAGGGCTCGCCAAGGATCGTGGAGAGCGTTTCTCGACGGCCCACGTGCTCGCGGCGCTCTCCGGGAAACCCGGTGACGTGTCGCAGCTTCTCGCCGATCGGCGTCTCGATGGCGACACGCTCCTCCGTGCGGCGCGCGTGGCGACGGACGCTTCTCCCGACGCGTTGGCTCGTGCGGTCACCCGTGCGCGTGAGTTCGCGCAGCGCGCGGTGCAGCGCGCCCCCCTCGCCAAGGGGGAGCTCGACAAGCGCGCGCCGACCGCGATTCATCTCCTCTTCGCGCTCTGCCACGACACGACGTCTGCCGCGTACCGCGCGATGGTCCAGTGCGGGACCGACGTGGCGAAGCTTCGCGCAGCGACGTTGCAGCTCGCGACCGGCGCGACCCTCCCGCGGCGCCAAGTGGAGCCTTCTCCCCTACGAAACGAGCCTCTTTCGCGCCCGTCGGCCCTCGGGCTCCAGCAGCCCTCGAAGTCCGGCGAGCCGCACCGCGCGCGCACCACGTGGACCGCGCCGAAGCCGCTCGTCACGCCGTCGATCGTGCCGAAGGAGATGACGCGCCCGCCGCCGCCGGTGCTCGTGGTGCCCCCGGTGCTCGTGACCGCGCCGACCCCCTCGCCTGCCTCGAAGAGCGCGCCGCCCCCGGCCAAGGCGAAGCGCGAGAGCAAGACCGACGCGTTCGAGATCTCGGCGAAGGAGTACCCGCTGCTCGCCGCGATCGGGAAAAACCTCACCCTGATGGCGGCGCGTGGAGAGCTCGATCCGGTCGTCGGTCGCGACGAAGAGGTCGAGCGCACCCTCGACGTGCTCGCGAAGCGGACCTCGAACAACCCCTGCCTCGTGGGGCAAGCGGGGGTCGGCAAGACGAGCGTGGTGCACGGCCTCGCGCAGCGCATCGCCGACCGTAAAGACGTGATTTCATTGGATGACCGGCTGGTCATCGAGATCGAGCTTTCGCAGCTCATGGCCGGCACCGGGGTGCGCGGCTCGCTCGCCGAGCGCCTCGGTCAGATCCGCGCCGAGGTGAAGAAGGCGGGCGGTCGCATCGTGATCTTCTTCGACGAGATCCACACCCTCTTCGGACCGGACGCCGGCGACGAGGCGCAAGCAGAGCTCAAGATCGCGCTCGCGAAGGGGGAGCTCCCCTGCATCGGCGCGACGACGGTGGACGAGTACCGCCGCTACGTCGAAAACGATCCCGCGCTCGCGCGTCGCTTCTCGCCGATCGAGGTGGTGGAGCTCGGCCCGGAGGACGCGTTCCTCGCGATCGAGCAGCTTTGCCCCGTATACGAAAAGCACCACGAGGCGACGTACACGAAAGAGGCACTCGCGCGCGCCATCACCTGGAGCGTGCGCTACCTGCCTGGCCGCGCGCTCCCGGACAAAGCGATAAGCATCTTGGATCTCGCCGGCGCACGCGCGCGTCGACGCGGAGAAAAGTCGGTATCGCAGGAGGGCGTGGCCGAGGTGGTGAGCGAGCTGTCCGGTGTTCCGGAAGAGCGCCTCCTGGAGACCGACGCCGACCGCCTGTTGCGCTTCGAGGAGCTCCTCGCCGAGCGGATCGTGGGCCATGGCCACGCGCTGGCGAAGATCGCGACCGTGCTGCGAAGGAACGCGTCCGGCTTCCGATCGAAGCGCCCGGTGGGCACGTTCCTGCTTTTGGGACCGACGGGAGTGGGCAAAACCGAGACCGCCAAAGCCGTCGCGGAATGCCTATTTTTCTCGGAGTCGGCGATGACTCGCATCGACATGAGCGAGTATGCCGAGGGGCACGCGATAGCGCGCCTCGTGGGTGCGCCCCCCGGCTACGTGGGGCACGACGCGGGTGGCCAGCTCACCGAAACGGTGCGTCGCAGGCCCTACCAAGTGATCCTCCTCGACGAGATCGAGAAGGCGCACCGCGACGTGCTCGAGGGCTTCTTGCAGGTCTTCGACGAGGGTCGCATGACGGACGGAAAAGGTCGCACCGTCGACTTCACGAATACGGTGTTGCTCCTCACGTCGAACATCGGCGCGCACGTATCCGAAGAAGAGACGAGGCCTCGCGGGCGGATCGGCTTCGGCGACAAGGCCGTCGCGCGGGATGCTTCGGCTTACGAGGAAGCGATGTCGAAGGCGGCGCGCGATGCGCTGCCACCCGAGCTCTACAACCGTATCGACGAGGTGCTCGCGTTCGCGCCTCTCGGACGTGACGACGTCGCGGAGGTCGCGCGCCGCATCGTCACCGGGCTCGGCGCGGAGCTCATGGTGCAACGTGGCGTCTCGCTCGACGTGACGGAGGCCGCCATCGGCGCGCTCTTGGACCTCGGCGGCTTCGACAAGAGCCTCGGCGCGCGGCCGATGCGACGCACGATAGGTCGCCTCGTCGAGGCCAAGGTGGCCGAGATGCTCCTCCGCGGCGAGATCGTGCGTGGCGACGGCGCGGTCGTCGACGCACGCGACGGCGCGATCATCGTGACCGCGCGGTCAGCGGGAAAAAAGCGGGTCGAGAGCGGCTTTTCGCTCATGATGTGAGCCTCGCGCCGCTCCGGACGCGCGAGCCTCGCGTCGCTCCGGAGGCGTGAGCCTCGCGTCGCTTCGGAGGCGCGAGCCTCGTGTCGCTTCGGAGGCGCGAGCCTCGTGTCGCTTCGGAGGCGCGAGCCTCGCGTCGCTTCGGAGGCGCGAGCCTCGTGTCGCTTCGGAGGCGCGAGCCTCGTGTCGCTTCGGAAGCGCGAGCCTCGAGCCCGGGCTTTCGCGCGGACGCGATCTCGGGTTCTCGCTTCGCTCCGCTCTACGCGGCGAGCGCGACTTCGGACCGTGCTTTGCGGCTGGGGAGCGCGTTCGAGAGCAGGCGCTTGGCGACGCTGCCGAGCTGCTTCGCGAAGCTGCCCGTGTTGTAGGCCTGGCCGTAACGCTCGCAGATGGCGCGGACCTCGGGGGCGAGCTCCGGGTAACGCGCGGCGGGCACGTCCGGGAACAAGTGGTGCTCGATTTGGTGGCTCAAGTGGCCACTCATGAGATGAAACGCGGGACTGCCCTCGATGTTGGCGGAGCCGTTGAGCTGGCGCAGGTACCAGGCCCCGCGACTCTCTTCCCGTGTCTCTTCTACGGTGTAAACCGCGACCCCTTCGGGGAAGTGGCCGCAGAAGATGATCGCGAACGTCCACACGTTGCGGACTCCGTTCGCGACCAGGTTTCCGAGCGCGACCCGTGGTGCGTTGACGCCCGCGATCACGGGGAAGAACACGTAGTCTTTCGTGAGCTGGCGCACCGCTTTTCGCGCGAACGGGCCGCTTCGTGTCCAAAGCTCACGCACCGTTTGTTCGCCGCGTAGCGTCTCCGCGATCCGCAGATCGTGCATCGCCACGCCCCACTGGAAAAAGAGCGCCAGCACCGACGCCGTGATCGGCTGCGCGAGGTGGCTCGGGTTCCAGTTTTGCTCCTTTACGACCCGCAAGAACGAATACCCCACGTCGCGATCGCGCCCGAGCACGTTGGTGAACGTGTGGTGCTCGTAGTTGTGGGAGTGGCGCCAGTCGACGGAGGGGCAGGCGATGTCCCACTCGAACGTGCGCGAGGCGAGCTCCGGATCACGACTGAAGTCGTATTGGCCGTGCATCACGTTGTGGCCAATCTCCATGTTGTCGAGGATCTTGGCGGCGGCGAGGGAAGCCGTGCCGGCGACGAACGTGACCGGATCGACGCCGAAGTGAAGCAGCGCGCGGCCCGCCCCTTCGGCTCTGCGGCATAGGCGCATCGTCGACTTCATATGATCGACGTCGCGCTGGCCCAGGTCGTCGAGGGCGCGTTTTCGCACGGCGTCGAGCTCGCGACCGAAGGCTTCGGTCTCTTCTGCGGTCAAGGTTCGGCTCTGCGAGGTCATGGTGGGCTCCTTCAAAAAACCAGCTCGATGTCCGAGCGCGCGCGGGTCGTGCAGAGGCGAATGTCCTCGTCGGGCTCGCTGGAGAGCGCGCCCGTCACCGAGTCCTCGACGACGCCGCTCTTTTTTCGGCAAACGCACGTGTTGCAGATGCCCATTCGGCACCCGAAAGCCGGTGTCTCGCCCGCGGCCTCGAGGGCCTCCAGAAGCGTGGCGCCCCCTTCGGAGACGGCGACCTTTCCAGTGGGGAGCATGGTGAGCATCACCCTCGGGGTCGCACCCGGCGCTGCAGCCGGGCGCGGCGGGGCGACGAAACGTTCCATTTGCAGACGACGCGCGAGGCCCGCTCGTGCCCAATGGGGTGCGAGGGATTCCATCATCCCCGCGGGGCCACAAAGCATCGTGTGGCGCTCGGCCCAGTCGGGGACGAGGTCGGCGAGCTTCGTCGCGTCGA
>JAAFHV010000139.1 GCA_013297655.1 Myxococcales bacterium | reverse complement strand
GGGGCGACCTCGCGAAGGTGCTCGACGGCATCGAGGCCGCGGCGGCGCTCGGGTTCACCGAAAAGAAGCTCAACGTCGTGGTCGTTCGCGGCGAGAACGACGAGGAGCTCGAGGACCTCGTTCGTTTCGCCTGGGCGCGCGGGTTCACGCCTCGTTTCCTCGAGATCATGGCGATCGGCGAGGGCGCCAAGATGCAAGACCGCATCGTCACGTACGGCGAGATGCGCGCTCGCCTCGCGCACCTCCTCGCGCCGGCCGACGACGGCACCCGCGACCCCGATCGTGGGCCTGCGCGCTACGTGCCCGCGCGCGACGACGCGCGGCTCCGTGTCGGCTTCATCACCGGCACGACCGACACGTATTGCGCCGGCTGCGATCGGCTCCGCGTCACCGCCGACGGCACGCTGCGCCCCTGCCTCGCGACGAACGACGGGGTCGAGGCCGGCCACGAAGCCAAGAGCGGCGACGTGGACGGCGTGCGGGAGCGGCTCGTCAGCGCGTGGAAGTCGAAGCCCGATGGCACCACGTTCCGCGGCTGCACCGAGGACAGCGCGGCCGAGGTCTCGATTCGAAAAATCGGCGGCTAGTGTAAATTACATAATACTAACGTTCACTTGCGAGCGTCGCCGCGCCGCGGCACGGGGCCTGGTATGGTCTCGGAATGTCCGATCGCCCGAAAGCCTCCGAGATGCCCCCGTCGGATCGCCCGGCCTCTCTCGAGGGCGCGCGCGAGCGGATCGACGCCCTCGACGACGAGATCATGGAGCGCCTCGAGGCGCGCGCCCGCGTGGTGGAGGACGTGCTTCGCGCGAAACGCGATCGCAACATCGCGACCTACGATCCCGGTCGTGAGCGCGAGATTTTGCAGCGGCTCTCTGCCCGCGCGCAGCACTTCCCCAAAGAGGCGGTCGTCGCGGTGTACCGTGAGGTGATGAGCGCCTGCCTCGCTCTCCAGGAGCCGGTGAAGGTCGCGTTCCTCGGCCCGGAGGGCACCTTTTCGCACGCCGCGGCGCGCGCGCGTTTCGGCCTCGCCGCCCGCTACTGCGAAGAGACCACGATCCTCGGCGTCGTGTCGGCGGTCGAGCGCGGCGAGGTCGCGTTCGGCATCGCACCGATCGAAAACTCCACCGAAGGCTCCGTCAACGACGCGGTCGACGCGCTCCTCGGCAGCTCGGTCGTGATCACGGGAGAGCTCCACCTGCCGATCTCGCACGGGCTCTTTTCCAGGGCCGCGGGCCTCTCGGAGATCACCCGCGTGTGCTCGCATCCGCAGGCCCTCGGCCAGTGCCGCTCGTGGCTCGCGAGGAACCTCCCGAACGCGCAGCTCTTTCAGACCACGTCGACCGCACAGGCGGTCCGCGAAGCCGCGTCGGACGCACGCGCGGCCGCGATCGCAGGTCCGCTCGCGGGCGAGATCTTCGGTGTCCCGTGCCTGCGCGAGTCGGTCGAGGACAGCCCCGACAACGTGACCCGCTTCGTGGTGCTCGCGCGCGAGGACGCGAAGGCGACCGGAAACGACACGACCACCCTCGCGTTCAGCTTGAACGACGGTCGCGGCGCGCTCCTCCGCGTGCTCACGCTGTTCGACGAGGAGGGCATCAACCTCACCCGCATCCACTCGCGCCCGAGCCGGAAGAAGTCGTGGGACTACGTGTTCTTCGTCGACATCGACGGCCACCGCGAGGAGGCCGCCGTCGCGCGAGCGATGGAGCGCCTCTCGGCCGCGTGCCCCTTCGTGCGCCTCCTCGGGAGCTACCCGAAGGCCTCGCCACCGCAGCAGAGCTGATCTTCGAGCACCACCCGCCTTCGCGCGGGCCGTGGTGGCCTCGGAATGCCGCGCGACGGGCCGCCATGCTAGAGCGACAGACGATGGCAGCAGCACGGAGCGCGTCGACCGCCGAGGGATCCAAGAAGCCAGCCGCGCCGGCGCCGGCGCCGCTGACCGAGCTCGCGGGCTGGGGCGCGAACGTTCGCTCGTCGTGCGAATACCGCGAGCCGGAGACCCAAGCGCAGGTCGCGGCGTGGCTCGACAAGCGCGGGACCATCGCGCGCGGGCTCGGCCGGAGCTACGGCGACGCCGCCCTCAACGCGGGCAAGCGTGTGCTCGGCACCACCCGGATGAGCCTCTTCCTCGGGTTCGACGAGGCGACCGCGACGCTCCGATGCGAGGCCGGCGCCTCCCTCGCCGAGATCATCCGCGTGTTCGGCCCTCGCGGATTTTTCCCAATGATTACGCCGGGAACCAAGCTCGTTACGGTCGGCGGGTGCATCGCCAACGACGTGCACGGCAAGGCCCACCACGCGCAAGGATCGTTCGCCGGGTGCGTCGACGAGATGACGATCCTCCTCGCGAGCGGAGAGGTCGTGCGCGCGAGCCGGACCGAGCGCCCGGATCTGTTCTGGGGCACCTTCGGCGGGATGGGGCTGCTCGGGATCGTGCTCACGGCGACTCTCCGTTTGAGGCGCATCGACACGACGTACTTCCGGCAGAAGAAGATCGTCGCGCGCGATCTCGACGCGATGATGGCCGCGCTCGACGAGACCAACGAGACGTACCCGTACTCCGTCGCGACCCTCGACATCGGCGCGACGGGGACGCGGCTCGGCGGCGGCGTGCTCGTCGTCGGCGACCACGCGACGCGGGAAGAGCTCCCCCCCGAGATCGCCGGGGCGCCGCTCTTGCTCTCGCCGTCGAGCCCGAAGCTGAGCGTGCCGTTCGAGTTTCCGGAGCTCGCGCTCAACGGCCTCACGATCCAAATCGTGAACGAGGCGATCCTCGCGATCCAGCAGAACCCCGCGCCGTACTCGCACTACGAGGGCTTCTTCTATCCGCTCGACATGCTCGGCCACTGGTACCGCGGCTACGGGCGATCCGGCTTCACGCAGTACCAGTTCGTGATCCCGTTCGCGGAGGGCCGGCGTCGCATGCGCACGCTGCTCGAGGTGATCATGTCGTCGGGGCAGCTCCCGTTCCTGAATATCTTGAAGCGAATGGGTAAAGAGAGCGGCGGCACCCTTTCGTTCCCGCGCGAGGGCTACACCTTCGCGATCGACTTCCCGATCCGCGAGGGCACGGTGGCGCTCGTTCGTCGCCTCGACGAGATGATCCTCGACGCCGGCGGACGCACCTACCTCGGCAAAGACTCGTACGTCACCGCAGAGACCTTCCGCGCGATGTACCCCGCCCTCGACGGCTGGCTCGCGACCAAAGCGAAGTACGATCCGAACAACGTGCTCACGTCCGACCTGGGCCGCCGCGTGGGCCTCGTTCCCGCCTGACGAGCGCGCGCGGCGTGACGCACACGCATCGTTGCAACCGCCTGAAATCGCTTTGATTTTAGGCGTACTGAATCAGGCCGCGGGGCTGGTCTCGTCGGCAGGGACGGTGACGTCGAGGCCGACGATGTGCATGAGGCGGAGCGCGTTCGAGCTCTGCACCACGCCGGACCGGAGCTTGTAGTCGAACGACATGATGTCGCCCTCGACCTGCTCCTCGAAGTGCACGTTCCTCACGTTCGTGGGGAGCTCTGTCTCGAGGTCGCCGAGCGCCAAATCGTGGGTCGACACGGCGCCGACCGCGCCGCACGAGACGAGCTCGCGGACGATGGCGCGTGCACCGATGAGGCGCTCGCGGGTGTTCGTTCCGTGGAGGATCTCGTCGAGCAGGAAGAACGTGGTCTTCCCGCCGGCGGCGTCTTTTCCGTTCTCTCGCGCGCGGTCGAGCACGACCTTGAGCTTGCGGAGCTCGGCGTAAAACCGTGACACGCCCTCGTCCAGCGAGTCGCGGACGCGCATGCTGGTGGCGACGCGGAAGCGCCCTATCGCGAGCGAGTCGGCGGAGACGGGAGCGCCGGTGCGCGCGAGCACCGCGTTCGTGCCGAGCGCGCGGAGGAGCGTGGATTTTCCGGACATGTTCGAGCCGGTGACGACGAGCGCGCTGCCCGCGCCCTCGAACGTGACGTCGTTGCCGACGCGCTTTCCGGGGGCGAGGAGCGGGTGTCCGAGGTTCTTCGCGACGAAGGACGCGCCGTCCGAGACGCTCGGATAAACGAACGTGGGGTTCTCGAACGCGAAGGTGGCGAGGCTCGCGTAGCCTTCCATCTCCGAGAGGGCAGAGAACCATTTTGCGGCGCTCTTGCCTGCGCGCGCTCGCCAACCCTCGAGCGAGGCGGCGCAGTGCACGTCCCACAGGAGCACCGGCGACACGAACAGACGGAAGAACTCGTTCTCCCGCGCGTCGACGAACGCGACGATGCGCCCGAGGCGCGCCATCTCGAGTGTGGCGCTCCCGCCGGCGGTCTTGAGGCGCTCGTGGAGGGCGCCGAGGGCCTTCGACGTGAACGTGGAGGCCTCGATCCGCTCGAGCATTTCCCCGTAACGACCGAGGGCGCTCTCTTTCGAGGCGGCGACCGAGAGGGCACGATCGACGCGCGCGCGGAAGCTTCGCGTGACGGCGAGGCCCACCGCGAGCGACGGCAAGAACGCCCACCACGGGAGCACCTTGGCCTGCCCGAGGGCGAGCAACGTGAGGGTGATCGCAGGCACGATGAACGCGACGACACGCAAGCCCGCCGAGGGCGGACCGTCGGTGGCGTTGCCGGCCCAAATCGCGAAGGGCGTGGGATCCGGTTTGTCGTCTCCGAGCATCGCCCCCGAAACGGAGAGCTTTTCGCGGAGATCGTGGAGCGCGGCGAGCTCGCGGACGGCGTCTTGACGCTCGAGCGTGCGTGCCGGCGCCTCGTCGTCGAGATCGCCCTTGAGCCAGCCGGCGAGCATCTCTTCGCCTTTTTTCGTCGCGGTGCGATCGAGGAGGTGAAAGAGCGAGCCTTTGCCGAACACGTCGAGGTCGTCGACGTACGGGTGGGCATCGGCGGTGGCGAGGAAGCGCTCTCCCCCGCCGCGCCCTGCTTTCCACTCGCCGGCGAGGCGCGCGAGCCCCTCCTCGAAGTACGTGACGGCGGCGAGGGCGCGCTCGCGTTCGTCGTGGATGCGCGCGTGCAGCACGACGAGCGCGAAGAACGCGACGACGAGGCCGACCGGCACCACCCAGGCGAACGACGGGACCGGCGCCCACACGAGCACGCCGACGCCGACGATCGCGCCGAGGAAGGTGACCACGCGCATGGTGGAGATCGCGTTCGCGCGCGCGTTCAGGGCGGCGGCGGTCTCGGCGCGCTCCACCTTGCGCTTCTCGTAGAAGTCCTTCGCCGACAGGGCGCCTTCGCGTTCCATCGACGGGACCTTAGGCGCCCGATCGCAATAAGTGTGTCAGATTCCGTCGAGACCGACGCGAGGCAGCTCGCTCCTACTCCCGTAGCTTGAGGAGCGGAGCGACGAGGCCAGCTGCCGCAGCGAGAGGATCGGCGGGAGATGGCACACCTATTTCGACCGGGCGCCTTCGTGCAAAGGTCACGCATTTCGCGCACGAAGAGGACCGAGGGCATCATTCGCCGCGTGCCTTCGCCCTGGCCGCGAGGGCCGGCGCCGAACCGAGCGGGAGCCGTCGCTCGAGCGCGCTGGACAAGCGCCCCGGCCTCGAGCGGCTCCGACGAGCGACCCACGCACGCCGAGCTCAGGCGGCGCGAAGCTTCTTCGGTTTGGTGGGCGCGTTGACGCGAACACGCGCCTTCGGGCGGGCCTTGGCCCCGGCTTGGTCGGCGCCGCTGGCGACGGCGACGGCGAGCCCGAACATGGTCAAGCGGACCTCGTCGACGCGACGGACGACCAGCGAGCTGCGAGCGAGGCGGACGAGAGCGGACCGGAGCTCTTCGGGCTCGGCCGCGACCCGGAGCTCGATCTCGGGGACCGTAGCGACCTTGGAAGCGCGTGAGAGACGGGCGATGGCGCGGAGGATTCGGGTGTCGAGGAGCATGGGACGTACCTTACGTTCACCCCTGAACACCCGTCCAAATTCCGGCGACGATTTTTCGTAATTTATCGATATTATTGATCTAATTTTGGCGCCACTTGCTGATCGAGCGCACAGCAGGATGCAGGTGTCCAGGTACGAGGGAGCCTTTTTGGGGGCCGATGCCTACACCTCACGACAACGCCGCGGCCACGGGTGCGGCGCGCGGCGTGGGCGGAGTGGGAGAGGCGCTTTCCGGCGCGCTCAGGGGGCGTGGCCGAGCTCTTTCAGGAGGAACGAGAGCTCGTCCGCCATCTCGTCGGCGACCTTGCTCACGGGCTTGCCGGCGCCGTGACCGGCCTTCGTCTCGACGCGGAGGAGCACGGGCCGCGAGGCGTCGCTTTGGGCAGCGCGGAGGCGGAGCGTCATCTTACGGGCGTGCATGGGATCGACGCGCGAGTCGCTCTCGGCGGTCGTGAAGAACATCGACGGGTAACGCGTGCTCGGCGTGACGTGGTGGTAGGGCGAGTACGCCTCGAGCCACGCGCGCGCCTGCGGATCGTCCGGATCGCCGTACTCCGGGATCCAGAGCTTGCCGATGCGGAAGCGGTGGTAGCGGAGCATGTCGGTGAGCGGAACGAGCGACACGCCGACGCGGAAGAGCTCCGGGCGCTGCGTAATGGCGGCCGCGACGAGGAGGCCGCCGTTCGAGCCGCCCATCGCGCCGAGCGTCTCCGACGACGCGATCTTCTCCGCGACGAGCTTCTCTGCGCACGCGTAGTAGTCGTCGAACACGTTCTGCTTTTTGTCGAGCATGCCCGCTTGGTGCCAGGCCTCGCCGTACTCGCCGCCGCCGCGCAAAATCGCGTGCGCCCAGACGCCGCCGCGCGAGAGCACGGAGAGCACCCGCGCGCTGTACGCGGGGAGCTGGTTCACGTTGAAGCCGCCGTACCCGTAGAGCACGGTGGGTGCTTTGCCCTCACGCGGGACGTTGCCTTTCGAGACCACGAAGAGCGGGATCTTGGTGCCGTCTTTGCTGGTCGCGAAGAGGCGCGTGACCTTGATGTCGCCCGCGACGAAGCCGGCGCCGACCTTGTCCCAGGGGGAGAGACTGCCCCAACCACCGAGGACGTCGACCCGCGCAGGCCGAGCGTAGCTCTCGTGGCGGACGAAGATCTCTTCGCCGTCGAGGCCAGCGGACAACGAGGCCGTCGTCGCGTCCGGGAGCGTGACGTCGCCCTTCTTTTTTCCGTCGCGTCCGAAGCGCACGATCTTGGTCTGCGCGTCGACGAGGTAGGTAACGGTGATGTCCTTGGTCGTGATCGCGACGTCCTCGAGGGTGTCTTTGCCCTCCGGGATCACGGGCTTCCACGCCTCGCGCCCCTTGCCCGCGGCCATGTCGGCGTAGGCGAGCTCGAAGAGGGCGTACTTCGGGGCGCCGTCGTTGGTGTGCACGAAGAGCGCGTCCTCGCGTGCGTCGGCCGAGAAGCGCGCACGTTTGCCTTTCGCGATCGCGATCGTCTTCGCGGCGGGATCGGTCGCGGAGCGGAGGTAGACCTCGTTCTTGTCCCACCCCATGTGAACGTGGAACACGAGCCAGTTGCCGTCGGGGCTGATGCTCACCGAGGGCACGTCGGTCTTCGCGAGGCCTTCACCGAAGACGAGGGTGTCCTCCTTCGGATCTTTGCCCATCGTGTGGAGGTAGATCTTCGCGCCGTACTTCTCGTCGCCGGCGGGCACGGTGCCCTTCTCCGGGTAGCGCGAGTAGTAGAACCCCGAAGCGTCCGGCTTCCACGCGACGCTCGCGTGGCGGGTACGATCGATCGCGAAGGCCTGGTCTACGCCGGTGTCGACGTCGCGCACGTGGAGCACGCTCTCTTCGCTGCCGCTCTCGCTGCGGCCCCACGCGAGGAGCTTGCCGTCGCGCGACGGGTACCACCAGTCGAGCGCGCTCGTGCCGTCCTGCGAGAGCGACGAGACGTCGAGGAGCACCTTGTCTTTGCCGTCGCGGCCATCGCGCACGTAGAGGGTGGACTGGTTCTGCGCGCCCTCTCGCTTCGTGTGGAAATACCGGAGAACATTGGCTTTTGTGCGACGCACCGCCGGCGCGCCGAGGGAGCCCACCTGGAGGAATTTTTGGATATCGGCGCGGAACGCTTCGCGCCCGGGCACCTGCGCGAGGTACGCGCGGGTTCGCGCGTTCTCCTCTTCCGTCATCTTCTTGGTCGCCTCGCCTTCGGCGTCCTCGAGGTAGCGGTAAGGATCGGCGGGCTCACGAATGGCCTGCGGTCCTTTCGGCGAGAAGCTGCGGAGGCGATCGTTCTGTCCGGGGTTCGACGCGAGCGGCATCGACGGATCGACCTTCGCCATCGTGGGCGGCGGCACGACGAGCGGCTTCGGCTCCATGCAAGCGGCGAGGAAGAGAGGAACGAGAGGGAAGAACAGCGCCACCGTGCGCACGCGCGAGCCCCGGTGCGTTCGGGCCGTCGCCAAGGGCACGCCGCTCGGCTGCGGCACACTTGCAGTTTCCATGGGCCCTAAGATGCCCGTTTCTCACCCCGTGTCACGCCGTTGTTGCAGCGTGCGCGGTCGTCGGCGCGCCTCGCGGAGGCGGTGCCCGTGGCGTCGCCGGAGCGCGGGAAAATCGAGCGCGCGCGGGCGCTCGCTCGGCCGGAAAAACATGCGATCATGGCTCGAAGGCGGCGGTTTCGACTCCCGGAGGCGGCGAGACTTGGTGCTATCTCGGGAGGCAAGAGCTAAAGCTTCCCGCCCATGCGACCCCTGGTTCTTCTTTCGAACGACGACGGCTACGAGTCGAAGGCCCTCCACGCGGTCCGCGAGGCGCTGGTCGAGCACGGCGCGGAGGTGGTCACCGTCGCCCCCGCGACCGAGCAGAGCGCGACGAGCCACTCGCTCAGCCTCCACCGACCCCTGCGCGCGCGAAAGCACGGCGACGGCATTTTTTCGATGGACGGGACGCCCGCGGATTGCGTGTACATTGCACTTCACGCCGAGGGGCGCTTCCTCCCTCGTCGCCCCGATCTCGTCGTCTCGGGCATCAACCGCGGGCTGAACCTCGGGCAAGACGTCTTCTACTCGGGCACCGTCGCGGCGGCGCGCGAGGGAGCGCTCCGTGGCATCCCTGCCCTCGCGACGAGCGCGCACGTGCACGCCGACCTCGTGAAGGTGGCCGATCTCTCCGCGCGCATCGCGCTCACGCTCGTGGGCAAGGGCAGCGTTCGGCGCGCGCCGCTCCTCAGCTTGAACGCACCGGAGGTCTGGAACGGCGAGGTGCGCGTCGCGCGTCTCGGCGCCCGCATCTACGACGAGCTCGTCGACATTCGCCAAGATCCGCGCGGCCGCGACTACTTTTGGCTCGGCGGCCCCGGCGTGCACCACGATCCCGACCCCGGCAGCGACACCGACGCCTACGACCAAGGCTACGTCACGCTCACCTCGCTCCGCCTCGACCTCACCGCCAACGAGGACGCCGAGCTCCTCGCGACGACCCTCGCCACCGCGAAAGCCTAAAACGCGAAAGCACGGTCCTCCACGCGGCACGCGTGTAAGCTGCATGGTTCGGACGAAGGCGTGCGCGAGCGTAACGCACGCGTCACGTGCCCAACCAAACGTCGCACGTGACGGGGCGGATTCGGGTCGAGACCAAGGCTGGGCTAGGCAGGCGCGCGGAGCGGACTCCTGTCCGTGAGCACGCCAACGACGCTCAGCCGCAGGGATCGGACCGAAGCCGCCCCGTCACGACGAAAAAAGGCGCTTCGGGAGCGACGAGATGAGCGTGAAGATCGCGCCGATGCGTTGGCCTATCGAGCTCGCTCCGCCGCGCGCGAGCACGAGGGCCATCGCGATCGTTCGCAGGATCGGCGTGTAGGGGAACCAGTAGAGCTCGCGCTTGGCTCGGTTCTCGTCCACGAGGACGAGCTTGGGGCGGGTGCAAATATCGAGGGAGTAGTGCGAGCCCGTGACGCCGAAGCCGGACTCGCCGACGCCGGTCCACGGAGCCTGCGGGATCGCCCCGGAGAAGCCGTGGTTGTTCACCGTCACGACGCCGGCGCGGAGCTTCTTCGCGATCGTCTCGCCGCGCTCGGAGTCCTTCGTCCACACGCTCGCGGTGAGGCCGTACTTGGAACCGTTCGCGAGGCGGATCGCCTCGGCTTCGTCCTTCACGACACGAATCGGGAGGAGCGGGCCGAACGTCTCCTCCTTCATGAGCAAAAGATCGTCGGTCTCGACCTCGAGCACGGTGGGACGAATCGGCCGCTTGCCGGCCTTCTTCTTCTCGTTCTTGGAGCCTTCTTCGCTCGCTTCGTCGCTCTTTTCGGCTTCGTCGTCGTCGAGGCTGCCGGCGAGCACCTTCACGCCCTTCTCCTTCGCCTCGTCGAGGTGACGACGGACGATCTCGCGCTGGGCGTCGGTGGTGAGCGGGCCATAATCGCGGCCTTCTTCGAGCGCCTTCGCGGCAGCGGCGATCTTGGTCTTGAGCTCGGCGGCGACCTTCTCGACCACGTACACACGCTCCACCGCGCCGCAGTTTTGACCCGCGTTCATCATCGCGGCCCACAAGAGGCCGTTCGCGGTGCGCTCGAGGTTCGCGTCCTCGAGAACGATCGCGGCGTCTTTTCCGCCCAGCTCGAGCGCGCAGGGCACGAGGCGCTCCGCGCACGACGCGGCGACCTTGCGGCCGGCGACCGGGCTGCCCGTGAAAATCACGGCGTCCACGTCGCTCGCGACGAGCTTGGCGCCGACGTCGCGGCCCCCTTGGACGACGGTGAAGAGCCCCTCGGGGACGAGGCCGTCGAGGAGCTTCGCGATGCGCTCGCCGCTGCGAGGAGTGACCTCGCTCGGCTTGAAGACGACCGCGTTGCCGGAGAGGAGCGCCGGTACGATCGCGCGGAGGGGCAGCGCGAAGGGAAAATTCCAGGGCATCACGACCGCGATCACGCCGCGCGCGACCCGGTGCACGAACGCGTATTTTTTCGGGTACGCGACCGGATCGAGCTCGAGCTCCTCCGGCTCGAAGAGATCTTCCGCGGTGCCGCACCAGTAATTCACGACGTCGGCCGACGCGAGCACCTCTCCGAGGAGGACCTCGACGTCTGGTTTTCCCGTCTCCTGGTGGACGAGCTTGGCGATCTCTTCCGCGGCCTGGAGGATGCGCCTCGCGAGCGGCTCGATCGCCTTTTTTCGCTCCTCGATGTCACGATCGGCCCATTTTTCCTGGGCCGCGCGCGCTTTCTCGAGGATGCCATCGAGGCTGTCGGCGGCGGTCGCCTCGACCTTGGAGAGCGTAGCTCCGTCTGCCGGGCTCTTCGTGGAGAAAGTTTCGGTCTCGCTCGTCGTCATCGCCATCTCAGCGCGGGTTTACCAGATGCCGCCCCGCGCGACGGTCCGAAAAGCGACCCGACCTCCATCCCCAGCTCGCGCGCACGAACCGCGGCACAATTATCCCAATAAAGATACGACAATTGCGGAGCACGCCCACTACGTCAAACGGCACGCTTGGGCGCCGGCGCCTCGAACCCGTTTCGTTCCGTAGGCTTGCGAAGGCTCGAGGAGCCGGCCGTCACCGTTCGCGAGGTTTCGTGGGCTTTCGTTGACCTTCGGATTCTCTCTCCGCTACCTTTGAGACATGACCGGAAGTGGCGAGGTCGGGCGCCGTGCAGCGTCGGCGACCTTCGGCAAGTACGAGCTCTTCGCGAAGCTCGGGAGCGGCGGGATGGCGGAGGTTTTCCTCGCGCTCTCCCGCGGTATGGCTGGCTTCAACAAGCTGGTCGTACTGAAGCGCCTTCGCCCCAGCGTGGCCGAAGAGACAGCGATGATCAGCATGTTCCTCGACGAGGCACGTCTGGCAGCGCGTCTTCATCACCCGAACATCGTGAATACCTACGAAGTCGGTGAGCACGAGGGGTCGTACTTCATCGCGATGGAGTACCTCGAGGGCCAGCCGCTCAACAAGATCCTGAAAAACCCCAAGGTGCAGGAGCTCTTCACTCCCGCCATGTGGTGCCACGTCTTCGCGCAGGTGCTCGCCGGCCTCCACCACGCCCACGAGCAGAAAGATTTCGACGGCAAAGCGCTCGACATCGTCCACCGCGACCTGTCGCCCCACAACATCTTCGTCACCTACTCGGGCGAGACCAAGCTCGTCGATTTCGGGATCGCAAAGGCGACGGTCAACACGACCAACACCGCGACCGGCATCCTCAAGGGCAAGGTCAATTACATGTCGCCGGAGCAGGTGCGCGGCGACACAGATCGGCGCGCCGACGTGTTCGCGGCCGGCCTGTCGCTCTGGGAAGTGCTCGCCGGGCGCGGCGTGTTCCGCGGCGAGGCCGTCACCGTGCTCCACCGCATCTTGAACGATCCGATCCCGAAGATCGCGGAGGCGCGGCCCGAGATCGATCCCGTGCTCGACGCGATCGTCATGAAGGCGCTCGAGAAGGACCGCGAGAAGCGCTACGGCACCGCAGACGAGTTCCGCGAGGCCCTCGAAGAGTACACGCGCGTGAAGGGCGACGCGGTGAGGGACTCGGCGATCGGCAAGTCCGTTTCGACCATGTTCCACGACACGAAACAGAGCGTCGCCGAGCGCATCAAAGAGTGCGTGACCGGCCTCCAATCACTGAAGACGGTCACGGGTGAGAGCGGCGTCGCGACCAGCGTCACCGGCTCGCTGCCTTCGCTCACCCTCACGCCTCCCACCGGCGAGTACCCGTTCCTCGCGAACCTCGGCGAGCACAGCGATCCGGGAGTGGGTACGCCTTCGGGCTCGCAGCAGATCTCCGTCAAGATCGCCGAAGCCACCCCGCCGGCGAGCATGACGCCGCTCCCGCACACCGGCAACACGCCCTACACGACGTCCCAGTATCCGCAGAACAAGAGCAAGATGCCGTGGATCGTGTTCGCCGTCGCGGCGATCGGGGTCATCGGGGCGGTCATCTTTTTCCTGTCGCAAAGCAAGCCCGCCGAGATCACCGCCCAACCGAGCGCCACCAGCGCGAAGGTCACGATCGACAGCGTGCCCGTCGGCGCGAGCGTGGAACGCGATGGTCAGCTCATCGGTCACACACCGGCCAACCTCGACCTGCCGCTCGGCAAACAGCAACTCACCATTCGCCACGACGGGTTCGTCACCGAGACCGTCACGATCGACGCAAAAGAGGGCGCCAAAGAGTCTTTCACGCTGAAATCGTTGGAGGCCGCGGCGCCGAGCGCTCCCGTATCGGTCGCGCAGGTCGCGACGACGAAGCCGCCGGTGCAGGGTTATGTCGGCCCTGGCTACAAGCACCCTACGGGCCCGGGGCCCACCGCGCCGACCCCTCCCCCGTCGGCCACCACGGCGCCGAGCGCCGCCGCCACCACCGGCGACAAGGGCTTCCTCTCGTTCACCACGTTCCCTTGGACGCGTGTCTCCGAGGGAGGGCGCTCGCTCGGCACCACGCCGCTCTACAAGGTGCCGCTCAGCCCTGGCACGCACGTGCTGTCGCTCGAGAACCCGGACGAAGGCATTCACACGACGTACACCGTGACGATCAAGGCCGGCGAAGCCGCGAGCCGAAGCGTCGAGCTAAAGTAAATCGAAGCTTTTTTCGTAGCGCGAAGGACAGTATGGTTTTGCGTATGAACATGCGAGTGAGCCGAAGGCGAACGGCTTGCCTATGCCAACCGACCGAAGGGAGGGCAGCATGAAGGTGGGGACCGTCATGGCGCTGTTGGCGCCGCTCGCGATGTTGGTTTCGGCGTGTGGGGAAGAGGTCGTCACCGTCCCCGCGAAACCGACGAACGCGAAGTATCAGCTCAGCTTCGCGTCGACCCGCATCGCCGTCGCCGCCGACGCGATCCAGGTCACGGTGTTCGACGCGACGAACGGCGCGCAGACGAGCACCGACTGTCTCTCGCTGATCACCAAACAAAAGAGCGCCGCCGACCTCCCGAAAGGCGCGCTCCTCATTGGTCAGACCGAAGTCGTCCCGATATGCGACGTCTTCAACGATGCCGAAGGCAAGCGGGGCGCGCTTCCGGAGATTTCGTACGGCAAACGCTCCTTCCTCGCGGTGGTGAAGCGCGGCACGGCCGACTTCTTCCTCGGCTGCGCCGAAGCGAACGTCACCGCGAGCGAGATCACCGTCGATATCCCCGTCACGCAGGCCGACGAGACCGTCCAGATTCCGACGACGACGTGCGCGAACCTCAGCGACAAGTGCAAGAACAGCTGTCGGTGACCGGCACCGGTGACCGCGCGTAGAGAGAGCCCGTCACGACGGGCTCGCACCTAGAGCACCGAACCGCTTCATTCGGTCGGCTCTTCGCCGATTTGCTTCGCCGTGCTTCGTTGCTCCTCCTCGGCTAGCAGCAGTAGGACTCGTCCCTCGTCAGGGACTTGCGGCCCTGTAGCGTCGTCGTCGCGCCTCGCACGGCTCGCAACTCGGCGAAAATCCTCGGTCATGAAGCGGTTCGTTGCTCTAGCCTTTGCGCCGAGCTGGGGCGTGCGTGTCGCGGCGCCCTCGGCACGACGACCGCGCTGCCTGCGTGTTCTAGCGACCACGAGGCGAGCCTCACTTCGCTCCGGACGCGCGAGCCTCGAAGATGCATCTTGCACGGGCAGCGAGGCCTCGGCCTTGCATTGCCATGCTTTCTGAACGACGGCGCGGCGAGGCTCGACCGTGCATCCTGCATGTATTTTGCAGGCGCGCTCGGAGCGTGGTTCGCCATCCGGCGACGCGGGGAACTTCGGGCACTGCACGTTGCCCGCCACATGAGGGTCTGCGCGCGGTGGCGGCGGCGGAGCTCGCTCCCATATCCCCTAAAGTGAACGGCCGACGGGATACCGCCGGCCGTCGTCGTGGTCGCTACGTGGGAGCGCTCAGCGGCAGCGCTCGATCCCGCAGAACAGGATCGGAGAGACCGCCGCGGCGGTGGGCGGAAGCTGCTCCTCACGGGTGGTCTTGGAGGTGGCGATGAAGTACGTGCCGACGGCGGCGCCAGCCAACACGACGCCCGTCGCGACCCAGAAGAGTGGGCTACCGAAGATGCTTCCGGAGTCCTTCTCGCCCTGAATCGGCGCGGGGCCGGCGACCGTCTTGACCTCGACGAGCGACGTCTTTGGGCCGCCAGGGCTGCCCACCTCGAAGACGATCGAGTCGTTCGCGTCGGTCGCTTGAACGTAATAGTCGAGGCGCGTCTCGCTCGCCGGCACCATCACGTTCACGGATTGCTCGCCGACGCCGATGGTCGTGGTGTCGAAGCGGCCCTGCCCTCCGAAGCGATGGCCGACCATGACCGCCTTCACGATGTGGCTGGGATCGCGGGTGTTCACGTGGAGGGTGGCCATCGTGCCTTGGCGCAGACCGCCGACCTGCGCTTCGATCCCGGGGCGCGCCATTTGCTGACGCCAGTACCCCTTCGCTTCGAGGAAGGGCTGCTGCACCTTGGGCCCGAGCGTCTTGTCGACCTTGTGATCGGGATCGTAAGTGAGGAGGAGGACGAAGCTCTCTCGCGCGTGCTCGTCGTCGCCGACGGCGGCGCGAGAGAACGCAAGGACGCGGTACGTGCGCACGAGCTGATCGTGGGTGAGGCCGCGCTTCTTGGAGACGACCTCGGCGCGCTTGGCAGCATCTTCGTAGTTGAGCTGACCGTACGCGGCCTCGGCCGCCGCGAGATCGGGCTCGGTGGTGGCGTCTGCCGCGGACGCTGCGCTGGCGAACAGCGAAGCCCCGAGCGCGATCGCACACGACACCAACATGGCGCGACCGAACGATCGCGCGGACGTTCCCAAAGCCTTCATGAATCGAACCTCATCGCCTGAATTGGACCGCCGGGGGCCCCCACGTCGTGCGCCGAGCGCGAGACGCGGAGGTCCGCCGGTGCGGTCGTTTTCGTTCCCCTGAAGGACGAGCTTACTTGAGATCGTCCGGCGTGAGTCCAGCGGCTTTCACCTCGGCGAACTTCCCCGTCTCGACCTTGAACACGACGAAGTTCGCGAGGACCTCGCCGAAGTCGTCGAAGTTCACCGGGCCGGAGGCGCCGTCGTAGTCGATGTCCTGGCCTGCACGGAGCGCGACGAGGGCGTCGGCGAGCTTGGCGGGCGAGAACGCGGTCCCCGGCGGGCGAGACACCTCGAAGAGGGCGTCGCGGATCTTCGTGCCGTCGGTCACGGTGCCGGCGCGCTGGATCGCGAGCACGGCCAAGATCGCGGCGTCGAAGTGGTTCGCGGCGTATCCGGGGAGGTCTGCCTTCGGGTCGGCGCCGGTCGTGACGTCGAACACGTTCTTGAACTCGTTCGCTTGCGGCGTCTTCGGGCTCAAGTCGAAGTTCATGACGTACATGCCTTCGGTCGAGGTGGGCGAAGCAGGATCGGCCGGGTTATCGCGCCCCTTCACGAGCGTGTCTTCCGACTTCAAGCCGTTCGAGCCCATCGACACGAACGTGGACCAGTCGCGGGAGGTGTCCGTCGCGATCGCCTTCTTGAACGAACGCATGTAGACTGCACCAACCGCGGGGAACGCGACGATGACCTGGCAATCGGCCTTCGCGGCGACCACCTGCGCGGCCTCGGCGTCGTAGTTTGCGGACGCGGTGATAGGCACCTTGATGACGACCGGAGCGTCGCCGCCGAGCGCGGTCATCGTCTCCTTGATGCCCGCCGCGATGGGGTTTCCGTACGCGTCGTCTTGGTTCACGATCGCGACCTTGCGGCAACTGCCGGAGGCCGGAGCGCCGCCGTCGGCCGCGCCCGCGTCGGTTGGCGCGGGGGCGGGCCCGAAGCCCTTGAAGAGCCGAATCGCGATCGCCTTGGCCTGGAGGGCGTGCGACGGCGCGGTTCGGAAGAAGAACCGGTTCAGCGCCGGCTCCGCGTTGGTGGTGACCGGCGTGCTCGCCGACGGCGAGATGAGCGGGAAGCCCGCTGCCTTCGCGATGAGCTGGCCGTCCGGAGCTTGCCCGCTTCCCGTCGGACCGAGCACGACGGGGAGCTTGCGCCCGAAGAAACCCTCGAAGTTCGGCTTCGACACGCTCGTGTCGGTGCGGTCGTCGACGATCTCGAAGACCACCTTTTTGCCGAGCACGCCGCCGAGGGCGTTGATTTGTTGCTGTGCCACGCGAGTGGCTTGCTGCTCGCCCTGCCCGAAGGCGGCGAGGCTACCCGTGAGGGCTAGGTTTACGCCGATCGTGATGGTCTCGTCGCTGCCCGCTTCTTGGGTCGTGGTGCTCGCGTCCGGGTTGGTCGCCACCGGATCCGAGCTGCACGCCGCCGCCCCGACAAGACCGCCCGCCACAAGAACCGCTAACGCTACGAACGATGATCGCATGGTACTCCCTCCCGTTAAGCCGCCGAAGAATCCCCAGCGGTCAAGGTATCAACCCCATTTTCTAGACGTCAATCACGGCAATGATTGTTTCGCCGATGACGCATTGCGATCGCGAAGGCACCGGACATTTCAGGCCGATTTTGGCACGGTGCGCGCCCCCGGACATTTCGTTCGGTGAGCACCGGATCGGCCCAAACTATCTCTTTACGGACATCTCCAGAAACGCTTCGCGGTTGACACTCGGAAGCGCTACGTGAGAGTTCCGCGCGCCGCGAGCGTCCTATGTCCGACAAAGCCCTCCTCCGATCGCACATCGCGAAGCGCCGCACCTTCGCGATCATTTCCCACCCCGACGCCGGCAAGACCACGCTGACGGAGAAGCTCCTGCTCTACGGCGGAGCGATCCACCTCGCCGGGAGCGTAAAGTCGCGCCGCGCGGCCCGCCACGCGACGAGCGACTGGATGGCGCTCGAGAAAGAGCGCGGGATCTCGATCAGCACGAGCGTGCTCCAGTTCGACTACCAGGACCGGCACTACAACCTGCTCGACACGCCCGGCCACAACGACTTCAGCGAAGACACGTACCGCACCCTCGCCGCCGCCGATTGCGCCGTCATGCTCATCGACTGCGTGAAGGGCGTGGAGCCGCAGACGATCAAGCTCTTCGAGGTGTGCCGTATGCGCGGCATCCCGATCGTGACCTTCATCAACAAGGTCGATCGCCCCGGAAAAGCGCCGCTCGACCTCCTCGACGAGATCGAGCAGGTGCTCGGCATCCCGTGCACCCCGATGACCTGGCCGGTGGGTATGGGCCCGCGCTTCAAGGGCGTTTTCAGCCGCGACACGAAGACGTTCTTCCGCTTCTCGGAGGGCGAGAACATCGGTCACAAGGCCGAGATGGAGGTCTCGAGCCTCACCGATCCGGTGCTCGCGGAGGAGCTCGGCGACGAGCAGCTCAAGGAGCTCCAAGACGAGCTCGAGCTCCTCGACGCCGCCGGCAACGCGTTCGACAACGAGGCGTTCCTCGCCGGGAAAGTGACGCCCGTGTTCTTCGGCAGCGCGATGAACAACTTCGGCGTGGAGCCGTTCCTCGCCCGCTTCCAGGACCTCTGCCCCTCCCCTCGCACGCGGATCACCAACGGGGTCGAGATCCCCGCCGACGCCGACTACTTCACCGGCTTCGTGTTCAAGATCCAGGCGAACATGGATCCGCAGCACCGCGATCGCATCGCGTTCGTTCGCATCTGCTCCGGCAAGTTCGTGCGCGGCATGGACGTGCGCCACGTGCGCACCAAAAAGAAGCTCACCCTCTCTCGCTCGCTGAACTTCCTCGCCCAAGAGCGCGTCACGGTGGACGAGGCCTACTCCGGCGACATCGTCGGGGTGTGGGATCCGGGTGTGCTCCGCATCGGCGACGCGCTCTCCACCGGCCCGGACGTCGAGTTCGAGGGCATCCCGCGCTTCTCTCCGGAGCACTTCGTGCGCGTGCGCTCGGCCGACCCGATGAAGCGCAAGCAGCTCAAAAAAGGCCTCGAAGAGCTCTCGGACGAGGGCGCGGTGCTGCTCCTCTTCGATCGCGACGAGAACGATCCGGAGCCGATCCTCGGCACGGTAGGTCCCCTCCAGTTCGACGTGGTCCAGTTCCGGCTCAAGTCGGAGTACGGCGTCGCGGCCCTGTTCGATCGCCTGCCCTACAACTACGCGCGCTGGATCGAAGAGACCGAGACCAAAAAGCTCGTCCCGGAAGACATCGTGCGGCGCGGCTCCATCGCGTGCGCGTACGACGTGGAGCGGCGACCGCTGCTGCTCTTCGATACCGAGTGGGTGCTCCACCGGACCCAGGAGAAGCTCGCGGGGCTCACGTTCATTGCTGCGGCGCAGCCTGGACGGCGGCAACACGGGAGGCGCTGACGCGCAGGGGGGTGTGCGGGGGCGCACGGCCCTTGCGCGGGGCTGGATGGGTTTGTGCGCGGGGCGCACGGGGCCGGTGGGGGAGAGAAAGAGCGCGGGGCCGGCGGGAGACGGCCGCGGGTCGGCACGGTTTTGGGGCGGTGGTGGTCCCCCCGAACTCGGCTGCCCCGGTTCTTCGACCGCATGCCGGTGTGCAATGCCGGGCGCGCGTGAACTGGCCTTCCAGCCTCAAACACAGGACCCACCACCACCGCCCCAAAACCGCGCCCACCCACGGCCTTCCCCGTCCCGCGCGAAGGGAGGGAGATGAGAGATGAGAGATGAGAGATGAGAGATGAGAGATGAGAGATGAGAGATGAGAGATGAGAGATGAGAGATGAGAGATGAGAGACGCGGGGCGCTTGGGAGGCGGCGTGGGAGCGGTGGTCTTGGGGCTCGCGGGGCGCGGCTTGGATGGCCGGGAGAGGGAAATGTGGGGCTGAATCTCGTTCAGTCTCCGGTGACTAGCCCTCGGTAGGCGGAGTGGGCTCGGTGCTCGAGGACGAGCTCTTCGAGGCGCTCGGCGAGCCAGACGGCGTTCGTTAGGCGATCGAAGGGACACGGTACAGCTTCGCTGCGACCATCGCGACGGAGGGCGTAGACCACGTAGCGGGCGGCGTCGTTGCGGCGGACCGTGAAGCCTAGGACGTCGGCCGAGTGCATGGTGCACGCTTTTGCGAAACGGATTGGCGCGGTGTCGACGCGGAGCTCGGTGGAGCTCACCGTGAGCACGACCCGGTTCGTAAGATCGGTCGCACCACGGGCGACGAGGCCCACGCCCGCGAGCCCGACCATGAACGCGACGACGAAGAAGCCGCCCCCTGCCCCGCTCGCCATCCACACGAGGAGCGCGAGCATGCCGAAGCCGCCCGCCCAGATGAGCCCGAAGAGGAGCGTGACGGCCGCGTTCTGGCGCGGGAGACCGATGGAGACGACCGACCCTCGCCCGCGCGCCGAGGCCTCGACCCGCTCGACCACGTCGAGCCCCTTGTTGGAGCCGGTGGGCATCTTCGGGAGGGTGACCCCGCAGGAGCAGGTGCCCGCGGCGGACGGGCCCTCGGCGACCTTGGAGGTACCGCACTCTCGGCAAACGACGAGCACATCGAAGTGATAGCATGCGCGCGGTGAACGCCCTTACCGTGAAGGCCGCCCTCGACGCTCACGCTCCAGTCTCGGGCTGGGAGGCCCTCGAAGCGCTCCACGCTCGGCATGTCGCCGATCTGAACACCGAGTACGCACGGATCGCCGAAGCGCACGGCCTCGCCGCGATCGTGGTCCACGGGGGGCGGCCCAAGAAGCGCTCCCAGTTCGACGACCAGTATTTCGGTCTTCGGTCGACTCCCCACTTCCAACACTGGGTCGCCCTCCTCGAGCCAGACTGCGCGATCGTCGCGGTGCCGGGCAAAGAGCCAATCCTCATTTGGCCGAGCGCGCTCGATTTTTGGGAGCGACCGCGCAAGCCCGCGAGCCTCGGGTTCCTCTCGTTTTTCCGGGTGGAGCGCCCTTCCCTCTACGCGAGCGCGAAGGACGTATTGCCCGCCGGGAAGATCGCGTTCATCGGGGAGGACGAAGCCCCCGCCGCGGATCTTGGCATTCCGCGCGAGAACGTAAACGACGTGGCGCTCCTCCGTGAGCTCGACCAGCTCCGCGTGAAGAAGTCGGCCTACGAGCGGGTGTGCCTCGCGGAGGCGAACCGAATCGCGGCGCGCGGGCACGACGCGGTGAGGCTCGCGTTCCTCTCCGGCGACGCCGCGGAGCTCGATTTGCACCTCGAGTTCCTCCGCGCCACGCGCCAGGACGACGCCGAGACGCCGTACAAAAACATCGTCGCGAAGGGCGAAAACGGCGCCATTTTACACCACATTGGGTACCTCCGCGAGGGGCGCGGGGAGGAGTCGCTCCTCCTCGACGCAGGTGCCACGTTCCAGGGCTATTGCTCCGACATCACCCGCACATGGGTGAAGGGCACGAGCGCCGCGGCTTCTACGTTCCTCGGGATCGTGGAGGCCTTCGAACGTATGCAGCAAGATCTCTGCGCCGCCGTGCGCACGGGCCTCAAGTACGAGTCGCTCCACGACGAGTCGCACCGGCGGGTGGCGCGTGTGCTCTCGGAGGCGAAGATCGTGAAGCTCTCCCCGGAGGAGATTTGTGAGACGGGGATCTCACGGCTCTTTTATCCGCACGGGCTCGGGCACTCGCTCGGCCTCCAATGCCACGACGTGGGGTGCGCGCTGCTCCGCCCGCGGGAGGACAACCCGTTCCTCCGCAACACCACCGTGATCGAGGCGGGGCAGACGTTCACGATCGAGCCCGGCCTCTACTTCATCGACCAAAAAATCGAGGAGCTCCGCGGCGGGTCCAGCGCTGGCGCGGTCGACTTCGATCTGGTGACGGCGCTCTCTGCTCTCGGCGGCGTGCGGATCGAGGATGACCTCGTGGTGCGCGACGGCGAAGGCCCCGAAAACCTCACCCGCGCATACTTGCCCGTCGGCGGCGGAAGCGGAAAATAGGCACGCGCTCGCCAGGCGACGACCCTCGCGCGGAACCTCGTGCACGCGACGGGTGTCGCTCGCGTACTCTCGTGATGCGTTCTCCGTGGGTCAAGGTCGCGGCCACCTTGGTCGCCTGCACCGCGGCGCGTCCTCGGACGCCGGTACCGCGGGCGCGACTGCGATCGGAGAGACGTGCGTGGGTACGCTCGAAGGCCCACCGCGTCGGCGTGAGCAACGTGTGGGAGCGCACGCTCACGGGGCCCGTACCCCGCGAGCAACCGGCGGCGCGCCTCACGATTTGGCGGGAGGGCAAGCCCAGCCGCGCGGAGCTGGTCGTCGTCGGCAGCCAAATGACCCTCGCGGGCAAGGCCTACGAGGTGCTGGCGATCGACTCTCCCGCGAAGGCGACCGGCACCGTCGCGCTGCGGCAGGGTGGCTTCGCGACGACGCGAGCGCGCTGACGGCAACCGTGGCCCGAGGCACGAACGGACCTCGGACCGATGGTTGCATCCTTCACGGACCTTCGGCGAGCCCACCGACGCGACGGGGCTCGGCGACGCCCACGTAGTCGGCTCCGTCGCGACCGATGAGGGGCGCGTCGGCGATGTGGCCGCGCTCTTTGAACGTGTAGCCCATGCCTTCGAGGCGGGTCTTCGTCGCGGGGAGGAGGCCGAGCGCCTCGTGCATGACGACGTCCGGGAGGTGCTGCATGTGGAAGCGCGGCGCCGACGCGGCAGTGCCCGGATCTTTTCCGAAGTCGACGACGGCGAGCAGCTCTTGGAGCACGGCGGTGATGATGGTGGGCCCGCCGGCGCCGCCGAGCACGAGCTCGAGGGTGCCGTCTTTGCTGGTGACGATGGTGGGCGACATCGACGAGAGCATGCGCTTTCCGGGGGCGATCGCGTTCGCTTCGCCCTGCACGAGGCCGAAGCCGTTCGCGGTGCCGGGCACGGAGGCGAAGTCGTCCATCTCGTTGTTCAAGAGGAAGCCGCCGCCCTTCACGGTGACGCCGGAGCCGAACCAGAAGTTTATCGTCGTGGTGAGCGCGATCGCGTTGCCGGCCTCGTCGACGACCGAAAAATGCGTGGTGTGCGGTCCTACGCCGGACGCGGGCGCGGTGGTGATTTCGGACGATGGCGTGGCGCGATCGGGGCGAATGCCGGCGCGCTGCTCTTTCGCCCAGCCCTCGGACAAAAGGTTCTCGATTGGCAACTTCACGAAATCGGGATCACCGAGCTTCGCGTTGCGTGCGGCGTAGGCGCGGCGCATCGCCTCGAAGACGTAGTGGAGCGACTCGGGGGTTTGAAAGCCGAGCGCCTTCAAGTCGTAGCCCTCGAGGATGTGGCAAATCATCGCGAGGGTGACGCCGCCGGAGGAAGGCGGCGGCATCGACACGATTTTGTGGCCGCGGTACTCGAGCTCGAGCGGGGTACGCCACTTGGCCTTGTAGGCCTTGAGATCGTCGGCAGTCACGTAGCCGCCGTCGGCCTTCATTTGTGCGACGATCGCCTTCGCGGTGGGGCCCTCGTAAAAGCCCTTCGGGCCGTCTTTTGCGATGCGCTCGAGGGTGGCGGCGAGGTCCGGGTTCTTGAAGGTGGAGCCGAGCGCGGGGGGGCTTCCGTTCGGGAAATAAAGGGCCGCCGACACGGGATGGCGCTTGAGGCGGTCGCCGCCTTGGGAGAGCGCGGAGAGGAACGCGGCGTCGACGGGGAAGCCCTCTTTGGCGAGCGCGATCGCGGGGGCGAGCACGTCTTTCCAGGATTTTTTCTTGGAGCCGTGGGTCTTGTGGAGCTCGTAGAGACCCATGACGGAGCCGGGCACGCCGACCGACTTGATGCCGTCCGACGCATCTTTCGAGGGTTTGCCGTCTTTATCCAAGTACATGTCGCGCTTGGCGGACTTGGGCGCCATCTCGCGGAAATCGAGGGAGGTGACCTTGCCGCCCATGCGCGCGACCACGAAGCCGCCGCCGCCGAGGTTGCCCGCAGTGGGGAACGTGACCGCCATCGCGAACGCGGTCGCGACAGCGGCGTCCGCCGCGTTTCCACCGGCGGCGAGCATCGCTTTGCCGACCTTGGTGGAGTGCGCGTCGTCGGTGACGACCATGCCCTTCGCGCTCTTCACGACGACGGGGGTGGCGTAGGGGAACGGCGCTTGGGCGACGGTGGCGTCCGCCGACGCGTCGCTCGCCCCCGCGTCGACGACGACGGCGACGGGCTTCGGCGGAGGGGGCTCGGCCGGCAAAGGCGGGAGCGGCGCGGGGGAGCACGCGGGCACGAGGACGGCGGCGAGCGCGAACAGGAACGGCCTCATTCTCATGCGGCGCACCCTACACCGGGACGTGCCGGTCGCGGCCTCGCAAGGACGCAGCCCACGAGGTACCGACCGTGGCGGCGAAAGGGTCAGGCCTCGCTGCCGGCCGGACGGGGCACGATGGGAGGGCCGACCGTACCGTCGCTCGCGATCGGGAGCGCATAGGTCGCGCCTCGGTACGCGACCGCGAAGACTGCGCCTTTTCCCGCGGAGACAAGCGAAAACCCGCTCGGGCAGGACACGAACCGCGACCCCGGGAGAGAGCCACTGTCGCGGAGATCGAGCATGGCAGCCGTGTAGCCAAGGCGTGTGCGCCGTGGATAGCGCTGTCGTTGGATGGTTTGGGCCAGTCATTGAGCGGTTCGGGCCCAGTGAAAGTAGGGTTGGCTCTGCTGCGGGTGGGTTGGACCCCGTCGTCGAGAGCTTCGCGGGTATTGTAGACGCTCGCGGGTGACTCGAACACGGGGCGGACGAAGAGCCGCGCGTCGTCGTGATGTCCGCCGCCGCGGTCGTCGGTCGACCAACAAGCGGTGGCTCGGCATCGCAGGCGCCAGCCTCGGCAGGCTCGAAGGACCGCTATTGCGAAAGTTCCGGTCGGGCACGGAAGAGCGCAGTGGGATCCGGCGAAGGGCGGCGACTTCGGTTCGGGTAGGCCGGCCGGGGAGCGCGTTCGCAGCGTGCCATCCTTATGCGGATACGCCCAGAACGAGGCCCATCGCGCGGGTGGGATATGGTGGTCACGCCAAAAGTGGCGTGCGGATTTTGCGCCATGCGAATTTCTCGGGGTTTGTGCTGCGCCAAGTTGGCGTTGCACTACGCCAACTTTGGCTCGACTCGGTACCGCCTGTGTCGAGCGCGTAAATGTTCGTGATCGTGACCGATTTCCTATCGACGCGCGCGCCACTGTCCATCATGGTCACTCCGCTGCGCGTCCCCGGCTCGGGAGATGTGCACTCGAGGAGTCCAGAGATGTCGAAGCTCGCGAAGGGGCTGATGGGGGCTTTTGTGCTCGTCACGTACGCGTGCG